>JANLQP010000162.1:0-2168 GCA_031367895.1 Hyphomicrobiales bacterium
CCGCTGACGTCTCGCTCACGTCCGGGAACACACCGTCGCACACGTGGCATGGCCCATACTTGAAACGCACGTTCTGGATGATCTTGATTTTCGCCGGTTCGTTGTCGCTCTGCGCAGTGACGACCTCGCCGATCTTCGGACGCTGATGACCGCTGCCGCACGGGCACATCTTCTCGGCCTCGGCGATATCGTGCTCGACGCGTTCGCGCGGAAGCTTGGCATCGAACGGCTTGCGGCCGCCCTTGGCGCGCGTGTGCGCCGGCACCGCGATCTCGGTCTCGGACGCGGCTGCCTCGTTTACAGCCGACGCGCCAATAAGACTCTCGGCTTCGTTGAACAGCCCGAGTTGGTCGGGAACGGCTTTCTCGGAACTGGCGCCATACCGTTTGTGGGCGGCGAGCCGCAGCTTCTCCTCAAGAACGGCAATGCGAAATTCCATCTCGCGCACTTGCGTCGTTTGTGCGCCGATGATCGTCAACTTCTCGCCAATGATCGATTTGAGCGCGCCGACATCGTCGGGCAATTCCGGTGTGGTATCGGCAGCGTCGCTCATGCGCACAATGATAACTGATTTGCACGTGGGCTCGCCGCAACACTCGCACTTTCTCTACAGAACAGTGCGATATTCCAAGGCGCGATGCGGCTTCAGATGCTTCAGATCAAGACCGTCCAGCAGCCAGAAGAACTGCGCCTCGTCGAGTTCGACGACCGGCAGTTTTTTGCCTTGCCCATCTTCGGCCGGACCAAGATGGACCGGCCACTTGAAGCGCTCCTCCTCCAGCCGCTTCAGCCACAGGCAAAAGCCGGTGCGCTGCCAGTAGAGAACCTTGATCTGGTTCTTCCGCTTGTTGACGAAGCAGAACAGGTTCCGGCTGAAAGGATCGAATTTGAGCGTCGCTTCGACCATGACCGAGAGCCCGTTGATGCCCATCCGGAAGTCGACCGGATCGCGACAGATATAAATCGCGATGCCGCCAACCGTCGGCGGCGAAACCGCCGATGCCGAACCCAATGCCGGTTTCCGTCCCACCCGTCGCTCCCCGCCAAAGCAAATGCGGCGATGATGGCAGACCCGTGCCCCTCAGCGGTAGATGTCGTTCGTTGAGCGCTTACACTTCATCACCCACGGCCGACGCAACGGCCAAGCCAATTTGCGATGCCAAATAGGCGGCTGTCTCGGCGTGAACTTCGGCGGGCGTCGCGAAATAACCGAGGTTCTGACGGGTCTTCAACAAGGTCGCAATCAGTAAGCGGCCGGCATCGCCTCTGGCGTTTGTGAGAATGAATGCGATGTCAGCGTCACTCAGCCTGTACCGGACGGCCAGCTCTTCATTGGTGAGCCGCGAGGCCGGACGCGGATACGCTGTGCGGTCAATCGCCGTCATGATGTGTCCAGAAAAGGGTTTGCCGAATGGGCTTGGCGAAGCCTATGTTTTCAGCGAGATATGAGGTAGCGAATCCGTGACCACAAAGGAATACCTTTCCGGACGCAAGCGAACGGCCGCCAAGCCGGCTGGCGGCACCCGCACCGCCCTCTACCTGCGGGTCTCAACCGCCGATCAAAAGCCGGACCTGCAATATGACGGGCTTCGCAGCTACGCCGCACGAGCCGGTCTTGAGGTCACGCTGGATTATTGTGACGTGGCCGTCTCGGGTCGGCGGGAAGGCCGCCCGCAACTCAACGCCCTGATGACGGCTGCCAGGAACCACGAGTTCGACTGTGTCCTAGTTTGGAAATTCGACCGCTTCGCCCGCAGCACGCGGCATTTACTGACGGCGCTTGAGGAATTCGATCATTTGGGTGTGCGCTTCGTCAGCGTGCAGGATCAGGTCGACACAAATAGCCCTATGGGCCGGGCGATGTTCACGATCATCGGAGCCATGGCGGAACTGGAATCTTCGCTGATCAGCGAGCGCGTCACCGCAGGCATGCGTGCAGCTGAAATGCGCGGCAAACACCTCGGGAGGCCACCGACACCAGAACACGTGGTCAAGGAGATTGTGTCTCTGGCCACGTCAACCGACCTGAGCATTCGTCAGATTCAGGTCAAAATCTCCGGGCGTGCGAGCCGAAGCATGGTTGGTGAGATCACAAAACGGGCGCGCTCTGCTGTTCCCGGGGGCTTTGTGACCACTTTTTACCCGTATCCTCAACCTAGGCCATCTCC
>JANLQP010000099.1:0-10755 GCA_031367895.1 Hyphomicrobiales bacterium
ATGAAGCAAGAGTTGAAGGAGCGACTCGCACGACTGGCGCGAGCCCCGGACATCGACCGCGTGTCCTCCGGTTCACCCGCCGATCTCGTGATCCGGCCGGCTGACGGCTTGGCCAAGGTCAAAACGATTTCTGCAATCAAGACGCTCGTTCGCCGAGGCGCAGCATTGCTCAAAGCCAAGCGCGCCGTCGAAGTGATGGTGGAGAACGGCGAGGCGATTGTGCACGTTCCGATGGTCGAGAGCGCGAAAACCCTGGCGCGCGAACTCAAGGCGGCCGGCGTCGTCGTGCGCCGCGTGGCAAGTGCGGTCGTGGACGTGAAGCAGGTGCGGGCCACGCTCGGGCTGACGCAGGAGCAGTTCGCGTTGCGCTTCGGCCTCGATATCGACGCTGTGCAGAATTGGGAGCAGGGCCGCTGCAAGCCAGACCGGGCAACACTCGCCTATCTTCGCGCCATCGCCGCCGCGCCGCGCGAGGTGGCAGCCGCACAAGAGGAAGAGATGGCGTGAAATGACCCATTCCGAATTCCGGATCGGCACCGAGTTCGCCTGCGGCGGCAAGCATTGGCGATGCACTGACGTGGGTTGCCGCGTCGTCGTTGCGATCTGTCTGTCGGAGTATCCAGACGACCCGTCGTGGTTCAACGGGCCGCCTTACGCAGTCGTTGAGCAAGTGTTCGACGAGTACAGCTTGCCCGGCTGCAAGCGGGATCGCCAAGCGGGCTTGAAGCAGGACGATCCGTGACAGGAAGCACACGCGAAACGTGATTACATCCACACTCGGCCGGCCAGCCGAACGCGAGGCGTCTCACCTCGCTGCCGCCCGACTCCCGAGACGCGCCAACGAGACGGGCGCAAGATGAGCAAAGGTAAGAAGGCCTCTACATCAACGAGCAGCACCGACGACGGGCGCTCACAGATGGAGACCGCTGATGGCTAAGACCCCTGTCGCCCCTCTCGCTTACCGCCTCGACGACGCCAGCCGCGTGTCCGGGCTCTCCAAATCCAAGCTCTACCTGCTCGCAGTCGAGGGCCGAATCCGGCTCTGCCGCATGCTCGATGAACCAGGGTGATTCAAGGCCACGCCATCGTTGGGGGACAAGCTGTGGGATAGAGCGCCAAGTCACAATATTTATCCCCTAAGATCAATGCCGTTGGCGGAGGAGGCAGGAGTCGAACCCACCAAGAGCCGTCTTGCGACCCTCCCCGGATTTGAAGTCCGGACGCCCCACCGGGGACGATTCTCCTCCTTGTCCCGTGCAGCGAAGCATGCCCGCCGACAGGAACGCACCGAGCATAGCTGCTGGACTGCCCGCGACAAGCGGGTTGTGCAGAACGGTTGGCGTCTACCCGTCCGGAGATCGTGCGATGTTCCTGATCGATATCGGATACTCGAACGTACAGGAAATACGTTGTCCCAGGGGCAAAACAGAACATCGCCGAAGCCCACGCCATCGCAACGACGACATCCTTGCGTCAATTGAAGCAAATCCCTCGTTGCCATCACCTGTTCGAACGATTGCCGCCAAATCAGCATTGCTGTTGCACGCGACGACGGTCAGCGCGTCGCTCGACTGCAACCGTTGCAGTTTTACGCCCTCACCGGGGCCGCCACTATTCGGCGTCCAGATGGTCAGCGGCGTTTTCGCGGTCAGCTTGATGACCTCGCCATAGCTGAATGCTCACGATCGTCGCTGCTGCGATGGCCGAGCGACGATTTTCCGTCTTCGTCGCCATTCTGCATCCGTTGCATCCGTTGCATCCGTTCAGCCATACCCTACTGCTGTGCCGCCAGAAAATGTGCGAGCGCGTCGACATCGGCGTTCGGCACGCCGTACATGGCGGCAGCCATGCTGGTGTCGGAGCCGACACGCTGGTTGTCGCGGTATTGCCGCAACGATTGTCCCAAATAGTCCTCGCGCTGGCCGACGATGCGCGGAATTTGCTCGCGGCCGAGCAGGCTCGGCAGATGGCAATTGTTGCAGCGGAGCGACTTGATAAGCGCGCTGCCACGCGCAATGCGCGCGGGGTCCAGCGTCACCGACTGCGGCTTCAGCGGCAGTTTGGAGATCGCCTCCGCGAGCGCCAGAATCTCCTCGTCCTTCAGACCTTGCGCCGAGGCCGACATCAACTCGGACTTGCGCAAGCCTTCGCGGAAAAGGATAAGCTGATTGGTGATGTAGAGTGGTTGCTGGCCGGCCAGGGACGGCATGTTCGGCGCGTTGGCATTGCCACCCTCGCCGTGACAGGCAACGCACACTTCGAGCTGCTCGGCCAAAGGCTTGCCTGCAACGAGCGGCGGCGGCGTCTGCGCAACGGTCGCCGTCGCGCAGACGCAAAGCGCGGCCACCAGGAGTGGCAGCCGCGCGAAACAGAACAGTTCCGAGTGCATTTTACTTCTTCTGCGCCCCGGCATCCGCTGTCTTCGATGGTCCATAGCTGATGCGGTAGATGGCGCCGTTCTGCTCGTCAGCAACCAAAAGCGAACCGTCTGGCTGCACGTGCACATCGACCGGACGGCCGTAGAACGCGTTCGCCTTCTCGTCGAGCAGACCAGTGAGGAACGGCTTGATCGTGGCGCTGGAACCGTCGCCGGAGATCGTCGCGGTCACGACGTCATAACCGAACTTCTGATCGCGGTTCCACGAGCCGCGACGGGCGATGAACGCAACGTTCTTGTAGGCACCGGGGAACATGTTGCCCGTGTAGAAGCGCAGCCCCAAGGCAGCAGCGTGCGGTCCGAGCAACGCAACCGGCCGCTCGACGCCAGAGCAAGCTTGCGGTCGTTTGATGTCGGGATCGGGGATGCCCTGGGCGTGACAATAGGGATAGCCGTAGAAGGCGCCCGTCTTCTCCTTCGTAACGCGATTGAGCTCCTCCTCGGGACCCGCGTTGCCGGCCCAGTCGCGGCCGTTGTCGGTGAACCAGAGATCGTTGCTGGTCGGATGGAACGCGAGCCCGACCGAGTTGCGCACGCCGCGCGCAACAATCTCCATCCCGGAGCCATCGAGATTGTAGCGGCGGATCTGCGCGTGCGTGCCCGGATTGACTTCGCATTGGTTACAAGGCGCACCGATCGGAATGTAGATCTTGTTGTCCGGCCCGAGCGCCAGGAACTTCCAGCCGTGGTGCTCTTCCTTCGGCAGGTTGAACTTTTCGGTCAGGTCAACGGGGTCACCCGGCTTGTCGAGCTTCGACTCGATGTCGTCGTAGCGCAGGACCTTGTTGATCGCGACGACGTAGAGCGAGCCCTTGTGGAACAGCACACCGTTCGGCTGGACGAGCCCCTGCGCGATGACTTTGTGCTCGCGCTTGCCGTCCTTCTCCGTGATCGCATAGACCCGGCCGATGATGCGCGTACCCGCGAAAATCGTGCCCTTGTCACCACGCGTCATCATGCGCACGCCCGGCATGCCGTGCGCCCAAATCTCGGACTTGAAGCCGGTCGGCAATTTTATCTTGTCGAGCGGGATTTTCTCGAGCGGCGTCACCGTCATCGGCGTTGCGTGCGGCGATAGTGTGGAACTCTCCATGCTCTTCGGCATGCCCTGCTTCCACCCAGGAGGGGCGGCCGGAGTAGCGGCAGGTGGCGCCGGCTGTTGGGCGTTTGCGGTTGATGTCAGCAGATACGCGAGTGCGGCTATCGCCGTGCCCGCACGAAGTCGTGCTCGATGGGACATGTTTTCCTCCTCCACGCTGGAGCCACATTCTAATCATGGCACGCTGCCGACGGCAGGTCCTGATCCCGGCAACTCCTGGCTTTCTGACTTTAGGTCACAGAAAACGCGTACGCAATAACGCGGACCGGAAAACACGCCAGCCGGATCATTCGACTGGCGCCGCGAACCCCGGCCAAGTCGCAGCGCCCGCATCGCATCAGCCTTTGGCGGCGATGATCTGGATCTCGACCAGGCATTCGGCGTCGGCCATTTTGCCTTCGATGCAGGCGCGGGCCGGCAGATTCTCCGCGTCGGCCCAGGACATCCAAACCGTGTTCATGGCATCGCGGTGCCGGATGTCGGCCACCCAGATGATCGCAGTCAGAATGCGCGACTTGTCCGAGCCGCACAACTTTAGGAACTTGTCGAGGTCACCGAGCGCCTGCAGCGTCTGCCCCGCAACGTCGAGGCTCAGATCGTCGGCGATGGCGCCGGCGGTGAAGACGAACGGTGCCGCCTCGACCACGTTGGCAAGGACCGGCTCCAGCTCACGTCGGATGATCGGCATGGATACCGTTTAGGATCTGATCAAGTCCACAAATCCAACGGTTGTCATGGTCGGGCTCGTCCCGACCACCCATCGTCCTGCGAACTCGGCATTAAGGCTTTGCTGCAATGCAGACGCATTCTGGGGCCGCTTGCGATTGCGGCCCCATGGGTCCTCGGGACAAGCCCGAGGATGACACTGTGGTTGCGTTGTGTGTGCGCATAAAGTTGAGCTTTCGCGCGCACGACACTCACTTCGCGGCGACGACCGCGATCTCGACCAGGATCAGCGGATCGGCGAGCTTGGCTTCGAGGCAGGCGCGGCCGGGGAGGTTCTGGCCGCCGGTCCACTCGGTCCAGGCGATGTTCATCTTGTCGCGGTGGCGGATATCCGGCACCCAGATCGTCGCCGAGATCACCTTCGACTTGTCGGAGCCGCAGAGCGCCAGCAACCGGTCGATCTCTTTCAGCACCTGCCGCGTCTGGCCGGTGACGTCCTGCTTGGTATCGTCGGGCGTGATGCCGGCCGTGAAGACGAAGCCGTTGGCCTCGACGACCTTCGACAGAATGCCTTTCGATTCGTGGCGCTTAAGGGTCATGGGAGTCCTCTCGGTTGGAGTAGCTGGGGGATATTGAACGAGCCAGTTCTAGCACGGGCGCGCGGACGTGCCATGGGGCGCCAGAAGCCCATGCGAGCCATCCGCAAACCACGGCGGCCGGCAGGCACGGATGAGGTCGTCGACATGAGCCGAACACCCGGGACCGGGGCACCTTGATTTTCGCACTGGATCAGACAGCAGTCGCTGCTATCGCTGCCAGCCGAGCCAATCGCAGATCGCCTCGCCCATAATCAGCTTTCTGTCGGCTTCCGCAATCCAGTCGATGTCCTGGAAGTGCGTTACGCACTGCCGCCAGCTGCAGGGCATTTTGGTGATGTCGGTGCCCCAGAACAGCCGGCGCGGGCCGAACGCATCGTACATGGCGCGATAGTGTGGGTGCAGGCTTTTGAACGGATAGGCGTCGTCGGCATAGAACGGGCCTCCGGTCAGCTTGACGGCGACGTTCGGCAGCTTGGCCAGTGCGGTCAGTTCTTTCATGTTCGGGAACGCCGCATCGCCTTTGGCACCTCTGAGGGCACCCATGTGATCGACCATCAGCTTCAGGTCCGGGTGGCGGCGCGCGATATCGCCAAACAGCGGCAGCCAATCACCGGCGAGCAGCGCGATCGGCAGTTGTGCCTTCTCGGCGGCCGGCCACAGCCAATCCAATGTGCCATCCGTGGGCCAGCTCCGGCTGTACGGCTTGTTGAAATAGAGCCGCAGGCCCAACATGCCTGGCCGCTGCTTGTAGGTTGGAATGAGTGCACGGGTCTCCGGTTTCTCGACCGGGGGAAAGCCGAGGATCGCGAAGCGCTTCGGATAAGCCAAGACGGCTTCGACGGCCTGCTCGTTGGCGTCGGGGTCCCAGCTTGCGGGCGGGTGCAGAATGGCCCCATCGACGCCCGCCGTGTCCATGTCGCGGATGGCCTCCTCGACCAGATATGGCCGCGTGAGATGCGGCGGCGTCGCAGTGCCCTTGCGCCAGATATGGATCTGCGCGTCGATGATCGGCATTCGAAGTCTCCGCTGCTCGGCTGCTCCTGGCGGGGATTGTGATGCAATGAGCGGGGCCGGGGCAATAAGATACTTGTTTCCGGCTTGGACTGAACCGAAGCGCCCCGCCTCTGCTGGTTCTTATGGCGTGGATCGCGGTTGGCCTCTACGTTTTGCAAACCTGGCCGGCATTTTTCGGGAAGTTTTGGTGACTGATTCCGGTGTCCGGATGCCGGAGGCGGTACGCATGGTTGCGTCCATCGGAAGCATGCCTGCGGAGGCACGTGCCCAACTTGCGGCTCAGGCGACGGCCTGCACCTGCGGTTTGTAGAGCACGTCCTCGCGGGTTTCTTCGATCTGACGTCCGAGATCCCGGATGATGATCTTCGAAAACGACCCCATATGCAGGTAGAACGAATGAGAATGATCATGTACGCGAGCGCGGCGGGATTATGCCTTGCGACGCTCAAGACGGCCTTCGAGAAATGCGGGCGCAACTCCGGGCGGGTTACCGTGGAAAACGAAGCGCCAACACGGCGTGGGCATCCGAAAGCGCAAACTTAAACATCCAGATTCGCGACGTTGAGGGCGTTCTCCTGGATGAACTCGCGACGCGGCTCGACGACGTCGCCCATCAGCTTCGAGAAGATCTCGTCAGCCTCGGTGACGTCGCCGACCTTCACCTGCAGCAACGTGCGCGCATCGCGGTCGAGCGTCGTCTCCCAAAGCTGCTCCGGGTTCATCTCGCCGAGACCCTTGTAGCGCTGCATCGACAGGCCCTTGCGCCCAGTCTCGTAGATCGCCTCCAGCAGCGCGCGCGGACCCGAGATCATCTTCTCGTCGTCCTTGCGCTTCAGGAACGAGGGCGCGCCGTAGATTTCCTTCAGGTGCGCAAGCTTCTCGTTGAGGCGCCGCGCCTCGAGCGAGCCGAGCAGCGCGCGATCGAGCATCTGCACCTCGGCAACGCCGCGCACGTCGCGCTTGAACACGTAGCCGTCGTTGCCGAACCGGCCGGCCCAGCCGCGCTCGGTCTCGTCGGACACCGCATCGAGATGCCCGGCGACGCCCTCGGCCACCTTGGTTGCAGCCTCCGCCGAGGCCAGCAGCTTGGCATCGAACGCGCCACCGATCGCCGCCTGCTCGACGACATAGCGCGCGTAACGCGAATGCAGCTCGTCGATGGTTCGGGCAATGCCGCGGGCCTGATCGACGATGTCGCGCAGATCCTTGCCGGCCCGCGTCTCGCCCGAGCCGAGTTGCAGCGTCGTGCCCTCGAGGCCACTGTCGATCAGGTAATCCTCGAGCGCGCGCTGATCCTTCAGATACGTGCCGGACTTGCCCTTGCTCACCTTGTAGAGCGGCGGTTGCGCGATGTAGAGGTGCCCCTTCTCCACCAGTTCCGGCATCTGCCGGTAGAAGAACGTCAGTAGCAGCGTGCGGATGTGGGCACCGTCGACGTCGGCGTCCGTCATGATGATGATCTTGTGGTAGCGCAGCTTGCCGATGTTGAACTCGTCGCGGCCGATACCGGTGCCGAGCGCGGCGATGATGTTGGTCACCTGCTCCGACGACAGCATCTTGTCGGTGCGCGCACGTTCGACGTTCAGGATCTTGCCGCGGATCGGCAGCACGGCCTGGAATTCGCGTTTGCGGCCCTGCTTGGCGGAACCGCCGGCCGAGTCACCCTCGACGATGAACATCTCGGTGTTGACGGGATCGCGATCCTGGCACTCGGCCAGACCGCCAGGCAGCCGCAGCCCGTCGAGCGCGCCCTTGCGCCGCGTCAATTCGCGCGCTTTCCGTGCCGCCTCGCGGGCGAGTGCCGCTTCGACGATCTTGGTGACGATGATCTTGGCTTCCTTCGGGTGCTCCTCGAGCCAAGCGTTGAGATGATCGCCGACGATATTCTCGACGACGGGCTTCACCTCGGACGAGACGAGTTTGTCCTTCGTCTGGCTGGAGAACTTCGGATCCGGCACCTTCACCGAAAGCACGCAGGTCAAGCCCTCGCGGCTGTCGTCGCCGGTGAGATCGACCTTCTCCTTCTTCGCGATGCCGCTGTCGGTCGCGTACTTGTTGATGACGCGGGTGAGCGCACCGCGGAAGCCGGCGAGATGCGTGCCGCCGTCGCGCTGCGGGATGTTGTTCGTGAAGCAGAGCACGTGCTCGTGGTAGCTGTCGTTCCACCACAGACCCAGTTCGACGGTGATACCGTCCTTGGTGGCGCAGACCATGATCGGCTCGCCGATCAGCGGCGATTTCGAACGGTCGAGATAGCGCACGAACGCCGCGACGCCGCCGTCGTAGCGCATCGCCTCGGTTTTTTTGTCGGCGTGGCGGGAGTCGTTCAGCACGATCTGCGCGCCGGAGTTCAGGAACGCCAGCTCGCGCAGGCGATGCTCCAGCGTGTTGTAATCGAACTCCACTTTGGTGAAGGTTTTCGTCGACGGCAGGAACGACACCTCGGTGCCGCGTTTGCCCTTGGCTTCGCCGACAACTTTGAGCGGCGCCACTGTGTTGCCGTCGCTGAACTCGACAAAATGCTCCTTGTTGTCGCGCCAGATGCGCGCGCGCAACCAACTGGAAAGTGCGTTGACGACCGAGACGCCGACGCCGTGCAGGCCGCCCGAGACCTTGTAGGAATTCTGGTCGAACTTGCCGCCGGCGTGCAGCTCGGTGAACACGATCTCGGCCGCGGACCGCTTCGGATCGGCGTCGTCGTCCCGCTTGATGCCGGTCGGGATCCCACGGCCGTTGTCGGAAACTGTGACCGAGCCGTCCGCGTTGAGCGTGACGAGGCATTCGGTGGCGTGGCCCGCCAGAATCTCGTCGATGCCGTTGTCGACGACCTCGTAGACCATGTGGTGCAGGCCCGAGCCGTCATCGGTGTCGCCGATGTACATGCCGGGCCGTTTGCGGACAGCGTCGAGGCCCTTCAGCATCTTGATCGAGTCCGCGCCGTAGTCTTCTACGGGCTGCTGGATTACGGGCTCTTCGCTCATCTTTTTTCAGGTCCTGAGAGGTCGTCGGATTGCTTGCCGAATTGATAGCACGTCAGGCGCCAAATCTCGCCGGAATTCGGTCGTATCCCGGCGAAATCCAGGGTTCTTTTTCCAGCGAAAAATCAAGGCGTTGTCGAGGTGTGATGGGGATGCCGCAATTCACGCCGCCGCGGCGATGCATCCATCTTCCACGGAGAGGAAATGTGCGCTGTTCAGCATCGCCGAAAACGCCGATCGGTCCGTGCCCGTCATCCAGGCCTGGGAGCCGAGATGCAGGATCTCGGCGAACAGTGCCGCGCGTCGCCGCTCATCGAGATGTGCCGCTACTTCGTCGAGCAACAGGATCGGCGCCGCGCCGTCGCGCCGGTCGCGCAGCAGTTCTGCGTGCGCGAGAATGAGGCCAACGAGCAACGACTTCTGCTCGCCGGTGGAACTGGCCGAAGCGGGCATGGCTTTCGGCCCGTGCCCGACCGCGAGATCAGTGCGGTGCGGACCGCTCAACGTACGGCCAGCGGCCCGGTCCCGCTCACGGCCCTGCGCCAGCAAGGCGAGATAGCTGTCCTCCACGTCGACCGCGGGGCGCATCGCGAGATCAGCCTCCAGCACGCCGTCAAGGGCGAGCGTCGCCCAGGGGAATGGCGAGTCCGGCGCCCGCGCGCGCCTTGCCGCGATGACGCCGAGCAGCGCCGACACCGCCTCGACGCGCGCAGCAGCAATGGCAACGCCGGTCTCGGCCATGATGGCTTCGAGGCCCTGAAAGCGGGCGTTTTCGCGTACACCGTCCTCGAGCAGGCGGTTGCGCTGGCGCATCGCGCGTTCGAAATGGCCGTAGCGCGTGGCATGGGCGGCATCGAAGCAGAGCACGAGGCGGTCAAGGAAGCGGCGCCGGTCGCCCGCCGCGCCGGTGAACAGGCCATCCATCGACGGCAGCAGCCAGACCATCTCGACATGCTCGGCCAAAACACCGGAGCCCGACTGCGGCTCGCCGTTGAGGCGCACGATGCGTCCCGTTCGCTCGGTGGTCGTTGGCGTCGGCTGCAGCCCGGTGCCGATGTCGATCGGCCCGGATTTGGTTTGCAACGTCGCCGCCACCGCCCAACCGCTGGAGCCACCGATGCGAGCCAGCTCAGTGTAGGCCGCGCGGCGCATGCCTTGGCCCGCCGCCAGCAGCGATACGGCTTCGAGCACGTTGGTCTTGCCCGCGCCGTTCGGCCCCGCCAGCACCACCGGCCGCGCGTCGAGCGTGAGGCTCAAATGCGCGTGATTGCGGAAGTCGGTGAGGGTAAGGCGTGAGATGAACATTTGGCTTGGTGTGTGTTCCGTTATTAAAACCCAGCGCGAACCCAGCGGAATATCCCGACAGCCAGCCAGAAGAACAGAAATGGCGCAAGTGTGATCGCAATATTCAAAGCTTGGTATTCGCGAACAGCATTCCGATACACTGCCATACCAGATTCATGGCGGGCAGCCGCATCCGCTGCGGCAGTTTCCTTTTGTGGTTCGGTCAATTGCTGTGATAGTTGAATCCAACACAACCAGGGGTCCTCCCATTGGTTGCATCCTCTTGGCTCATACCCTTCCACTGATGCAGGGGTTCCTCCGACCGAGTTAAACCACTTGCTTGGGCGTGACCGTTCACCGGCACCGAAATGCCAGCGATAAACGATCCGCAAGTCCTTTTTGGTTGCGTATTCGGGATCGGCTTGAAATATTACAAGGGCTGGCAAGTCGGGCAGCGAAGCATTCGCCGTGTAAAGCCAATCCGCGAGCGCAGCACTCGGCAAGCAAAATACAATGCAGAGCCGCCAGAGACCAGAAATCCTTCGCAAGACTTGCATCAGTGCACTAGCCCCCCGGCTTCCACCACATTAAAAATGCCATGATGAGATTGGCGATTGCGGCTACAGCGGACGCAAAAGCGGCAAACCAAGCAGCCTTAGCGGCAGAGCGGGCTTGAGC
>JANLQP010000113.1:0-7188 GCA_031367895.1 Hyphomicrobiales bacterium
TTGTCGTGTGGGCATTCACAGCCGTCGCCGCTGCCGCGATGGCTTACGCACATATTGACGCCGTGGCTTGGACAGCAGCGCTGCATCTGGTTCCGATCGGCATCTTGTCGCTGCTTGTGTTGTTGGCACTCGGTATGCAAATCGCTCAAGTTTTGGCGCGGCGTCAGCGGCAAACGCTCAATGCGTATCTCGTGTCGCCCGCAGCACAGAGCCTCGTCGTGGCGGAACCGAAAGTGGCACGCACAGCCGAGCTGTCGCTCGAAGACCTGCAGCTGATGCGGCTGCTTTACGATCGCGCTCTGCAACCAGTCGACCGGTTCGATGGTTTCGATTGGCGCGATCAGTATCAGACCGCGTCCGTGCGCTATCAGATCAACTTCGTCTCCTACGCACTCTCGGTTGCGGGCGCCGTGCATCTGCCGGCATTCGAGGGCTATCACGGCGACGCGCAACGCAACCTGATCACGAAGATGCAAGATCATCGCGTCTGGGGTTACTGGCAGCTCGAAAATCTCTGGGGCAATTTACGCCGTCTCCCCGATCCGATCCCGCACGACAACATCATGTTCACGGGCTTCCTCGCTGCGCAGATCGCTTACGTCCAAGCGATTTCGGGCGCCCGGACCTACGACCAACCGGGCAGCCTCGTGTTCCAGCATCCCTCGGGCGTACGCTACATCTACGATCAGCCCGCATTGATCGAGGCGCTGATGCGCGGTTTCCGCGACTCCAAGTTCACGTTGATGGCCTGCGAGCCGAACTGGATCTATCCGGTGTGCAACGCGATGGGCGCAACGGCACTCCGCGCCTATGACGCAGCGAACGGGACAGCGCTCTGGGACGAAATCGAGGCGCCCTTTCGCGATCGGCTCGAGCGCGAGTTCGTGACACCGCGCGGCAGTCTCGTCGTCTGCCGATCGGGCTACACAGGGCTCGCGCTGCCTCCGATCATGGGTGCGATCACGCAGGCGTTTCCATGCTTTTTCCTCAACGCGCTCTACCCCGATCTCGCTCTGCGGCATTGGCTGATTGCCCGCCGGCGACTTTCACGGTCCGGCTTCAATCGTGAGCTCTGGCCAATCGATATCGGCAACTACAGCGTCTCGCGCGCGGCGAGTTACACCGCAGCAATGGCCGCAGCCGTGGAAATGGGCGACAGCGATCTGGCGCAGCGACTGAGGGCGGGTTTTGACGAGGATTGTCCCATCACCGTGGCCGATGGCGTGGCGCGGCGATCCAATGCCTCGCTTCTGGCGCACACGATGGAAGTGATGGCGCGGACAGGTCAACAGAACGCACTCCGCACGCTTGTGACGGCAAAGCCGATGACAGCGCGCGGGCCTGTCATTGCGGCTGCCACCTATCCGGACGTGCTCGTTGCCAAAGCGAAAGCGACCGACGGTGCGCTCGATGCCGTGTTCTATCCAGGACGCGATGCCGGATCGCAGAGGCTGAATTTCGGCGGTCTCGTGCCAGGACGGCGCTATCGCGCGACGGGCAACAACAATGCCGATCTGGAAATCCATGCCGATGCGAGCGGCGCTGCAAACATCGATCGGGTGCTCGATGGCCGGACAACGCTACGTCTCGTTCCTGCAATCGGTTGAGGTCAGCGATATGCTTTGTTGCTTATTCCTGTCGTGCGCGATGGCCTTTGCGCTCGCGTTGAAGCGCCGACTTATGTTGCGCCCGCCGCCCATTGCCGCCGATCCCCTGGCGTGGCGTCCCTTTGCGTCGATGAAAGAAAACCAATGACCAACCAACCCTGGAAGAACCCGAGCTTGATCGTCAGCTTCGGGCATACGTTCGAAGGCATCGCCTTCATGTTGCGCACGCAGCGAAACGCCCGCATTCACGCTGCATGCACGCTTGCCGTGCTGTTGGCAGGCTCGGCGTTCGGCGTTACGGCCGCGGACTGGCGCTGGCTGATTGTTGCGATCGGGCTCGTCTGGGTGTCGGAGGGGATCAACACCGCATTCGAGCATCTGTGCGACGTCGTCTCGCCGGAGTTCAACGTTTCCGTGAAGCATGCCAAGGACGTGGCAGCCGGCGCCGTGACGATCGCGGCGTTCTGCGCCGCACTGATCGGGCTGATGGTGTTCTGGCCGTATTTAGCGACGCATGTCTGGCGTGTCGCTGCGGGGCTCGCGATCTGCCACGGCTAACGCTCGTGTCTGACTCGAACGCACGTCCACGCAGCGCTCACGAACCCCGGCCCGGGTTGTAGCCGTTCTTCTGGCGCCATTCGGCGAGGAAATAGGCGAGCGAGTCGTCGATGACAGGCGGCAATTCGATGCGCACCGTCACGATCTGGTCGCCGATAGCACCGGTCGCGGTGTTGCGCGCGCCTTTACCCTTGAGGCGGAACGCGCGGCCCGAACTCGTGCCCTTCGGCACGATCAACGCAACGCGGCCCGAAGACGTCGCAACCTCGATTCGGGCGCCGAGCACGGCTTCATCCAACGTGATCGGCACATCCAGCAGGATGTCGTCGCCCTGACGGCGGAACTTTTCGTGTGGACGAACGCGGATCTCGACCAGCGCATCGCCGGCCTCGCCGCCACGGATTCCTGGGCCGCCCTTGCCTTTGAGCCGCAGCACCTGGCCGTCGGCAACCCCCTCGGGAACGTTGAGATCGAGTGCGCCGCCGTCCGGCATCGTCACGCGCTTCTTGGCGCCGAGCACAGCCTCGAGGAAGTCCACATCCAGCGTATAGCGCGCGTCCTGGCCTTTCAGGCTGAAGCCAGCACCACCAGCACCGCGCGGTCCGCCGCGACCGCCGAAGAGGTCGGAGAAGATGTCGCCGAACGCGTCGGCGCCAACGCCACCGCCGGCACGGCCGCGTGCTCCGGCGGCTTGCCGTTCGTAGGTGCGTTGCTGTTCGCCACCGGCATCGATCTCGCCGCGATCGTAGCGCGCGCGCCGCTCCGGATCGCTCAAGAAATCATAAGCCGCGGAAATCTTCTTGAACCGCTCGGCCGAGGCTTTGTCGCCTGGCCGCACGTCGGGATGCAACTCTTTGGCGAGCTTATGGAACGCGCGCCGGATATCGGCCTCGGCCGCCGACCGTGCCAGCCCGAGCAACTTGTAGGGATCGTCCGCCATTGTGGCCCCCGAACTCCTCGGTCATTGCCCCAGCCCCAGCCGCTACCATGTTAAGGCCGGATTGGGGCAACCTCGCGCCCAAATTCGTCGCGATGCGCGAAAAATCAGCGCACTCACCCCACCCGCTTTCACCCCACCGGCGCCGGTCCAACCGGCACGTCCTTGACGTAGCTCCGGAACCGTTCGAGCCCCCTCGGCACCGGCCCGCCATAGGCCCAATCGAGCAGTTCCACAGTGTGCACGATCGGAATCGGCGTCGATTGCGCGATCTGCGTCATGCAGCCAAGATTGCCGGCGGCGATGATGTCGGGGCGCACACTCTCGATGTGGCCGGCCTTGCGGGCGCCGAGTTCCTTCGCCAGTTCCGGCTGCAGGATGTTGTAGACGCCGGCCGAGCCACAGCAGATGTGCCCTTCCGGCACGTCGAGCACCGTGAAACCGGCCTTGCGCAGCAGCGTCTTCGGTTCGTCCGTGATGCGCTGGCCGTGCTGCATGGAGCAGGCCGCATGATAGGCGATGCGCAAACTCGACCAGCGTTTCGGCGCGCCGAACTCGTAGCTGGCCAGGAACTCGGTGATGTCGCGCGCCTTGGCCGAGATGTCCTCGGCGGCGCGGACATAGCCCGGAAGATGCTTCAGGAGATGGCCGTAGTCCTTCACCATGGTGCCGCAGCCCGAGGCGTTCACGATGATGCCGTCCACCGGACCTTTGTTCATGACCTTCGTCCAGGCGTCGATGTTGCGCTTGGCCTGCTCGATGGCGGTTGCTTCCTTACCCATGTGATGGACGAGGGCGCCACAGCAGCCGGCGCCAGGCGCAATCTCGACGTCGACACCGCGCGCCGCCAGGAGCCGGATGGTGGCGTCGTTGATGTCCGGACGCAGCACGCTCGGGGCGCAGCCGGCAAGCAGGATCACGCGCCGTTGCCGTTCGCCCTTGGTCGTCGCCGTGCCGGGCCCGGCGAATGTCGGCGCCGGCAGCTTGGACTTCGGCGCCAGCTCGATCATCGCGGCCAATTCCTTCAGGCCGGCGCGCTTCAGGAGCCCGAGGAACGGACGGCCAAGATTGGCGAGTCGGACGGCCTTGCGGAACCGGTCCGGATAAGGAATCGTCTCGGCGAGGAGGCGCCGGATGAGGCGGTCCTTGAAACTGCGGGTCCCCGTGTTCTCGATGTGGGTGCGGGCCTGATCGACCAGATGCATGTAGTCGACGCCGCCGGGGCAGGTGGTCATGCAGGACAGGCATGAGAGACAACGGTCGACGTGATGCTGCACCTCGGGGCTCGCCTTCGAGCCGGTCTCGAACATCTCCTTCATCAGGTAAATGCGGCCGCGCGGGCTGTCCCTTTCGTCGCCGACCAGCACGTATGTCGAGCAGGTGGCCGTGCACAGCCCGCAATGCACACAGCGCCGCAAAATGCTCTCGACCTCGGCGGTGCGTGGATTTTTCAGCTGCTCGGGCGTGAAATTCGTCTGCATGTGGTCCTTGGGGCGAAGTGCGGGCGGCGCGCTGGCGACACGCCGCCGATGCCGGAGGCATGTCTCCGACATGGCGGGTATCCGGAGGCGCAATGTCGGTGCGCCGCGTCGGGAGCACACTAAGCAGATTTGGCACCCTTCGCCAACGTGGCGCATTGAGCGTCAGGTCGCTGTTGCCCGGTTGGCCAATTTCATCAGTTGGCTTTATCGATAGGGGAGGCCGATCGACGAAGCCAAAGCCGGGAACGTCGATGTCTCGCTTGGTGTGCAAGCGTTCGGCCGGGGGCAACCGGAGGCAACGACGCTCACTTCACGCTTGCGGCAAATCGGGGCTGCCGCTATAAGCGCTTGCGTGGCACCGGCACCGCTGGTGACATTCCCGAGCCTGTGTCTGACGAGCAGTGTCCGACGCAGGCAAAACATTGGCGGAGCGTGGCGCAGCCTGGTAGCGCACTTGCTTCGGGAGCAAGGGGTCGGAGGTTCGAATCCTCTCGCTCCGACCAAACTCACAGCTGAGAATTATCTAATTAAATCGGGCAGTTGGTCGCCCATCGTGGCGGCGCCAAGCCCAATCCTGCTTGGCGAGCTGAGCGGCTCATGTGACAGGCAATGTGACAGAATGCCGTCACTACCCCACCCTCCTTGCTCCACGGGCTTGCGAAACTCAGCGGCGCGCGGGGCGTCGAGCCTGCCCCCGAAATTGGGCTACGCGATGCGCCACGACAGGGCCCCTGCATATCCGAGCCGAGGATGACCGTTTACGGCATCAGCCGCCCTGCTTCGCGGCGCGCTCCTGATTGAGCTTGAACAGGCGTTCGAGGATCTGGTCGTCGGTGAGGTCGGCGGGCCAGCCGTAGGCGGCGGCAACCGAGGCGTCGAGATCGCGGTGCGCGTTGGCGAGCCAGGTGGGGCGCTCGTTGTAGAGATTGGTCAACGTGCGCTTCTTGAGGACGACGGCGGCCTTGTCGTCGACGGGCAGGATGCGATCCGAATACCCGGCGACGACCTCCGGCACGCGGCGGACCAGATCGGGCGGGTTGAGCCAGTTCTCGCGCAGCTCGTTCAGACGAACCGCAGCAGCTGCAATCGCCTTTGCACGCGGATCGCCAGCGTAGTCCACCGCTGGAATGTTGGGCGTGAACCCATCCGGGAAGGGGTAGGTCTCGAAGCAGGTCGAGATGGTATAGCGCGGATCGTTACCGACCCCATGCCAGCTCCCGACGCCGAGCGACCAACAGTAATGAACGTGCGAAGCCAGAATTCCAAAAGTGATATCATCATCGCGAGCAATGACTTGCAGCTTGTGGTCCGGGAGAATTTTTCGGTCGAGCCAACGGAAGACGCGATACCGCGATACTTCTGGAGTTACCAGCCACCTCGACAGCTGCGTGGATCTCGCCATCAGACCGGGACGCGGCTCGACATGTCGCCACCAATTTCTCGCGTAGGCTTCTCGCTTGTTGGTAGCCCGAACTGGCTTGATTAGGCTGAGGGCGTAAGCAAACGGAGTTTCGTACAGCGCGGCTTCCTCCTCGCTCATCGTCCAACCGAAGTCGATGATCCACTTCCCAGCCGACCGGCGGGTGACATCCATTCCGTTGACCCACGGGCGCAAGACATCAGCGTTCGATCGGCCGTTTGGATTCGTGGGAAGCTGCAGCCAATGCCTTGCGAGGTCACCAGAGATGTCGAAGGCACCACCCTTGGTGTCTCCCATGAATGCAACGCCAGCATTCTCCTTGAGCCGGGCGACCTTGGTGAGATCAGTTGCACCCGACGTGAGATCCGGATTGATTTGGGCTACGGCCTTCCCATCGAGAGAGAGGTCGCCGACTTCGTCCTCAGCGTCGAAGCACACCAGCGAAACGCGCACAGCGGCACCTTCGACCACCCAAGGCTCATCGCTCCAGGCATTGAAGATGCGGCCGGTCTCCTCGATGTCTTCCAAGACCTCGCGGTTGGCGCCACCGCGGATCGAATTTGTCGAGACCAGACCTGCACGCTCGGTTCGGCCCGCGTCGATCGCCTCGCGCGCCTTGGAAAACCAGTAGCAGACGAGATCGGCCTCGGCCGGAACGCGCCATGTCGTCATCGAAAATGCCGCCGTTGAACCACTCGACGCGCTCGAAGCCGACGCGACCACCTGAGCGCATGGCGCCGAACAGCGCCTTGGCGTTGTCGACGAAAGCGACGGGGTCGCTCTGGCTCTCCTCCAGCATGCGCCGGAACATCTGTCGCGGCAGCAGGCCGACATCCTCCGCGAACATGCAGAAGTCCATGCGATTGACGAAATGCGCGACTGCGTGCGCCTCGTGGCCGCGCTCTCGCAGCTTCTGCGCGAGCCAGACGAATTTTTCCGCCACCTCCTCCGTGAGCTGCTGGCGCGTCTTGCCGGGCTTCAACTGGTCAGGCTCGGTGAACGCCCACTTGAGCACCCGGCGGCGGCGCTCATCGGCCAGCTCATCGAGCTGCAGCTCGGTGGTCTGCTGGACACTGTTCGTCCAGTTGGTGTGGATGCGGATGCGTTGCGTATCGGCGACGATCAGCAGCGGCGGCTGCTCGAGCGCGATGGCGTACCGCTGGAGCTGGACATAGGCCTTGTCGA
>JANLQP010000161.1:0-17149 GCA_031367895.1 Hyphomicrobiales bacterium
TCGGCGAGCGTGCGCAGCGCGAACACGAGATGATGCTTGGCCGGGAACGCCTGCCAGTCCTTCGCAGTCGGGAACGCGAGCCGCGCGCGCCAGAGCAGCAGGCCGGCGGCGAAGTAGAAGCCGACATCGTGATCGTCGCCAAACATGCGTGCCGGCACCTGGCGAATGAGATAAGACTTGCCGCCTTCGTGCACGGCGTGCGGCGCCTCCAGGAACGCTGCCGCATAGGCCTGCATCATCTCCTGCATGGTGACGATGCGTGCCCAATGCACCTCCGGAATGTGCCGGAATTCGCCGGTGCGCCGCTCGAACAGGATCATGGGCGTGCGCAGCTTGTTGATCCAGAGCGGCTGCGGCGCCGAGGCGACGTCCAGATGCCGCTTCAGGCGGCGCACGAAATCGTTGCGAGAGAGGATCTGCAACTCGTCGATCTGGGTCTGCCGGTTGAGGCCGAGGATGATGTTCTGCGCGATCTCGGCATTCCTGGTGGCGGTGATCTTGATCGGCACCTGCAGCGAGGGTTTCAGTTCGTGGCGCGCATGGAACAGGACGTGGCTGGTCTGGCAGCCGTTGACGACCTGGAAGTTGGTCAGCTTCAGCGTGTTGCTGCCAACGATCCGCTCGGCGCCGTGCGCGATGATGGTGACGCCGTTGTTGCGCAGCGCGAACTCACCCTGCGCGCCGCCGTCGTCGGCCGCGATGCTCTCGCGGATATGCCGGTTGACGCGTTCCTCGATGCCCAAAAACGCGCGCACGTTGCCGTGGAAGACGTCGTCCTTCAGTTGCGCAGTCTTGGCCTTGGGATCGCCGCCGACGAGACATGCGAGATAGTCGAGCGCCGGGACGAAGCCGATGCAGCCGAACGAGACGCCGTCGACCGGCGGCAGCTCCACCATCCCCGTGAGCGTGATTTCGCCCTTGTTGTTGACGGCGTCGTCGACGATCAGGCTTTGCAGGCGCGTGGAGTCGACGCGGTGGAAATGGACGGCCGAGACGAGTTTCGTCGCCTTCAGCGTGTCGAGGGCGGCCTCTGCGACGCCGGTCGCATGCTCGCTGTGGCCCTCCGTCGTCCAGGTGCCGGGCCAGACGACGAACACATCGGCGGTCGGTGCCGCGTGGCCGAGCGTTTCCAACGCGGCGAGCACCTTGTCTTTGAACGTCCGGACGCGGATCAGGCTCTCGCTCTGGCGCAGTTTCGTCTGGGGCAAGAAGAAGTTCAGGATACCGGCGGTGAACAGCGCGACCTTGTCGGACGGGAACTTGGCCGACATGGTTGCCTGCGCGAACAGGAAGCGAACCTCGAACGGCTCGCCGTCGATCGCCTCTTTCAGCAACCGGTCGACGGTCTCCACATCGGTCACCAATTCGCCATTGATGGTGATCGCTGCGGCGTCGAGCTGCGTGTCGTGTTCGCCAGCAACGAGGGCCGCGGTGATGTCGAACTCGTCGAGACCGGCGCATTGCAGCACGTGATACGTCGCGAAGTGCTCGAAGATGCGGTCCGGCGGCTCGTCGACGATGCCGGATTTCCGCGCGAACTCGACGATCGCCTCGCGCACGACCGGTGGCAGATACCGGAAAGCCTCGCGAAGCTCTCCGAGGGCGCGCGCGTTTCGGCTCATCGTCTCCCCCAGTGCCGGTGCAATTTACTGTGGCCGCCTCCAGGTTCCGATGCATAGATCGGCAGCAGCCAATTGATGGTATGCGGTGTCGCAATCGATCAAACAGCGAAATCTGATGGATGATCGTGACGAATTAACGCCTTTTCAGACCGGGCAACATGCGGCGGAGCACACCGTCGCCACGGATGAAGTGGTGGAAGATCGCCGCGCCGACGTGCGCCGCCAGCGTCGCCAGTAGTAGCAACGCGGCCCAGTAATGAAGCGCAAAAACGAACGTCGCCGTGTCCTGGTTTTTGGCCGCGAGTGACGGCAGACTGACGATGCCGAAGATGCTGTTGGCGCCATAGAGCGATACGCCGATCCAGCCGAGCAGCGGGATCACCAGCAGCAGGCCGTAAAGGCCCCAATGCGTGAGGTGCGAGGCCGCCTTCTGCCACCACTCGAGCGTCGGCTCGTCGGGTGGCGCGCCATTGCGCAAACGATAAACGAGGCGGGCGACCACCAGCCAGAGCGTCAGGAAGCCCAGGAGTTTGTGCACGTCGTAGAGGCGGCCGGTCAGCGCATCGAAGTTTGTCGCATTGCCGCGCCAGACCATGTAGAGCCCGAGCGGAATGAGCGTCACGATGACAGCGGCCGTCAGCCAATGGAATGCGCGTGCAGCGGGCGAATAGACAAGCTCAGGTGGCGCAGCGGCGGTTGGTCTGGTTGCCTGCTTTTCCATCGATCAGATCCTGATGCTGTCGGTGCGCGTTTGGCGCATATCGCAATCGAATAGCACATCGCCGTCTTCGAAAACATGGATCTGCGGTTTTGGCCTGAGCGCCTGGGCCAGCCGGTCGATCGGCGTCAACGACAGACCGGGCTTACCGGAGCCGAGGATCACCGGCGCGACCAAGACGTGCATACGGTCGACGGCGCCGGCCTCCAGAAATCCGGATACGGTTTGCGCGCCGCCCTCGACCAGGAAAGTTTTCAGTCCCGCGGCCCACAGCGCTTGCACGATGGCGGCAGGCGCGATTTGCGCCCCGTCCTTTGCGACGCGGACGATCTCGACGCCTCGCGGCACGGCAACGTCGGCTACGGTTGCGCGCACAACGATGCGCCGCGCGCCGTCGTCCTGCAGACATCGGGCGTTCAGCGGCAATCGCCCGGAGGGATCGATCACCACGCGTGCCGGGTTGCGGCCTTCGACGTGGCGGACGTTGAGGATCGGGTCGTCGGCGATCACGGTGCCGATGCCGATCACTACGGCGTCGACCGTGGCGCGGATGCGATGCACGTGCACGAGGGCCGGTTGCCCGTTGATCCAGCGGCTTTCGCCGGTTCGGGTGGCGATGCGTCCGTCGAGCGATTGGCCGAGCTGGGCGACGACGAACGGGCGGTCGAGCGGCGCCTCGCGGATGGCGCGCAACGGATCGCACGTCACCGGCGGCTTCGGCGGGTCTCGGTGTGGGCCAGGCATCGTGACGGAAATCCCTCGTTCAGCGCCGTGTTCTGCACGGCGTTCCCCATTCGGGAGACGATGCTATAGACGATGGCGAGCAGCAATGCGGCACACTAGGTGGACGGGTGAGGCGGGGCCAGAATGAAGCGGACGACGACGGCACGGGCAACCGGGGTGTCCTGGCGGGAGCGGCTGGCGCAGGAGGCGTTGCCACCAGTCAGTGGATGGGATGGCCGGCACTGGCCAAAGCTGCCGGTGATCGGTGCGTTTGCGCTGCTGTTCCTCGCGATGACGTGGCCCTGGGTATTCGGGTTCGTCACCATCCCCTGGGATGCCAAAGCGCATTTCCAGCCGCAGATCCAGTTCCTGGCCGACAGCATCGCCAAGGGCGAATGGCCGTGGTGGAATCCGTACGTGTTCTCCGGCACACCGCACGTCGCCGATCCGCAATCGATGATTTTTTCGCCGCCTTTCCTCGCCCTGGCGATGCTGTCGCGCAACCCCAGTCTCTGGGCTGTCGACATGACCGTGCTCGGCGCCATGCTGGCCAGCGGCATCGGCGTCATCCTCTACGCCCGCGATCGGGGCTGGAACGCGACAGGGGCATTGGTGGCGGCACTCGTTTTCAGTTTCGGCGGCGTCATGTCCTGGCGCATGCAGCATACGGGGCAGGTGCTGAGCCTCGCTTATCTGCCGTGGGCATTGCTGGCGCTCGAACGTGCGATCGAGCGGAGCTGCAGCCTGGCCGGCGTTTGTGCGGGGCTTGTTGCCGCAGCGATCGTGCTCGGCCGCGATCAGGTGGCGCTGTTGTGCATCTATCTGCTGGTGGCGCGAGCGCTGTGGCTGCTCGTGACCGCCGATGATCGTGCCCGTACATTGCGCGGCAGCCTGATGCCGTTGACAACAGGCGGGTTGGCCGGCCTCGCAACGATCGCCGTGCCGATCTTGATGACGGTGCTTCTGGCCGCCGATTCGAACCGGCCGCAGATCGATTTCGAGGGGGCAGGCCGCGGCTCACTGCATCCGGCGTTGCTGCTGACGTTCCTGTTGCCGCAACTGTTCGGTGCTGCCGGTCATATGGCGGACTACTGGGGACCGCCGAGCTTTGCCTGGCCCGACACCGGTCTCTTCATCGCGCAGAACGTCGGCCAGATGTACGTCGGCGCCGTGCCGCTGCTGCTGGTGCTGGGGGCGGCAGCAACCGGCCGGCTCTGGGACCGCGAGATCCGCTTTTTCACGATCGCGTTCGTGATCATGCTGCTCTACGCGCTCGGCTGGTACACACCGGCATTCCGCGCAATGTATGAGGTGCTGCCGGGCGTCAATCTCTACCGCCGCCCAGCCGATGGGGTGTTCCTGGTCGGTGCGCTGGCTGCATTTCTGGCGGGCTACTCGGCCGACCGTCTGTTTGCGGCGCCGTGGGACCGGGTGCCGACGGCGGTGCTGGCGACGATTGCCGCGGTGATCGTTCTGGCAGCGATTGCCGCCACCGGCCTCGGTGCCAAACTCGATCGCGTGCCGCGCCTTTCCGGACCGCTACTCGGCGGGTTCATGGCATTTGCAGCAGCGCTCGCTGCGCTCGCCTGGTACGGCTCGCGCGTGCTGTTGACGCCGATCAGGGCGGCGCTGGGTCTGGCGCTGGTGACGGCTGTCGATCTCGGCTGGAACAACGGGCCGACCACATCGTCGGCATTGCCGCCATCGTACTACGACGTGCTCCAGCCGATGACCAAGAACCCGACGATCGCGCTACTGAAGGAAAGGCAAGTGCGTAACGAGACGCGGCGCGACCGAGTGGAACTGGCCGGCCTCGGCTTCCATTGGCCAAACGCCAGCATGACCCACGGGCTCGAGAATACGCTCGGCTACAACCCGGTGCGGCTTGGGTCCTACAGCCGGGCGACGGGGGCGGAAGATCATGTCGGACTGCCCGAGCAGCGCAAATTCTCGGCGCTGATGCCGTCGTACACGTCGCTGCTCGCTCACATGCTGGGGTTGCGCTACATCGCGATCGGCGCGCCCATCGAGACGATCGACAAGCAGCTGCAGCCAGGCGATCTGACGCTGCTGGCTGAGCTTGCGGACGGCCACTTCGTCTACGAAAATAAGCGGGCGCTGCCGCGTGTGATCTTCGCGCCGGAGAGCCAGCCCGCGGATTTCGCGGCGATCGTCGCAGCAGGCGAATGGCCGGCGTTCGATCCGACTCACACCGTGCTGCTGCCGATGGAGCTGCCGGGCACAGGTAGCGACCGGCGCGCTGGAACAATCCGCATCCGCTCCTACGCCAATACCAAGGTGGTGATAGAGGCCGACAGCCCGGACGGCGGCTACGTCGTTCTGAACGACATCTGGCATCCCTGGTGGCGGGCAGACGTGGACGGAGTTCCGGCTGAGATCTTCAAGGCCAATGTGCTGTTCCGTGCGGTCGCCGTTCCCGCCGGCCGACATACCGTGACGTTCCGATTCCAGCCGCTGGCTGGGCTTGGTCAGGCGTTGGGCGCAACGGCCAAGAGCGGGCGCCCGAAATAAGTATCGGGCCGCCCACTGGTGAGGGCGGCCCGACAAATGGTCACTTCGGATGCAGGCGCTTGTACTTACAGCATGTGCGCCATGCGCTCCTTCTTCGTCGCAAGATAGCGCTTGTTGTAGGGCGATGCCTTCGCGATCACCGAACGCTGCTCGACAACCGTAATGCCTTCGGCGCGCAGCGCGTCGACCTTGGCAGGGTTGTTCGTCAACAGGCGGATCCGGCCGTAGCCGAGGTCGAACAGGATGTGGGCGGCGAGATCGTAATCGCGCGCCTCGGCCGGCGCACCGATCGCCAAGTTGGCGTCGACCGTGTCGTAGCCCTGATCCTGCAACGCGTAGGTCCGGATCTTGTTGACGAGACCGATGCCGCGACCCTCGTGATAGGGCAGATAGACCATCACGCCGAGCGAGCTGTTGGTGATGACCTCCATCGACGCCTGCAGCTGCGGATAGCAGTCGCAGCGCAGCGAATGGAAGATGTCGCCCGTGACGCAGCCGCTATGAACGCGCACGATCGGAATCTCACCCGGTGCCGGATTGTCGCGATTGATCAGCACCATCGCCTGCGAATGCGGGTCGAGGCCCTGATAGGCGCGGGCTTCGAGCTTCAGCTCGCGGCCCTGGAATTCAATTGGCATGATCGTCTGGACGGACCAGTCGATATCCAGCGCAAAGGATTTTACTGCACTCGACTTCATACGCGCCTCCCCCGGCAAAACCGCGCGTTTGTGACATTATCGACCGTGCTTCGTAAAGGCATGATCACTCCGCACCTTTGTTAATGCTGACCGGCCGCTCTTGCCGCTCTGACAGACTGCGACGCCTCGTTCGAGGTCATCGGCTGGAGATGCAGACCATCGTCGCAAAACGCAGATGCTCATCCCCAGGCTTGGGTCGAAGAAAGCGTACCGAGGCTGAACCGAGGATGAATGCGTTTGCCGGAATTGTTCAGGTTGGTGTCAGTTTGGGGGCGGTTTCGGACCGGCCTGGCCGGCGGCAAGCGAAGCGTCATGATCTCCGAAAAACGGCGTAACGCATTGCCACGTATGAGATAACCATTGCGCCGGCGGATGCAACGACGAGTGCAATCAGACGATGCATCGCTGGCAGGGTCAGCAACAGGAGCGCGAACAGGACGTAATTAATAAACGCTGCCATTGCGCCGGCCAGAACATAGCGGGCGAACTCGATGGCGGTCGGTTTGGTCAGAATCGCGAACGTCAGGCGGCGGTGCGCGAGCCAGCCGACGAGCATGGCGACGGCAATCGCCGCGATGCGGGCAAGGAGAGGCGAGAGGCCGAAGTGCCGCACACCGGCTTCGAGCACGAGTGCGTCGGTTGCGAATGCAAGCAGGCCGGCCGTCAGAAAACCGAGCCCATGCCGGTGCAGCGACATACCAGCCGCTGGATCGCGGGCGTCATTGTCAGGCGCCATGGCCGAAGACCTTGCCCCAGGCGAGCGGGGCGTCGGGCCGATCCGCCGTTACCCGTTCCGGGCGCCAGATCCGGTTCGGCAGCTCCGGATTGACGCGGATTGCTTCCAGCTCCTGGCCCCGCCGTTCGACAACCGGGTCGAGCGCGCGCAATTCCTCGTCCGCATAGCCCGGATGGCACATGACGATGTGGCCTGCAGCCGTCATGCGCATGGCACCAGCGAGCTCGATCTCGTACATGCGCTCGGGATCGAACGAGGAGAAGCCGGAGAAGCCGTTGTTGGTCGGGAAGCCCAGGCGCCGCGCCTGGAACTTGAAGCCGAGGCTGAGAGCCGCGATGCCGAACGCCTTGGCCATCTCGCCGCCGCGTCCACAAATGGAAAACATGCGGTCACAGGGATCGCGCAGTAGCGGCTTTTGTCCAGGAAACCACGCCGCGAGCGACGCCAATACACCGCGCCTCACACCGGGCAGGACATGCACGTGCTGATGGCCGTCGACGTGGTCCGGTGCGAAGCCGGCTTCACGCTCGAACAGTGCGACCTGCCGCGTTACTTCGGTCTCGATCTCGAGTGGGTCGATGGCGCGTTTCAGCGCCCGTTGGACAAGCACGCCGACCGTTGGCAGCACGTTGTCGGGCGCCAGTTTCGGCATTGGTCCCAAGGGCTTGCCGAGCGTCAGGTTGATGTGCAGGCCGATTGCGATTTTTGGGCGCAAGGCCTTGAGGCGGCGGGCATCCGTTGCCCAGCGCGGCAGCGTGACGATAGCGCTGGTGGCCGAAATGCGCCCAGCATCCGCCAGTTCGTAGATGCCCTGACTGACGCCGGCGGCAATGCCGTAATCGTCGGCATTCAGGATCACAGGACCGGGGCGCAATTTCAGCACGATTGACCTGCCTGCGATTTTGGTGACGCGCGCCTCACAGCTTGCTTCCGTTGGCAACCGAAAGTGGCGGCGCAGTCGCCGCCCGATCATCAAGCGGCATGTCTGCCAGCCCGATCCGCTCGCCGACGAGGAACAGGGGACGGCGCTTCACCTCCTCGTAAACACGGCCGAGGTAGTCGCCGATGACGCCGAGCGAAATCAGTTGTACGCCCGAGAGCAGCATGACTGAAATGATCAGGGTCGGGAAGCCAGGCTGGTCGATGCCGAAGATCAGCGTCTTGACCAGGAAAACCAGCGCGTAAAGGAACGCGAATGCCGAGACGGTGAGCCCGAGATAGGACCACACCTTGAGCGGCACGGTCGAAAACGAGGCGAATCCGTCCATGGCGAACGAGAACAGGCGGCGCGGCTTCCAGCGAGAGACGCCGTCGTGGCGTGCTTCGACGTCGAAGGGGACGCCGACCGATTTGAAGCCGATCCAGGCGTAGAGACCCTTGTTGAAGCGCGCGCGCTCGTTGATGCGGTTGAGCGCATCCACAGCCTTGCGGTCGAGCAGGCGGAAATCGCCGGCGCCGTCGGGCAGTTCGGTGCCACTCATGGCCTTGAAGATCTTGTAGAATGCGCGCGACGTGAGGCGGTTGATGGGGCTGTCGGTATCGCGGCCCCGTCGGCGCCCATAGACCACCTCGTAGCCCTCGTCCCAGCGACTGACGAAGTCGGCGATCGTCTCCGGTGGATGCTGGAGGTCGCCGTCCATGATGACGGCGCCATCGCCGGTCGCGTGCTTCAGGCCCGCCGCAACCGCGATCTCCTTGCCGAAGTTGCGGCTGAGCGACACCGCCTTGAAGCGGGGATCGCGGGCATGGAGCTCGCGGATGACGGAGAGTGTCCGGTCCGTGGAACCGTCATCGACGAAGATCACATCGAACGGGCGGCCGAGCGCTTCCAGTGCGAGCGTCAGCCGGCGCTCGAGCAGGGGGATGCCGCGCTGCTCGTTCAGCACCGGCACGATGATCGAGAGGCTGCGGTTGCTGGCGCCTGGAACCGGGATGGGCGCGGGGCCCGGCGAGGCGGCCGGCGTCGATGACACGGCGGGCGCAGCGACGATGAAGTCCTGCACCTGGAACTGCGACTTGCGCTTTGGCTCGGAGGTTTGCATTTGCCCCGATAAATAAGGCCCCCGCGCCGCCGCCGCCAGCGGATTCGCTCGCCTGATCCCGGTTCAATGCCGGAAATGCCGCATTCCGGTGAAGACCATGGCCAAACCCTTGTCGTCGGCGGCCTTGATCACCTCGTCGTCGCGCACCGAGCCACCGGGCTGGATGACGGCCGTTGCGCCCGCTTCCGCCGCCGACAGCAGACCGTCGGCGAACGGGAAGAACGCGTCCGAGGCGACCGCCGCCCCCTTGACGGAAAGTCCCGCCATCTCGGCCTTGATGACGGCGATGCGCGAGGAGTTGACCCGGCTCATCTGGCCGGCGCCGATGCCGACGGTGGCGCCGTCGCGGGTGTAGACGATGGCGTTCGACTTCACGAACTTGGCGACCTTCCAGGCGAACAGCATGTCGGCCATCTCCTGGTCAGTCGGCTGGCGCTTGGTGACGACCTTCAGCTGATCGAAGAGCTTGAGGTCAGCCTCTTGCACCAGCAGGCCGCCGGTGACTTTCTTCCAATCGAGGCGCGGGGTTGGCTCCTTCGGCCATTGGCCGCAGACGAGCAAGCGCACGTTTTTTTTCGCCGCGACGATCGCCTCGACGCCCGCGGCCACGCTCGGCGCCACGATCACTTCGACGAACTGGCGCTCAACGATGGCTTTGGCGGTGGCGGCGTCCAACTCGCGATTGAACGCGATGATGCCACCGAAGGCCGACTCCGGGTCGGTCTTGAAGGCGCGGTCATAGGCGGCAGCCAGGGTTTCCGCCTCCGCGACGCCGCATGGGTTGGCGTGCTTGACGATGACGCAGGCGGGTTTGTCCGTGAACTCCTTCACGCATTCCAGGGCCGCGTCGGTATCGGCGATGTTGTTGTAGGAGAGTGCCTTGCCCTGCAGTTGCCGCGCCTTGGCGATCGAGCCGGCCTGCGGGTTGCCTGCCACATAGAACGCGGCTTGCTGGTGCGGGTTCTCACCGTAACGCATGGCCTGCGCCTTGGTCATCTGCACTGTGAACGTGCGCGGGAAACCCTCGGGCTTGCCCTCCGGATGGTCGAGCACGGCGCCGAGCCAGTTCGAGATCGCCCCGTCGTAGGCGGCTGTCCGCGCGTAGGCTTTCTGAGCTAGCTCGCGACGGAGCGCCAAGGTCGTCCCGCCCGCCTGCATCGCGGCGAGCAGACGCGCGTAGTCTGCCGGGTCCACCACGACTGTTACAGCCGCGTGGTTCTTCGCCGCCGCCCGGATCATGGCAGGGCCGCCAATGTCGATATTCTCGACGCAGTCCTGGTACGGTGCGCCCTTCGCCACGGTGGCCTCGAACGGGTAGAGGTTCACCACCAGCAGGTCGATGGGCGCGATACCGTGCTTTTGCGCCGAGGCGTCGTGCTCGGCGTTGCCGCGCACAGCCAGCAGTCCGCCGTGCACCTTCGGATGCAGCGTTTTCAGGCGTCCGTCCATCATCTCGGGGAAGCCGGTATGCTCGGCCACGTCCTTCACGGCGATACCGGCCTGTGTCAAGGTCACCGACGTGCCGCCGGTCGACAGAATCTCGACGCCGGCTGCCGCCAATGCCCGCGCCAGATCCACGGCGCCAGTCTTGTCGGAGACCGAGATCAGGGCGCGGCGTATCAGCTGCAGGGCGGCGGTCATGGCGGGCTGGTCCTTTAGTTACGTGTTACGTAATGCCGGGAAAAGCCTGAAAGTGCGGGGGAGGTCAAGGCCTTGGGGATCTGATCCCACCTGCCCAACGTTTCTATCAAGAGTTCAATTACACGCCCGTGCTTGCCGCATTTGACGCCAGCGCCGATGATACATAGAGTTCGGGTATGGAAATAACAGTGCCGGGCGTCCGACCGGTGACAAAGCCAGAATGAACAAGCCACCAACGGAACTTGCCAAGCTGAACGATCGCACGCGGGCCATCTTCCGCCAGATCGTCGAAACGTATATCTCGACCGGCGAGCCGGTGGGTTCGCGCAATCTCAGCCGTTTCCTGCCGATGGCGCTGTCGCCGGCCTCGATTCGCAACGTCATGTCGGATCTCGAACATCTCGGCCTGATCTACGCCCCGCACACGTCGGCCGGTCGCTTGCCGACGCAATCGGGCCTGCGTCTTTTCGTCGATGGGTTGCTCGAGATCGGCAACCTCGGCGAGGACGAGCGCCGCCAGATCGAGGCGCAGATCTCTGCTCGGCGGGAAAAGCCCGTGGATCAAGTGCTTGCCGAAGCCGGCGACATGATTTCCGGACTGTCGCATTGCGCCGGAGTGGTGCTCAGCGAAAAGCAGGACGCGCGCCTGAAGCACATCGAGTTCGTGGCACTCGAGCCGGGCAAGGCGCTGGTGGTGATCGTCAGCGAGGATCAGTCGGTCGAGAACCGCATCATCGCGGTACCGCGCGGGCTGCCGCCGTCGGCCCTCACCGAGGCGTCGAACTACCTCAACCGGCAGATCCGCGGCCTCACGATTACCGAGTCCAAGGTTCGCATCGAAGCCGAGCAGGCGAAAGCGAAGGCGGAGCTCGACCAGCTGACGAAGAAGGTCGTCGAGGCCGGGCTTGCCACCTGGTCCGGGTCCGGCGACGACCGGCGTAGCCTGATCGTGCGCGGCCAAGCCAACCTGCTCAAGGACTTAGGTGCGATCGAGGAACTCGAACGCATCCGCCAGCTATTCGATGATCTCGAGAACAAGCGCGATATCATCCAGCTCCTCGGCCTCACCGACATAGGCGAGGGCGTGCGGATCTTTATCGGCTCCGAAAGCAAGCTGTTCTCACTGTCGGGCTCATCGCTGATCGTCGCCCCGTTCCGCGATACCGACCGCAAGGTGGTCGGCGTGCTCGGCGTCATCGGTCCGACGCGGCTCAACTATGCCCGCATCATCCCGATGGTCGACTACACCGCGAAGCTGATCAGCAAGGCGCTGACTTGATTTTTTTGCGCTGCGGGATGATATCCCACAGTTGGAACGAATTGCGCTCCAGGCGAGTGGCCTGTCGAGTGCTGTTGACCATGAGCCGTGACTTGACTGACAAGGCAGGGCTTGAGCGAGAGCAGGTAATCAATGACCGATGAGACCAAGCCTGAGGGCACGCCGCCCGGAACGCCCGAGACCAGCCAGGCGCAAGCGCCGGCGGATGCCGGCAGCAAGCCGAACAGCGGTGAAATGAACATGGCCGTGGTCGAGGCTGCCATCGGGGCACTGCAGACCGAGGTTGCCGATTTGAAAGACCGGCTGCTGCGCTCGCATGCAGAGATGGACAATATCCGCAAGCGCACCGACAAGGAAAAGACGGATGCGCACAAGTACGCCGTCACGAAGTTCGCCCGCGACATGATTGAGGTCGGCGACAATTTCCTGCGTGCGATCGAGACAGTACCAGCAGGCGCGGCCGAGCAGGACCCGGCGTTGAAGAGCTTCCTCGATGGGGTCACCATGACCGAGCGGGAGTTCGCCAACCGCCTGGAGCGGCACGGCATCAAGCGCATCGACCCGAAAGGCCAGCCGTTCAATCCGCACCTGCATCAAGCTGTGACCGAGGTGCAGAACCCTGACGTTCCCGCGGGCACGGTGACACAGGTTTACCAACTCGGTTACATGATCGAGGACCGCATACTGCGCCCGGCCATGGTCGTCGTCGCAAAGGGCGGTTACAAGCCGATGCGCCCGGCCGAGGCCGCGCCGCCGGCCGGTTCAGCCAACGATAATGGCGCGGGTGGGCAGGGTTAAGTCGGGCAGCGGAAGCGGGCAGCAGGCAACGGGGCGCCAGATCACGCGTCCTACAAAATACGAGCTGTTGACGTTTTCTCGAACCTGCAATTGCTGCCTGCTGCCTGCTGCCTGCTGCCTGCTGCCTGCTGCCTGCTATGCCTCAAATCTTCGTCACGCGGCGGAGCGTGAGGTTGATGCGCCCGCCTTCCGCCAGCAGAGCAGACGTACCGGCGTGGACTCGGTCGATGCCGTGGAACGCGAGGCGGGCGCCGCCGCCGAGGATCACGACATCGCCGGACTTGAGGTCGATGCGCGCCTTCGGATCGGTGCGTTTCAGCCCGCCGACATGAAAAACCGCCCTGTCTCCGAGGGATACCGAAAGGACGGGCGCGGATCGTTCGGCTTCGTCCTCGTCGCGGTGGCTGCCGAGCTTGGCAGCGCCTGCGTAATAATTGACGAGACAAGCTTCGGGGGTTGCAGGGAATTTCCCAAGCTCGTTCCAGAGCATAAGCAACATTGGGGGGATCGGTGGCCAGGGCTTGGCCGTGACCGGATGCACCGGTTCATAGCGATAGCCGCGCTCCCTGTCGGTCAGCCAGCCGAGTTCGCCGCAATTGGTCATAAGAACCGACAACAGTTTCCCGGTCCGCGGCATCGCTGGCGAATAAAGTGGTGCAAGAGCGATGACGCGCCGCACTTCGGCGAGTAGGTTGACCTGGTCAGCTGGTGTCAGATGTCCCGAAAAGTGCTGGAATCCTGCTGGGAAACTCACGCCTTATCCTCGCGTCAAAAGTTTGTCCACAGCCTCGCCCAAGCGGCAAAATTACCACAGAGATCGGCTCTGCGGGCGTTGCGGTCGCAAAGGGTGGCGCCTATATAGCCGACAATCGTCGAAATGAACTCCAGGGGATCTTTTCGTTGCCTCCTGCAGTGGGGTCAACGGAGCAACGGGCGCCGCAACGGGCCCGGAAGGTTCGCCGCAAACAAAGGACTAGAATTGCCATGTCTAAAGTCATCGGGATCGACCTCGGCACCACGAACTCCTGCGTCGCAGTCATGGAAGGTGGGACGCCCAAGGTCATCGCCAATGCGGAGGGCATGAACACCACGCCCTCGATCGTGGCTTTCACCGAGGACGGCGAGCGCCTCGTCGGCCTGCCGGCAAAGCGCCAGGGCGTGACCAACCCGACGAATACGTTCTTCGCGATCAAGCGCCTGATCGGTCGGCGCTACAACGATCCGGTGGTCGAGAAGGACAAGAAACTCGTCCCCTACACCATCGTCGAAGGCAAGACCGGCGATGCGTGGATCGAGGCGCGCGGCAAGCATTATTCGCCGCAGCAGATCTCGGCCGACATCCTGCAAAAAATGAAAGAGACCGCGGAGGCTTATCTCGGCCATCCCGTGACACAGGCCGTGATCACGGTGCCGGCCTACTTCAACGACGCGCAACGACAGGCAACCAAGGACGCCGGCAAGATTGCCAATCTCGAAGTTCTGCGAATCATCAACGAGCCCACGGCGGCAGCACTCGCCTACGGCCTCGACAAGAAAACGGATTCGCGCACGATCGCCGTTTATGACTTGGGCGGCGGCACCTTCGACATCTCGATCCTCGAGATCGGCGACGGTGTCTTCGAGGTGAAGTCGACGAACGGCGACACGTTCCTTGGCGGCGAAGATTTCGATATCCGCATCGTCGAGTATCTCGCGGCCGAGTTCAAGAAAGAGAACGGCATCGATCTGCGTGGCGACAAGCTCGCGCTGCAGCGCCTGAAGGAAGCGGCCGAGAAGGCCAAGATCGAGTTGTCCAGCGCGCAGCAGACCGAGATCAACCTGCCCTTCATCACCGCCGACAAGAGCGGCCCGAAACATATCGCGATGAAGTTGACGCGGGCGAAGCTGGAAAGCCTCGTCGAGGACCTGATCCTGAAGACGCTGCTGCCTTGCGAGCAGGCGATGAAGGATTCAGGCCTCAAGGCGGCCGAGATCAACGAGGTCGTGCTCGTCGGCGGCATGACGCGCATGCCGCGCGTGCAGGCCGAGGTGAAAAAACTGTTCGGCAAGGAGCCGCACAAGGGCGTCAACCCGGACGAGGTCGTGGCCGTCGGCGCGGCGATCCAGGGCGGCGTGCTGAAGGGCGACGTCAAGGACGTGCTGCTGCTCGACGTGACGCCGCTGTCGCTCGGCATCGAGACGCTCGGTGGCGTGTTCACGCGCTTGATCGACCGCAACACGACGATCCCGACGAAGAAGTCACAGTCCTTCTCGACGGCCGAGGATGCGCAGCGCGCGGTGACGATCAACGTCTCCCAGGGCGAGCGTGAGATGTCGGCCGACAACAAGCTGCTCGGCCGCTTCGATCTCGACGGCATTCCGCCGGCGCCGCGTGGCGTGCCGCAGATCGAAGTCACGTTCGACATCGACGCCAACGGCATCGTGCACGTGTCGGCCAAGGACAAGAAAACCGGCAAAGAACAGTCGATCCGCATCCAGGCCTCGGGTGGTCTGTCGGATGCCGACATCAAGCGGATGACCGAAGAGGCCGAGCGCTTCAAGGACGAGGACAAGAAGAAGCGTGATCTGGTCGAGGCACGCAATCAGGCCGACCACTTCTCCGGTCAGATCGAGAAGGACGTCAAGGAACACGGCGACAAGATCGGGGCTGCCGACAAGACCGCGATCGAAGGTGCGCTCTCCGGCCTGAAGGAAGCTGCCAAGTCCGACGATGTCGAGAAGATCAAGGCGGCGCACAACGCCCTGATGCAGGCTTCGATGAAGCTTGGCGAGGCGATCTACGGTGCCAACAAGGAAGGTGCCGAGGCTGCCGGTGGCGAGAGTGGCCCGGAAGCGACCGGCGCCAAGAAGGGCAAAAATGGCGAGAACGTCGTCGATGCCGACTTCGAGGAAGTCAAGGACGACAAGAAGAAGAGCGCCTGAACGCCACTTGGGTGATCCCATGCCTCTCGCAGGACCAGCATCGTTCCCGGACCCGATGGTCTCAGGACGCACTGGTTTTGCGAGAGGTTCAATGTCGTGTGGCCGGACGTCTGACAGTTGCCGTCACCGGCTCCCCTTGAGAAACGCAATTTGAGTGAGCGCTCATTCCATGGCGAAACGCGACTACTACGAGGTGCTCGGCGTGCAGCGCACCGCCAATGAGCAGGATCTGAAGTCGGCGTTTCGCAAATCGGCGATGCAATTTCACCCGGATCGCAATCCGGGGGACAAGGCGGCCGAGGTCAAGTTCAAGGAACTCAACGAAGCCTACGAGGTTCTGAAGGACCAGCAAAAGCGCGCCGCCTACGACCAGTTCGGCCACGCCGCCTTCGAAGGCGGGCGCGGCGGGCAGGGAGGCCCCGGCGGGTTCGGTCCGGACTTCGCGTCGTCGATGTCGGATATCTTCGACGACCTGTTCGGCGAGTTCATGGGTGGGCGCCGTGGCCCCGGCGGCGGACGCGGCCAGGGCCGCGGCAACGGTCGCGAGCGCGGCGCCGATCTCAGATCGCAGCTCGAGGTCAGCCTGGTCGAAGCCTATACCGGCAAGCAGGCACAGATCCGCGTGCCAACCAGCGTCGCCTGCGAGAAATGCACCGGGACAGGTGCCAAGCCCGGGACCAAGCCATCCACGTGTCCGACCTGCGCCGGGCAGGGTAAGGTGCGCGCCAGCCAGGGCTTCTTCACGATCGAGCGCGTCTGCCCGTCTTGCCACGGCCGCGGCGAATTCATCGAGGACGCGTGCACGGGTTGCGATGGCGCTGGCCGGGTCAACAAGGAACGGACGCTGCAGGTTTCGATCCCGCCGGGTGTCGAGGACGGCACGCGCATTCGGTTGGCGGGTGAGGGTGAGGCGGGTGTGCGCGGCGGCCCGACGGGTGATCTTTACATTTTCCTGGCGATCAAGCCGCACGAGTTCTTCCAGCGCGACGGCGCCGACATCTTCTGCCGCGTGCCGATCTCGATGACGACGGCAGCGCTTGGGGGCACGATCGAGGTGCCGACGCTCGACGGCGCCCGCGTCAAGATGCCGGTGCCGACGGGAACCGAAAGCGGTAAGCAGTTCCGCTTGAAGGGCAAGGGCATGCCGGTGCTGCGCTCGAAGGTGCAGGGCGACATGTATATCCAGGTCGAGGTGGAGACCCCGAAAAACCTGACGCGCCGTCAGCGCGAGTTGCTTGAGGAATTCGAGCGCGAGAGCAAGGCCGAGAATAGCCCGGCGACATCGGGATTCTTCTCGAAGGTGAAAGAGTTCTTCGAGGGCAAAGGCGTCTGATACCATTGTGCAGATTGTTTGACCTGTGCTTCGCCGCTGCCCGCGCCATCCGGCCGGCTCCCTGCAGGGGAGTCGGATGGCGCAAAGTAAAAGCGATACCGGCGC
>JANLQP010000175.1:0-4103 GCA_031367895.1 Hyphomicrobiales bacterium
CGGCGCGTCTTTAGTGGCGCCTTCGGATGCCCACTGGCGCATCCGGCGCGTCTTTAGTGGCGCCTTCGGATGCCCACTGGCGCATCCGGCGCGACTGCCTACGGTTGCCCTTCCTGTCGGAGACCTGCCTCCGGCATGATACCAACCGGCGAGCCTCGTTCAGGAGTTTGCCCCGTGTTCGAAGAACAGACCATAGCTGGCGCCGAACCCGTCAAGAGGGTGCCGGGGGTGCTGACGGAGGCCGACGCGGTCGAAATCTGGATCGCGCGTTGGCTTCGCATCCGGCGGAAGGACCTGATGGCGCGCTTCGGTTGCGACTCGAGCCGCCTCTACGAGATCTGGTGGGGCAACCGCTTTCCGGGCTCGCGCGAGAAGGCCGCGAAACTGTTCCGGGAGCGGCATCCGGGGCTCGTCGAGCGCACGTCCTTCGGTTACCGGCGGATCCCGCGGAAAACGACGTCTCCGCCGGGCCAACAGGCCGATCTGTTCGGCGGGTAGTGCTGGCCTGTATTGCCACCCTCTGCATTGCCACCCTCTTGCCGTTTACCGGCATTGAAGTCGGCCACCCGGCTTTTGGCACTCGACCCTTGACAGTGCCAGTAGGCGCTCGCATATACCGGGCGCGAGGGGTGGGCTGGCCTCGGCCATGCGCCACTCCGTTCATTCGACGATGCCGGGCGCTCGTTATCGCCTGCCGCATCACACCAGAAAACAACACACTTTCGAGAGGTCTAGGCAATGACGTTCCGCCCTCTTCATGATCGCGTCGTCGTGCGCCGTATCGATGAGGAAGCCAAGACCGCTGGCGGCATCATTATTCCAGACAACGCCAAGGAGAAGCCCTCGCAGGGCGAAGTGATCTCCGTTGGCCCTGGCGCTCGCGACGAAGCCGGCCGCCTGGTCGCGCTCGAGGTCAAGAATGGCGACTTGGTGCTGTGGTCCGGCACCGAGGTCAAAATCAACGGCAAGGATCTGCTCGTCATGAAGGAGAGCGACATCCTCGGCATCCTCGACGGCAAGGCCAGCTTCCGCAAGGCGGCCTGAAGCAAGTGCAGAGCAGGCGTGAAATGGTGACGTCGTGAATTCGTGCTGACCCGACGACATCGGGTACAGCAATGAAAGCCCGCAACTTCGCATTCACGAATTCACGCAGGCCCTAATTCACGACTTCACCAATTCCCGACTTCACCCCCACTGTCCCAACCGGAGTCCCACACATGGCTGCCAAAGAAGTCCGTTTCTCCCGTGAAGCGCGCGAAAAGATGCTGCGCGGCGTCGATATCCTCGCCAACGCGGTCCGCGTGACGCTCGGCCCCAAGGGCCGTAACGTCGTGATCGAGAAATCCTACGGCGCGCCGCGCATCACCAAGGACGGCGTCACAGTCGCCAAGGAAATCGAGCTCGAGGACAAGTTCGAGAACATGGGCGCGCAGATGGTGCGTGAAGTCGCCTCGAAGACCAGCGACATCGCCGGTGACGGCACCACGACGGCAACGGTTCTGGCCCAGGCAATCGTCAAGGAAGGCGCCAAGTCCGTCGCCGCCGGCTCAAACCCGATGGATCTGAAGCGCGGCATCGATGCCGCCGTCGCCAGCGTCGTCGCCGAGCTGAAGGCGAAGTCGAAGAAGGTCACCTCGAACGACGAGATCGCCCAGGTCGGCACCATCTCCGCCAACGGCGACGCCGAGATCGGCCGGATCATCGCGCAGGCGATGAAGCGCGTCGGCAACGAAGGCGTCATCACGGTCGAAGAGGCGAAGGGCCTCGAGACCGAGCTCGACGTCGTCGAGGGCATGCAGTTCGATCGCGGTTATGCCTCGCCGTACTTCATCACCAACGCCGAGAAGATGACGACGGAGCTGGAAAGCCCGTACATAATGATCCACGAGAAGAAGCTGTCGGGCCTGCAGGCCATGCTGCCGATCCTGGAAGCGGTCGTGCAGTCGGGCAAGCCCCTGCTGATCATCGCGGAAGAAATCGAGGGAGAGGCACTCGCGACGCTGGTCGTCAACAAGCTGCGCGGTGGCCTCAAGGTTGCGGCCGTCAAGGCTCCGGGCTTCGGCGATCGCCGCAAGGCCATGCTCGAGGACATCGCGGTACTGACCGGCGGACAGGTGATCTCGGAGGATCTCGGCATCAAGCTCGAGACCGTGACACTGAACATGCTCGGCCGGGCAAAGCGCGTCTCGATCGACAAGGACAATACCACGATCGTCGACGGCACCGGCAAGAAAGTCGACATCGAAGCCCGCGTGAAGCAGATCAAGGCGCAGATCGAGGAGACAACCTCGGACTACGACCGCGAGAAGCTGCAGGAGCGCCTTGCGAAGCTCTCTGGCGGCGTTGCGATCATCAAGGTCGGCGGCGCCACAGAAACCGAGGTGAAGGAGCGCAAGGATCGGGTCGATGACGCCCTGCATGCGACTCGCGCGGCTGTCGAGGAAGGCATCGTTCCGGGTGGTGGCGTGGCACTGTTGCGCGCGATCGCGGCACTCGACAAGCTGAAGCTCTCCAATGAGGACCAGAAGATTGGCGTCAATATCATCCGTAAGGCTCTGCAGTCGCCGGCACGTCAGATCTTCAACAACGCGGGCGAGGACGGCGCGGTCGTCGTCGGCAAGATCCTCGAGAACGCCAAGTACAGCTACGGCTTCAACGCGCAGAGCGGCGAGTACGTCGACCTGATCGCGACGGGTGTCATCGACCCGGCCAAGGTCGTGCGCTGCGCGCTGCAGGACGCAGCCTCGATCTCAGGCTTGCTCATCACCACCGAGGCGATGATCGCCGATGCGCCGAAGAAGGACGCCGGCATGCCAGCAATGCCTGGTGGTGGTGGAATGGGCGGCATGGGTGGAATGGGCGGTATGGGCGGTATGGGCGGTATGGACTTTTAAGCTGCGCCTTCGGATGCCCACAGGTGCATCGGGCGCGTGGATACGGAAGCGCAGGTGTCTGGCCTCTACCCTGACACCTGTCGGTCGACACGCCCGCCACGCGTGCAAGCAAAACAAAAAGGCCGCCGAGGGAACCCTCGGCGGCCTTTGCATTTGTTGGGGAGCGGCCGGCAGATGGGGGCCAGCAGCCCGACGCTTACCAGACGCCGGTGTTCGGCATCGAGCCCCAGGGCTCGGCCTTCGGCTTCGACTCGCCCTTCTGGAGCAGCTCGATCGAGACGTTGTCCGGCGAGCGGATGAAGGCCATGCGGCCATCGCGCGGCGGCCGGTTGATGGTGACGCCCGCCTTCATCAGCTTGTCGCAGAGCGCGTAGATATCATCGACCTCGTAGGCGAGATGGCCGAAGTTGCGGCCACCCGTGTAGGCCTCCGGGTCCCAGTTGTAGGTGAGCTCGACCAGCGGCGCCCGGTTGGCGGTGCCCGGTCCCTCGTCCTCGCTGGCGGCGAGGAAAACCAGCGTGAAGCGACCGGCCTCGTTGGAGACGCGGCGGACCTCCTTCATGCCGAGCTTGGCGCAATAGAAATCGAGGCTCTGCTCGATGTTGGTGACGCGGACCATGGTATGCAGATAACGCATTGGTGGGCCTCGGACTTGGGCTGACGGCGAAACAACGGGGCGATGCGATGCTGTGCCCCATTCGGCGCCGAGTATGGCCTAGGCCAGCCGCAGCGCAAGAGGCCGACCCGTCTGATGTGGCTGCCGAACGTGGGCTTTCGCCGCCGGTTTCAGGAATTATGCAATGAGTTCTGCCCTGAAGGGTCCGGCAGCCGGCGAGCGTTGGCGAATCAGTTTGGCGAATCAGCAACAAATCAGCAGGCCGCGGACGAACCGAATCAGCGTTCAATGGGGTGCTTTCGAGGGGGTTGTTGATAGCACTGTTAATAACCGGCCATTGACTATCGAAAACTTCAGTGTCGCATCCGATTCGGGGGTTGCCAAACCCTGAAAACACGGCTGAATTTGCCCAACTCACGGCCGCAATATTTTGTCACGACGACCGCCGCAGGGTCCGTGCATAACCGCGAAATGAACTCCTTTCGGCCGTCTTTCGATTGGTGCAAGGCTGGATTTTTAATTGAGGAAAATCAGTATGTTACATCGCCAACAGAGCAAGGCTGCGATGTTCTGCCGCGCTTCAGTCGAGATCC
>JANLQP010000179.1:0-28579 GCA_031367895.1 Hyphomicrobiales bacterium
GACCAACTCGGCGAACAGGATGGCGCCGACGAAAAAGCCGAACGATGCGTTCTTGATGTAACCGGCCCGGAGTGCCGCGAAATCGACGTCGAGCATCATGACGACGAACAGGAACAGCACGGCGACGGCGCCGACGTAGACGACGACCAGGATCATCGCCAGGAATTCGGCGCCGAGCAGCACGAACAGGCCCGCAGCGTTGAAGAACGCCAGGATCAGCCAGAGCACCGCGTGCACCGGGTTCTTCGCCGTGATCACCATCACCGCGGAGGCGACGGTCACGACCGCGAACAGATAGAAGAAGGCGTCGGCGAGTGTCATCGGTTCTGCTCCGCCTCTCGGCGCACCCTTCGATTTTTCTGCGCTTCGGTTGCCCACTTCGCAACCGCGCGATTTATCATCCTCGGGTTTATCCCGAGGACCCATCTCTCCGCACGACGGGCGGCGAGGTTTGCCCGTTGCGTCTCAACGTATCTCGTCACCGTCCGAACTTGCTGAACCATGGGTCCTCGGGACGAGCCCGAGGATGACAACCGTTGATTCATTGCCTCATTTTTTTCCGTCGCGGGCCGCGAGGCCTGCGACGCTCATCATCCTAACGATACGGCGCGTCGGCCTTGAGATTTGCAGCGATCTCGCGTTCCCAGCGGTCGCCGTTCGCGAGCAGTCGCTCCTTGTTGTAGTAAAGTTCCTCGCGCGTCTCGGTGGCGAACTCGAAGTTCGGGCCCTCGACGATCGCATCCACGGGGCAGGCCTCCTGGCAGAGACCGCAGTAGATGCATTTCACCATGTCGATGTCGTAGCGGGTCGTGCGTCGCGTGCCGTCGTTGCGGCGGGGGCCAGCCTCGATCGTGATCGCCTGTGCCGGGCAGATCGCTTCGCAGAGCTTGCAGGCGATGCAGCGTTCCTCGCCGTTCGGATAGCGGCGCAGTGCGTGCTCGCCGCGGAAGCGGGGCGACAGCGGGCCCTTCTCGAAGGGGTAATTCAGCGTCGTCTTAGGCCGGAAGAAGTACTTCATCGACAGCCAGAATGCGCCGACGAACTCCTTCAGGAAAAGCGACTTGATGCCGGTTGCGATGCTCACGAAGGAAACCCTTTTGCGGTCATACGATCTTGAAGACGCCGAGACTGAGCAGACTACCGAGAATGACGAAACCGGCGCCGAAAACCTGGATGACCAAGCGCACCTGACTGGACAATTTAGCGCCGATGACCTGCGCCAAGACGATGTCCGCTACACCCGTGAGCAGCAACACCGAGCCGAGCAGTTTATTGGGTTCCATGCCGCCTCACTTCACCAACCCCGCTGGACCGTATTGCAGGACGCCGGCGACGATCACCACCATGGCGAGCGACAGTGGCAGGAAGACCTTCCACCCCAAGCGCATCAGCTGGTCGTAGCGGTAGCGCGGCACGAACGCCTTCACCATGGCGAACATGAAGAAGACGGCGGTGACCTTGAACAGGAACCAGATGATGCCAGGCACCCAGGTGAACGGCGCGGCGCTGACGGGCGGTAGCCAGCCGCCGAGGAACAGGATGGTCGTCAGTGCGCACATGGTGACGATCGCCACATACTCACCCAGCATGAACAACAGGTAGGGCGTCGACGAATACTCGACCATGAAGCCGGCGACGAGTTCGGACTCGGCTTCGGGCAGGTCGAACGGCGGGCGGTTCGTTTCGGCCAGCGCCGAGATGAAGAAGATGACGAACATCGGAAACAGCGCCAACCAGTGCCAGTCGAGCAGCGATTGTGGCAGACCGAGGCGCGTGCCGATGCCGGTCTTCTGGGCGTTGACGATGTCGCTCATGTTGAGCGAGCCGACACAGAGCAGCACGGTGATGATGACGAAACCGATCGAGACCTCGTAAGAGACCATCTGCGCGGCTGAGCGCAGCGCGCCCAGGAACGGGTACTTCGAGTTCGACGCCCAGCCGCCCATGATGACGCCGTAAACGCCCAGCGACGAAATGGCGAAGATGTAGAGGATGCCGACGTTCAAGTCGGAGATCACCCAGCGGCCCCAGCCGTTCTCGGACATCGGGATCACTGCCCAGGCGGCGAGCGCAAGGACGGCGGTGACCAAGGGCGCCAGCAGGAAGATACCCTTGTCGGCGCCGGCCGGAATGATCGGTTCCTTCAGCACGAACTTCAGGAGATCGGCGAAGGATTGCAACAAGCCGAAGGGCCCGACGACGTTGGGGCCACGGCGCATCTGTACGGCGGCCCACACCTTCCGGTCGAACAGGATGATGAAGGCGACGTAGATGAGCAGCGCGGTCAAGAGCAGCACGCTCGCGCCCGCGATCCACGCGAGTGTCAGGATGGCGCTGCCCCAGGTTTCCCAGAAAGCCTGCATGATGCCCCGCCTATTCCGCCGCCGCGCGCGTGGCCGACCCGGCCTTGAGCTGCGAGAGCTCCGCCATGATCGCCGAAGCGCGCGCAATCGGATTGGTCAGATAGAAGTTGATGATGGCCGGCGCGAATGGCTGGTTGTCGAATTTGCCGGGCGTGCGGGCGAGCACATCGAGCGTCGCGGTGCTGGCAGGTTCGACCGCATCGAGGCGCTTCAGGCCGGGCGCGATCTCGTACATGGCGGCCCGCAGCGCTTGCAGCGAGTCGTAGGGCAGCTTCAGGCCAGCCCGCTCCGACAGCGCGCGCAGGATCGTCCAATCCTCTTTCGCCTCGCCCGGCGCGAACGCGGCTTTCTCGGTCACTTGCACGCGGCCTTCGAGATTGACGTAAGTGGCGCTCTTCTCGGTGTAGGCGGCGCCTGGCAGGATGACATCGGCGCGGTGCGCACCGGCATCGCCATGCGTGCCCTGGTAGACGACGAAGGCACGGCCAAGCTTGGCCATGTCGATCTCGTCGGCGCCGAGCAGGTAGACGACCTGCATGTCTCCCTTGAGCATGCCGGCAACATCGCGGCCGCCGGGACCCGGCACGAAGCCGAGGTCGAGGCCGGCGACGCGGGATGCCGCGGTATGCAGCACGTTGAAGGCGTTCCAACCCGCGTCCTTGGCCGGCGTGCCTGATGTCGCAAACGCTGCGGCGGCGGCGAGCACGGCTGGTCCGTCAGCACGGGCGACTGCGCCAGCGCCGACGATGATCATAGGCCGTTTGGCTTGGGCGAGGATGGCAGCGAAGGCGTGCCGGTTGCCTTGCAATGCGGCAATTGCATCCGGCCCGGTGCCGATGTGGTCATAGGGGTAGGCCAAATCCGCCTTGGCGCCGATCAGGCCAAGCTTGAGGCCGCCTTGCCGCCAGCGCTTGCGGATCCGGGCATTGAGGACGGCGGCTTCGAGGCGCGGATTGGTGCCGATCAACAGGATCGCGTCGGCCTGCTCGATGCCCTCGATGGTCGAGTTGAAGATGTAGCCGGCGCGGCCGAGCGTCGGATCGATCTTGGCGCCGTCCTGGCGGCAGTCGCCGCTGACGATGCCGAGGCGCGCCAGCAGGTCGCCGAGCGCGAACATTTCCTCGGCGCCAGCGAGATCGCCGACGATGGCGCCAACACGCGATTTGTCGGCCGAGGTGAGCTTTTCGGCGACAACTGCGAGTGCCTCGGCCCAGCTGCTGGCCACAAGCTTGCCGTCGCGGCGCACATACGGCTGGTCGAGGCGCTGCGTGCGCAGGCCGTCGGCGACGTGCCGTGTCTTGTCCGAGATCCACTCCTCGTTCACGGCATCGTTGTTACGCGGCAGGATGCGCATCACCTCGGGGCCACGTACATCGACGCGGATCGCGGAGCCGATCGCGTCCATGACGTCGATCGATTCCGTCTTGCGCATCTCCCAGGAGCGCGCGTTGAAAGCTTGCGGCCGATGCGTCAGCGCCCCGACGGGGCACAAATCGACGACGTTCGCCGACAGTTCCGACAGCATGCCCTGCTCGAGGTAGGTGGTGATTTCCATGTCCTCACCGCGGCCGATGGCACCGAGTTCCTCGACGCCGGCAACTTCGGTCATGAAGCGAACGCAGCGCGTGCACTGGATGCAGCGCGTCATCGCCGTCTTGATCAGGGGCCCGAGATTCTTCTCCTCGACCGCACGCTTGTTCAGAGAGAAGCGGGAGTTGCCACCGCCAAACGCCATCGCCTGGTCCTGCAGATCGCACTCGCCGCCCTGATCGCAGATCGGGCAATCGAGCGGGTGATTGATCAGCAGAAATTCCATCACGCCTTCGCGGGCCTTCTTGACCATCGGCGAACGCGTGTTGATGACCTTCGGCGTGCCGTCGCGGTTCGGCGGCAGATCGTTAACGCCGAGCGCGCACGAGGCCTGCGGCTTAGGCATGCCCACCACCTCGATCAGACACATGCGGCAGTTGCCGGCGATCGACAGCCGCTCGTGGTAGCAGAAGCGCGGAATCTCCACGCCTGCCTGCTCACACGCTTGCAGCAGCGTGATCCCGTCCTCGACCTCAATGGTCGTTCCGTCGATGATCAATGTCTTCGGCATGTCCGACCTTGAACGTCCCCGCGAACCGTCCCCGCCGCGCAACGCTTCCAGCCCATCGGGACTGAAAAATGCGCACATCACCCCGCGCCGGGAATCGCATCCCCGCCACATTCATGGCCAGCGTTCTACATTGTCCGGACGCGAGTTGCCAGCGCGACATGTTTGTTTGCGCCTTCGGATGCCCACTGCGCATCCGGCGCGTGGATACGGAACCGCTGAAGCCGTGCAACCGGCGCGGTTTTTCTTGCTTCTCTGGTTGCGGCTTTCGACTCCGCTTCAGTTGCCCACCAGCAACCGCGGTTTTGGGTCCGCGCTTCAGTTGCCCACCAGCAACCGCGGTTGGATACGGAAGCGGCAGGGCGTTTCAGCGGCTGCTGAAAACCAACGTCACGCCCGAAATCAGCAACAATACGAGGACGATTTTCTTGTAGCCGCGATCGCCGAGGTGCGCGTAGGCGTGGGCGCCAGCCCAGGCGCCGATGATGCTACCCGGAAGTGCGGCGAGCACCGCCCAGCCGACGCTCGGTGTCAGTTGCCCCGTCACCGCATGACTGCCCAGCGCCATCAGCAGGATCGACAGATTGAAGACCTGCAACAGGCTGCGACGCGCGTCCTTGGTGCCGCCGCGCACATCGGTCCACACCACCATCAACGGACCGGACAGGCCGGCGAGGCCACCGCATATGCCACCCGCGAAACCGACGGTCGCATCCAGTGGGCGGCCGCCCCGGGCAGTGCCGGAGGCGGGCGCCTGGAAGACGAGGGACAAACTGCAGTAGAGCATCAGAAACACGCCAATCGCCCGCTTGAACGTATCGACATCAAGCGACGACAGGGCGAGGCCCCCTATGGGGGCGCCGATGAGCCCCGGAATGACAAAGATCCAGGCCCGCGACCAGTCGATGCGGCGCCAGATCATCGGCAGCGTCTGCAGCTGCGAGGAAACCGACGTCAGGATGACCAGGGAAGCGGCCACCCGCGGCGGCAGGACATGCAGCCAGATGCCGAGCGCCGTAAGGCCCGTACCGAAGCCCGTGAGGCCATTGACGAAACCACCTGCGAGCGCGCCGACGAGGACAATCGCGGTCTCAGCCGCAGTCAACCGATGGCCTCGCCGGCACCCATTCGCTTGATGAGAGTGGCCACGTCGGCGGAGCAGTCCTGCAGGCCGCTGGACCTGAATTCATCGGAAGTGAGATAGGATTTGTGCGGCGCGAGAGCGCGGGCCAACGTTGCGCGCCATGTGGCCGACGGCTCCAGCAGCAAAATTTCATCGGCAGAGGCGAGCAGACTGGCGACGAACTGCTTGTAGCGCACCCCCTCTATTGGCGAGGTCAGCGCGCCGACCAATGGTTCAGCCAACTCGGGGTGTTGCATGGCGGTGCGCAGGTAGGCGGCGTAGACGTCCTTGGCGCGGGCGCCGAGTTCCATGCGCCGCTCGCGCACGCGATGCGCCCACCACATCCAGACGAAGCCGATGGCGATGGCGATGCCGATCGCGATGGCGAAGCCCTTGATGATGTTGGCGGTCTGGTTCAGGCCTTGGGCCAGTTCGACGAGCAGCATGACGTGTTGCGATCCCTCCCGCGGGTGGCTCGTGCCGAACCAGCGGTGCTGGAAACATCTCGATTGATGTGTTTAGGAGCAGGGACCGTCTACGGGCAATCCCTAACCGGCAATTGGTCGCAGGCGCGACGCGCGAGAGACCGCCACTCCAAAAACCGGCAGCATTGCACAAATAGCACAACCGAGCGGTGCGGTGATAACTTTGCCAATCAAGGCTGAACGTGCGATCTACGACCTAGTCTTCCCCGGATCCTTGATCATGTCGACGACGAGTTCGGCGAGGACACGCGGCAGCGAGTCGACCTTACCCTCCAGACCGTCTAGCCGGTTCTTCACCTCGGACATATCACGACCGAGCCTATCAATCCGAGCGTTCGAAAGCCGGAACTCCAGCTTGATGAGATCGGGCATGTTCCGAAGCTCTTCATCATGCGAAACGACCGTGCCCTTCAACGCCGCCATCTCGCGCTCAAGAGCCGTAACGCGCTGTTCGAGATCAGACATTTCGCCATCCTGACCGCTGGCTTGCTATGCCAACCGCCTTGGGAACAAAATTGGTACAAAGAAGCATAGTTGTAAAGCGAATTGATCGCCGCAGCTGCCATTTTTTCGAGTCTGCGACAAAGCCGCCGCCTACTCCGCCGCCTGCCGGTGCTCACCCGCAATCCGCCGGTCGATGCGGTCCTCGATTACCGAGCGGAAGTTGCGCAGGAAGCCCTGGACCGGCCACACGGCGCCTTCCCCAAAGGCGCAGATGGTATGGCCCTCGATCTGCTTGGTCACGTCATAGAGCAGATCGATCTCGTGCTTTTCGGCCTGGCCCTTCGCCATGCGTTCCAGGATGCGCCACTGCCAGGCGACGCCTTCGCGGCAGGGCGTGCACTGGCCGCAGCTCTCGTGCTTGTAGAAATAAGCGATGCGCGCGAACGCTTTGACGATGTCGGTGGACTTGTCCATGACGATCACGGCGGCGGTGCCGAGGCCGGATTTCAGCTTCGAGAGCGCGTCGAAATCCATGGTCAGTGTTTGGCATTCGGCCTCGTTGATGCAGGGCATCGACGAGCCGCCGGGGATGACCGCGAGCAGGTTGTTCCAGCCGCCACGGACACCGCCCGCATGCTTCTCGAGAAGCTCACGGAGCGGAATGCCCATCGCTTCCTCGACGACGCAGGGCCGCTCGACGTGGCCGGAGATCTGGAACAGCTTGGTGCCGGTGTTGTTGGGCTTGCCGATACCCGCGAACCAAGTGGCGCCACGGCGCATGATTTCTCCCACCACGGCAATCGATTCGACGTTGTTGACCGTGGTCGGCGAGCCATAGAGGCCGGTATTGGCCGGGAACGGTGGCTTCAGCCGCGGTTGGCCCTTCTTGCCCTCGAGGCTTTCGAGCAGCGCCGTCTCCTCGCCGCAGATGTAGGCACCGGCACCGTGGTGGACGACGATATCGAGGTCCCAGCCGTGAATGTTGTTCTTGCCGATCAGCTTGGCTTCGTACGCCTCGTCGACGGCGGCCTGGAGATGCTCGCGCTCGCGGATGAACTCGCCGCGCACGTAGATGAAGCAGGTGTGTGCGCGCATGGCGAACGAGGCGATCAGGCAGCCTTCGACTAGGGTGTGCGGGTCATGCCGCATGATCTCGCGGTCCTTGCAAGAGCCGGGCTCGGATTCGTCGGCGTTGACCACCAGATAAGAGGGGCGCGGGTCGGCCTTCGGCATGAACGACCATTTGAGGCCGGTCGGGAAACCAGCGCCACCACGGCCGCGCAGGCCCGAGTTCTTGATCTCGTTGATGATCGCGTCCTGGCCCTTTTCCAGGATCGCCTTGGTGCCGTTCCATTGGCCACGTGCACGGGCGCCCGCGAGGCGCCAGTCCTGGAAGCCGTAGATGTTCGTGAAGATGCGGTCTTGGTCAGCGAGCATGGGGGAACCACCAAATCGCAATTGGGTGACGCCAGCTATCATCAGGAAGCTTGGCCGGTCAACGCGCGAAGGGCCGCGAGGGGACGGTTCCTTCATTTACCGCTTGGCGATCAGCTCGGCTATGGCACGGGGGAGCGCACGCACTTCGGCGGTCAGTTCGTCGAGACGTTTGTCGACTCGGTCCAGCCGGCCATCGACCCGGTCCAGCCGACCGTCGATCTTGTCGAGGCGCGCGTCGATCTGGCTGAATTTGGCGTGCTGATAAAGTTGGATATCGCGAAGCTGCCCCGAAACGAACTCGAAGCGGCCTTCGACCTGCGACAGCCGGGTCTCCGCCAAGTCCACGCGTTGTTTGAGCGACTGAACCTCTCTCACCAATTCTTCTACGGTCATCATGGCTCCTCCTGGCGAGAACTATAACAGAACATCGAGACCGGTCACGTCCATTTGTGCAGCAACCGGAGAGGCACAATTGCCTCGGGCCCGCCGCGCAGAATGAGCCATTCCGCAAGTGGCTTTATTGACTTTTCAACCAATTTGGTCGCACCTTCACGCTCGTGTGATGATTCATGGGGCCTAGGACAACGATGCGCGAAACCCTCAACAATTTCCGTCGGAACGGCTCCCTTTTAGGCCTATTGGCGTTTGCCGTTGGAACGTCGGCATCCCTGATGGCCGCGGCCTCCCCGTCCTGGACGGCAGAACAGGCGACGCTCGACGGTGCGTGGAGCGGCAGCGGCACGGTGACGTTCCCCTCGGGCGGCAAGGAAGCCGCGCGTTGCAAGGCCAGCTTCAAGCGCAGCAGCGCCGACAGCTATTCGATGAGCGCGCTCTGCGCCACACCCTCCGGCAAGGTCGCGCAAACAGCCCAGCTCGACCGCGTCACCACCAATCGTTTTGCGGGCCAATTCCAGAACACCGAGTACGGCATCTCCGGGCAGATCAACATCGTCGTGCGCGGCAACAGCCTGAGTGCCGCGCTGAACGGCGGCGGCGCGACTGCGTCGTTGAGCCTGAGCAAGTGAGACTGAGCGAGTGACCGGCGCTTGACCGTGTCCTTCAGTTGCCTTCCCTGAGATGATCGCGCTGCGTCTTGCCGGCGTAGGTCGTCCGCAGCCGTCCACGGCGCTGCAACTCGGGCACGACCTCGTCCACGAACACCTCGACCGCGCCTGGCGTGAAGATCGGCGACAGCATGAAGCCGTCGCCGCCAACCGTATCGATGAACGCCTCCATCTGATCCGCGACGCTTTTCGCGGTGCCGACGAACTGCGGCAGGCCGACGCTCTGGCCGTGCCGCGCCGCGACCTCGGAGACGGTCATCGGCTCGCCCGTAGTTTTGCGATAGCGCGTTTTCAGGCGCTGCAACTCGGGCTCCTGGCGATCGCTCATCAGCGCGTCCGGTGGCAGCTTCGCAAGATCGAAATCGAGGTGCGCCGAAAGGATCGCCATGCCGCCGTCGACCGCGACGAGGCTGTTGTGCTCCTCCTGCATCTCGTGCGCGTTCGCTTCGGTACGCCCGATGATCGGTTGCAGTCCGAACAGGATGCGGCACTCGTTCGGGTTCCGGCCGAGTTCGGACATGCGCCCCTTGATGTCCTCGAAATAGGCCTTCGCGTCCTCGGCGCGCGGCTGGATGCCGAAGATGCCGTCCGCGTACTTGGCGGCGAAGTCGCGGCCTTTCGCCGTCGTCCCCGCCTGCAGGATCGCCGGGCCACACTGCGGCGAACGCACCACGTTCAACGGTCCACGTGACTTGAAGAAGCGACCCTCGTGCTCGATGCGCCGCACCTTGGATGCGTCGGCGAAGATGGCGTTGGCCTTGTCCATCACGACCGCGTCGGCGTCCCAGCTATCCCACAGCTTACGGCAGACCTCGACGAACTCGTGCGCACGGTCGTAGCGCTGATCGGCATCGGGCCGCGCGATGCCGTAGTTGGCGTCCTGGTTGCGGTTGATCGACGTGACGACGTTCCAGCCCGCCCGGCCGCCGGTCAAATGGTCGAGCGTCGCCCACATACGCGCAGCGTAGAACGGGTGATGGTGGCTGACCGAGAACGTGGCGGCAAGGCCGATGTGTTTCGTCACCGCAGCAAGATAGGAGAGCAGCGGGATCGGATCATGCTCGGGCGCCTGCGTCGCGTAGCGCAGCGCCGGCTCCAGCGAACCCCGATAGGTATCGGCGATGTAATTGAGATCAGCGAAGAACACCATGTCGAAGCAACCGCGCTCGCAGACCTGCGCGATGTGTTGATAGAGTTCCGGCCGGTTCCAGGGCGTTTCTGTATAGTTCGTCTTCGGATGCCGCCACATGCCGAGGCTGTGATAGGTCGGCCCGTGCACCAGGAACTGGGCGAGGTGGATCATTGATTTCCGGCGCGCCATACTGGATTCCGATCGCTGCGGATTAGAACGCAATTCGTGACGGCAGTAGATCAGTTGGCCGCAACCTCCGCTACCTCTTCCTCGATTGCCGCTAGCAGACTTTCGACCCAGCCTTTCGGGATTCCGCGGCCGATGAAGACGAGCCGCGAGCGGCGGTCGGCGGACGGCCAGCGCTCCAGAAACGTCGGCGGATGAAAAACGTGCTGCACGCCGTGCACGACGGCTGGACGCTCCGGCCATTCTGCGAGCGAAATGATACCTTTCATGCGCAGCAGATCGCGACCGCAATGCTCGGCCAGCGTTTCCAGGAACAGGGTCAGGGCCACCGCGGCAATCGGCTGATCGCGGAGTATCGTGAACGTGGTGATGTCGCGGGTATGCGGCTCCGGCCCCGGCACGGGCGCTTCAACCGACGCCTCACCGAGCCAGCGCAGAACGTCCGGCGTCTTGGTCGCGGGATCGTACAGCCCGCAATCGAACAGCCGCGCCGGATCAATCTCGCCGCATGATGCCGTCAGTAATGGTGCCGCCGGATTGAGCCGCCGCAGTGCGATCGCCAACGCCGCCGGCACACCGCCCGCGAGATCGCCCTTCGTGACGATCAACCGGTCGGCGACGGCCGCCTGCTTCGCCGCCTCCGGCTCGCGGTCGAGCGTGGCCAAGCCGTGCACGGCATCGACCGTGGTGATCACGCCCGAGAGTACGAGGCGCTCCGCCAGACCCGCGTCCGTCATCAGCAGTTGCAGGATTGGCGCGGGGTCCGCGAGCCCGCTGGTCTCGATCACGATACGCTCGAACGGGGTGACACCACCGGAGTCGCGGCGTGCCAGCAGATCGCCGAGCGTCAGCGCCAGATCGCCGCGCACCGCGCAGCAGAGGCAGCCGGTCGAAAGCTCGATCATGCTTTCGCTGGACGCGCTGACCAGATCATGGTCGAGGCCGACCTCGCCGAACTCGTTGATGATGACCGCCGTGCGTGCGAACGCTGGCGCCTTCAGCAGACGCCCAAGCAGGGTCGTCTTGCCGCTCCCGAGATAGCCGGTAAGGATTGAAACGGGGATCATGCCGGGACGGTAGCGGGCGAGGCGGCGCGCGTCGACATGTGATTCGCCGGCCGCTCCGACGACCACCGAGAGACCCGAACAGGCCGTGGGCGAAGTTCCCCACAGCTTACCCGCGCTGCGTCTGTGATCTCAGCTGCCACAATGCTCGCATGATCAAGTGGAATCAGTTTCATCTACACGCTGACGTCAAGCACCCCCGGGGGAGAGAATGCGGCTCGAGCCTTTGCCCTATCACGTCGCGGTCGCGGACTATCTGGAGCGGATGGAGCCGGAGCTGTGGAAATGGTTCCGCTCGGATGCGTTCGCCGAGAAGTACAGGCAAGCGACCGAGGTCGATCTGCTGCGGACGGCTATCCGGCTCGAACGCACGGGGCCGAACGAGCGGCGCTATGCCTTGGCTGAGACCGCGCGCGATCGCCTCGAATTGACCCAACCGATCACGCTCTATCAGATGCAGCAGAGTGAAGGTGCGCCGAACGCGTTCCTGGTCTTCAAGCCGGACGAAATCGCCATTGCCTTCGCCGGCCGAATCCTCGAGTTGCTGGTGACCGACGCCGAATTGCTCGATCTGCTCGGGCACGAGATCTCGCATTTCAAGCTGTTCAAGGAGCAGGACGGCCGCTTCCACACCGTCGACCGGCTGCTGATCTGGCTGCTTCGGCGCGACAACTGCCCGGCCGAGTTCGGCGAAACGTGGCGGCGCAATCGGCTGTTCACGGAGATCTACTGCGATATCGGCGGCCTCGTTGCAGCCGGCGATCGCGACGCCACGATTCGCGGGTTGGTGAAATCGATCGCCGACTTCAAGGACGCTGACGCCGAGAGTTATCTGAAACAGGCGCGGGAGTTACTGGCGATGGGACCGGGCGCGACGCGCGGGCTGACGCATCCGGAGTTGCACGTGCGCGTGCTGGCGATCGCTGCTGCCAGCGACGACAAGATGGAGCGCCCGGTGTTCCACGCGCTGCTCGACACGCTGATCACCGGCAAGGTGGAACTCGGCAACCTCGATCTCGTCGATCAGCAACGCCTGACGGCGCTGACACGGCGCGTGCTCGATCGCGTGCTGTCGGCGAAAGGCGTCGCGAGCGACGAAGCTCTGGCGCATGCACGGCAGATGTTTCCAGACTATGCACTTCCCGCGTGCGGCGCCGCGCCACTCCCTGACGCGACAGCGGCTCTGGCCGCCAGCAGCATCGACTATCTCTGTTACGTGCTTATCGATCTCGGTGCGTTCGAAGGCGTCGGCTCGACGTCGGCGATGACCGCTGCAGCGTCTGCCGCCAATGAACTCGGTATCGGCGCGCGGTTCCGCGAAATCGCACGGCTCGAGTTGAAGGGCCGTCGCACGCTGCTTTCCGCGCTGGTGTCGCGCGCGGCCTGACGCCTTAATTGACGCCGACCGAGTACTCATATTTGCCTGGATGACGCCAATGCCCGACAGCATGACTTCCACGAAACGCCCTTCCTTCGACACGTTGCTGCAGACGTTCGTGCATGCGCGACCTGTCGGCTCCGACGACATCGTCGGCGCGGTACGGGCGCTGCTGGAAGAGGTTCGCGATTGCCATGAGGACGGCAAAGTCGCCGGACTCGAGCGCGTCGACCTTCTGGCGCTGACCACCGCGGGCGAGTTGCGTCTCGGCGCTTGCCCGACAGGCCTGCCGATGCGGAACGACGGGAAGCTGATGGACATCCAGAAGCCGCGCGCGCTGGCCGTCGACATCGTCCGCCAGATCGGCGTCGACGAGCGGGGCGAAGGGCAGACGTCCGTTACCGACCGCTCGATCGCGGCACCGGGGCAGGAGCCGGACCAGCCGTTGTTCTATCGCAACTATGGCAGTTGGGAGTGCGCGGTTGGACATCACGACGCGCTCACCGACATCTTCCATCTCGGCCTGCTGATGGGCAGCCTCGCGACCGGCCTCGACTTCCGTGACGAAGGCGAGTTCGCTCAATTCATCCATCACCGCACGAACCTGTTGAAGCTCAATCCGCGGCTGCATGCGGTGCTCGCCCGCATCATCGCCGACATGACGGAGCCGCTGCGCGTCGATCGTGCCGCCGATCTCTCTGCGTTGATCGAGCTCGTCGACAATTATCGCTCGGCCGAGGTGGACGACGCGCGCGACCGCGCCGCAGATTTGGCCGCGGTCACGGATCCGGCGCAACGGCGTCCGCGCCTGCAGGAGTTCTTCCGCAATCGCCTGTTCGAGATCACCAAGCGTAACAAGCTGCTCTACTACGCCGACCGGCACGGCGTTGATCTGACACGCGGCTCGTTCCCGTTCATGCTCGATTACAAGACGCTGAAGGCGCGGCAACTCCTGATCACGGGGCCGGACCTCTTGAAGCGGCTCGCCGGGCATTACGATCGCGGCATCCCGTCGGGCGAACTCGATCTGCGCCGCTGGCTGCAATGCGTCGACTATCCGTTTCTCAGTCCCAGCCTCGACAAGGTCCGTGCCGCCGCTCGTCGCGATCAGCGCGAACTCGGCTTCAACCAGTTGCGGCTGGTGCTCGCATTCCTGCGCTGGCACGACGACGACAAGAGCGATCGCATCAGCACGCCGCTGGTGATGCTCCCTGTGACCTTGAAGAAGCAGTCGGGTACGGCGGACGGTTTCAGCCTGGTGATCGAAGGCTCGATCGCGGAAGCCGAGATCAACCCGGTGCTGCGCTACATCCTGGCCGAGCGCTTCAAGATCTCACTGCCGGAGACGATCGATCTGCGCAATCTCGATACGCTCACGGCTTTGCGCACCACGCTGGAGCGCGATGTGCGGCGCCTGAAGCCCGGCGTCGCAATTGCGCTCGTCGACAAACCGCGCGTGCATCTCATTCAGCGCACGGTGAAGCGCCAACTCGACGATCATCGCCGCCGCCAGAAGCGCGCCGGCCAACAGCTGAAGGACTGGCGCGGCGTTGCCTACTCCTACACCGCCGACAATTTCCAGCCGCTCGGACTCGAGCTTTTCGAGCGGTTCGTGCGCCCGCGCATAGCGCCAGGCCGCGAGTTCGCCAACGGCAAGGTGACCGGCGTCCAAAGCGGCGTTGCGGGCGGCGCGGCGGTCGAGCAGACGGTGATGGCCGAAACATACGCGTTCGAGACCGGCGAGCACGGCGATCCCTTGAACTGGGAGATCGATTTGTGCGCCGTGACGCTCGCCAACTTCAACACGCGCAAGATGAGTCTGGTGCGCGACTACGAAATGCTGCTCGACGGTTTCAAGGGCACGCACGCCAACTACATCAGGCTGTTCGACCACGGTGCGCGGCCGCCGCTGGCCGAGATCGCGAAGCCGCCGCACAGCCAGCGCAACTTCGTGCTGCCATCCGATCCGAGTCAGGACGAGGCGATCCTGCGCGCGGCGACCGGCGAGAGCTACGTCATCCAGGGTCCGCCCGGTACCGGCAAATCGCAGACCATCGCCAACTTGCTGGCCGATCTGGCAGCACGCGGCAAAGCCGTGCTGTTCGTCTGCGAGAAGCGCGTCGCACTCGATGTCGTGCACAATCGGTTGAAGGAAGCCGGCCTCGGCGATCTCGCCTGCCTCGTGCACGACGCACGCGAGGATCGCCTGCCGTTCATTGCCGATCTCAAGGTGCTCTACGAGAGCTGGAATGCCAGCCGGACGAGCCGCACGACGCGCGACAAGCGTGCCAAGCTCGCCGAGGAGATCGACGCCCTGACGCTGAAGCTGCACACGTTTTCCGACGCCATGAAACAGCCGGCCGGCGCCAGCGGCACGGTGCGAGCGCTGATGGATCGTGCGATCGGCGAGCGCATCAAGCCGTTGGCGTTGTCGAATCGAGATCGCGAGCGTATGCCGTCCTGGGACGCGTTCCTCGCCGGTGAACACGCATTGCGCAATGTCGAGCGGCTGGTCAATGCGTCCGGCAACGAACGGCCGGCGATCGCGGCGTTGTTGCGCATGCTGCGCACGGACTTCGTCACCGAGCAGCGGCCGATCGCATACCTGGAAAAGACGGTACCCGAGGCCGGTGTAGAGATCGCGGCCATGTGCGCGCTGGCGGTTGCTGCCGTGCCGACCCGTCAGGGCGACGCCGTCAGCGTCGGCACGCTGCACATGCAAGCCGTTCTGGCTGCAAAGATCCGCGTTCTCGCCGAGATCAACAAGCTCAACCTGCTCGATCGTCTCGACCCGGAAGCGAGCCGCCTGCAAAAGCAACTGCAAGTCCTGACGAAGCTCGACGCTGAATTGAGCGTGGCCGAGAACACCAACCGCGCCTGGACGCGAAAACCTTCGCTGCGTGAGACGGAAGCGGCGCTGGCGCTTGCGAAGCAGAAGGAGGGCAGCTTCTTTGCGTTCCTCTCCAGCGATTGGCGCGCGCTGAAGCGCATGGTCGCTGGCCAGCACAACGGCGACGTCACGAGCTTTGTCATCCTGTTTGAGCGGCTGGCCGCCGAGCACGCCGCGCGCGCGGTCCACGATGAGCACGACAACCGCATCAAGCAGACATTCGGCCTCGACGATGTTGCCGAAGTGCGTGCCGCCGTCGAGCCGCATTGGCGTGACGGGCTGCAATCGACGCCGGCCGAGACGGCATTGATCGACGCATGTCTCCGCGATCCGCATGGGCGCACACGCGCCGTCCTCAAGCTCGCTTCGGAGCTGCCGCGGCTGACGCGCGGACGCACGAGCCTCGACAGGCTGCTGCGCAGCTACGATGACGCGCCCCCGACCGAGTTGGCCGACCGTCTTGCCACGCTCGACACCATCAAGGAACGCGCAGTGGAGCTTGCCCGGCGTATGAGCGCGCTGGAAGCGGGATCGCCCGAACTCGCCGATGCCTGGCGCGAGCTTCCCTACGATCTCGAACGGTTCCGCGCGGCGTCGCTGCACACCAGTATCGCGCGCGCGCTCGCGTCGACGCCCGATGTGCAGCATGTGACGGCGGCGGAGTTGCAGGCGGTGGCGGAGGATCTGGGCGGCAAGCTCGTCGATCTGCGCGCGCTCAATGCCAAACGCACGCTTGAGGAAAGCCGTGCACGATTCCGCCAGCACGGCGGCGCCAAGAACGAAACGTACGACGCCGGTCGCGCGTTCCTGGAGCACCAGTTCTCGCTGCAGCGGCCGAGCGCGGCGCTGCGCGATCTCCTTTCCGGCGACGCTGCACCCGTCGTGCGTGACCTGAAACCGATCTGGATGATGAGCCCGTTGAGTGTCGCCGATACGCTGCCGCTCGACGAAAAACTGTTCGACGTCGTCGTGTTCGACGAGGCCAGCCAGATTCCGATCGAGGATGCGATTCCGACGCTGTACCGGGCGCCGCAGTCGATTGTCGTCGGCGACGAGATGCAGCTGCCGCCGCCGAGCTACTTCGCAAAGAAGATCGAGGCCGACGGCGAAGCCCTGCCGGACTACATCGCGTTCGGCATGCAGGCGGAAAGCCTGCTTGACAAGGCGATCCTGGCGTTGCCGGCGACGCGGCTGGATTGGCATTACCGCAGCCGCCACGAGGGGCTGATCGGCTTCTGCAACCAGGCGTTCTATGCCGGCCAACTGAAGACAATCCCGAGTCGCCAATTGTTGCGCCCGGCGCCCGCGATCGACACGGGTGCCGAACTCAACATGAAGCAGCAGGCGGGCCTCGTGCTCGGCCGTCCGATCAGTTTCCACAAAGTCGTTGCGGGCACGTTCCAGAACCAGCAGAACTTGAAGGAAGCGGCCTACATTGCCGAGCTGGTGAAATCGCTGCTTGGCCAGGGCGAGAACCGCACGATCGGCATCGTCGCGTTTTCGCAGCCGCAACAGGCGGCGATCGAGGAGGCGCTCGATCACCTCGCGGCGGCGAACCAGACGTTCCGCGCGCGCCTCGATGAGGCCTACGCGCTGGAGCACGAGGAGCTGTTCGTCAAGAATCTGGAAAACGTGCAGGGCGACGAGCGCGACATCATGATCGTCAGCGTCGCCTATGCGCCGGGCGCCAGCGGCCGGATGATCATGAACTTCGGTCCGATCAACCAGGAAGGCGGCGAGAAGCGCCTCAACGTCATCTTCAGCCGCGCCAAGCATCACATGGTGCTTGTCTCGTCGATAGACCCGGCACAGATCACCAACGACTACAACAAGGGCGCGAACGCGCTGAAGCGCTACATGATGTATGCCGCAGCCGCGTCCTTGGGCGACTCTGCGGCGATGCGCGTCGCGCTCTCGGGTTATCCCGGCGCCGAGCACATTGATCGCTCGGCGCAACTCGCAGACCCGCTGGCGGACGTGATCGCGGAGGCGCAGAAGAGCCCGGAACGCGATGTCGTGCGCGCGCTCGGCCAATCGACGGCGCGTTGCGATGTGGCGATTCGCGACGTCGATGCCTCAGCCTTCAGCAAGGCGATCCTGACCGACAACGCCGCGCACTACGAGATCGAGGATGTCGTCGACCGTTACGTGACGTATCCCAACCTGCTGCGCGCATCGGGCTGGGAGGTGCAATTCGCGCTTGCCAAGGATTGGCTGGCCGCCGAGACGCCGAAGGCTGCGGAGTAGCGGCCACGGCGTAGCGCAGGCGCTGGTCTGCTGCCATCGACGTGGAAACACCCCGGATCTGCCCGAGCTATGCTCGTTCAGACCGGGGAATCGGGTGGAACACAAGGCGCGCGCAACAGTTCGTGTTGACCACTGCGCCTGCGACGTTACTCTGCAGCCTTCAACGTTGAACCCGGCTTCGGATCGCGCAGCATGGCGAGCAGCGCATCGCGCTTCTTCAGCGCCTTCTCGAAGTTGGCGAGCTTGACGTGGCCATAGCCCTTGATCTCCTCGGGCAGCGAGGCCAGCGCCAAGGCCGTGCGATGCGTCTCCGGCGCCAGGCGCCGCTCGATTTCCAGCGCCAGCGACTCGTAGTCGGCGATCATCTGCCGCTCGAGGCGACGCTCGGCAGTCCTGCCGAACAGATCGAACGCGGTGCCGCGCAGGCGCTTGCCTTTGGCAAGAGTGCGGAACATCGGCAGCATCCAGCGGCCGAAGCTCATCTTGCGCGGGTGGCCGGTGACCTTGTCCTTGTTCCACCACGACATCAGCGGCGGCGCCAAGTGAAACTCCAGCTTGAACCGGGCGGGTGCCGTGCGGGCACCTGAAGCCCCACTCGAAACACCGTCGAAGTTCTCTTTCAGCGCCTGCTCGAAGCGGCCGTCGGTGTAGAGGCGCGCGACCTCGTACTCGTCCTTGTAGGCCAGCAGCTTGTGATAACTGCGTGCGACTGCCTCTGCGAGGCCCGAGCGGCCGGGCGTCTTCTCGGCTTCGAGCTTGCGGATGCGGGCAACCATGTCGCTGTAACGGCGGGCGAGCGCCTCGTCCTGGTAGGCCATCAGCTCCTTCACACGGAACGCCACGATCTCGTCGAGCGTTGCCGGTGCCTTCGGCACGGCCGGTTGCACGATCCGCTCCAGCGCCGCGGCGTCGTGCGCTGCAAGCCGACCGAAGCGGAAGGCATTGCGGTTCATCTCGATCGCGGCGCCGTTGAGCTCGATCGCCTTCTCGATCGATTCGGCCGAGACCGGCACGCGACCCATCTGGAAAGCATAGCCGAGCATGAACATGTTCGACGCAATGGAGTCGCCGAACAGTTTCACCGCGTACTCGTGCGCGTCGAGCGCGAAAAGATCGCCCTTGCGCACACGCTCCTCGATGGCGCGCTTCAAATCGGCTGTCGGCAGTTTGAGGTCGGGGTTGCGGGCGAAATCGGCAACCGACATTTCGTGCGTCGAGAGCAGCACCGTCGTGTGGTCGGGCTTGACGGTCTCCAGCACCTTGTTCGAGGCGGTGACGACGAGATCGCAACCGATGATGAGATCGGTGGAGCCGACACCGGCACGGATGGCGTGGATCTCGTCCGACGTCTTCGCCACCTTCATGTGGCAGGCGACGGCGCCGCCCTTCTGCGCGAGCCCGGTCATGTCGATGGCGCCGAAGCCGAGGCCGTCGAGATAGGCGGCCTGGCCGAGCACGGCCGAGATGGTGACAACGCCGGTGCCGCCGACGCCGGTGACGACCATCGTGTAGGGTTTGTCGAGTGCCGGCAGCTTGGGGCCGGGCAGGCTTGCGAGCATTGTCGCCACGCTCGATTGCGTCGAAAGTCCCTGCATCTTTCGCGGCACGGCGCCGTGGACGGTCACAAAGCTCGGGCAGAAGCCGTTGACGCAGGAGAAGTCCTTGTTACACGTCGACTGGTCGATGGCGCGCTTGAGCCCAAGTTCCGTCTCTTGCGGCACGATCGCGACGCAGTTCGAAACCTTGCCGCAATCACCGCAGCCTTCGCAGACGGCCGGGTTGATGAAGGCGCGCTTGACCGGATCAGGGAACGTGCCGCGCTTGCGTCGGCGGCGCTTCTCGGCCGCGCAGGTCTGATCATAAATGAGCGTAGTGACGCCATCGATTTTCGACAGCTCGATTTGCACCGCTTGCAGCTCTTGGCGGTGATAGACCTCGGTGCCGGCCGGCAGAAAGCCCGACGGGTACTTGTGTGGCTCGTCGGTGACGACGACGAGCTTCTTGACGCCTTCACCCAACACCTGCGCCGCGATCTGCCCGACCGTTGCACCGCCATCCAGCGCCTGGCCGCCTGTCATTGCGACCGCGTCGTTGTAGAGGATCTTGTAGGTGACGTTGACGCCCGACGCGACGGCTGCACGTATGGCAAGTGAACCCGAGTGCAAATACGTGCCGTCGCCCAAGTTCTGGAAAATGTGGCGGCGCTTGGAAAATGGCGCCTCGCCGACCCAGTTGGCGCCCTCGCCACCCATCTGCGTCCAGCCCTCGGTGGAGCGGTCCATCCACTGCGCCATGTAATGGCAGCCGATGCCGGCGTAGGCGCGGGCGCCCTCCGGCACGACGGTCGAGGAGTTGTGCGGGCAGCCCGGGCAGAAATACGGCACGCGGACGGCGGCTTCGGCGGAGCTGGGCTTGTTGCCCTTCAACGCTTTCAGTCCACTGACGCGCGCCTTGATGTCATCGCCGCCGATCTGGAAGCGGATCATGCGCTCGCCGACAGCAACCGCGATTTCGGTCGGCTCGAGCGCACCTTTGGCCTGGAACAGCCACGTCGATTTGCTGTCGGTCTCGTCGCGCTTGCCGATCACGACCGGTCGCTCGGCGGCGTGGAACAACTGCTCCTTCACCTGCGTCTCGATCAGTGCGCGCTTTTCCTCGACGCAAATGATCAGGTCGAGGCCCTGGGCGAACTTGGCAAGGCCCTGCGGTTCCAGCGGCCAGACCATGCCGATCTTGTAAAGGCGGATGCCGAGCTGATTGGCCTTCACCTCGTCAATGCCGAGTTCGTCAAGTGCAGCGCGCACGTCGAGATAGCTCTTGCCCGTGGTGATGATGCCGATCCTGGGTGCCGCGCCGCCGCTCATGACGATGCGGTCGAGCTTGTTGGCCCGTGCGAAGGCCAGCACGGCCGGGCGCTTGTAATCGTGCAGGCGCGCTTCCTTGTCGAGCGCTTGATCACCGACGCGGATGTTCAGGCCACCCGGCGGCATCGTGAAATCGTCGGGGATTTTCACGTCGACGCGATCGGTGCGGCCATCGCAGGTCGACGTCGACTCGAAGTTGTCTTTCACGCACTTGATGCCGACCCAGACACCGGCGAAGCGCGACAGCGCAAAGCCGATCGTGCCGAAGTCCAGGATCTCCTGCACGCCCGCCGGGTTGAGCACCGGGATCATGGCGTCGACCATCGCGAACTCGGACTGGTGCGCCGACGTCGAGCTTTCGCAGGTGTGGTCGTCGCCCATCAGCACGAGCACGCCGCCGTGCTTCGAGGAGCCGGCGTGGTTGGCGTGCCGGAAGGCATCTCCGGAGCGGTCGACACCTGGACCCTTGCCGTACCAGATACCGAACACGCCGTCGTGCTTGCCGTCGCCGCGCAATTCCGCCTGCTGCGCGCCCCACAACGCCGTTGCCGCCAGATCCTCGTTGAGACCCGCCTGGAAGACGATATCGTTCTTCGTCAGGATACTCTTTGATCGCAGCATCGCGCCTTCAAGACCGGCGATCGGCGAACCGCGGTAACCGGTGACGTAGCCGGCGGTGTTCAGGCCGGCCTTGCGGTCACGCTCGCGCTGCATCAGCACCAGCCGGACGATCGCCTGCGACCCGTTCAGGATCTGATGCGTCTCGGCGAGATCGAACTTGTCGTTGAGGCTCGGGCTGCTCTTCACCATGGGGCGGTGACCTCGTGCTTTGCGCGCCGCTCGATTGCATGCGGCTTGCTGATGCTGGGCGGCAGATGATTAGGTCAGCAACACTGACTTAATTCGCCACCTATAACAGAGATTGCGATCAGACGTCACGCTTGCAAGTGGAGAGTTGCCCATAGCCACTATAACAAGTGCATTTCTTGCATGGCTCAGCACAGCGACACTGTCATTGCTGCGCTGCAGCAACGCGGCTCAGGCGTGCGCGCGCTTCTCTTTCGATCAACACGATGACGGCGTCGGCGACGGCAGCCCCACTGGTGCGCTCGAACTGGGCAATCGGCACGTTGGTCGTCACGTCGACGACGATCGGGCCTTGCCGCGAGGTTACGGTATCGACCGAGACGAGGCCGAGACCGGTGGCGATTGCGGCCGCCTGCGCAACTTTGCGGGCGGCCTCGAAGGCTCCGCCCTCGTCGAGGCAAGGTCGCCAGTCGGGCCGGGTGTCGAGCGCGGTCGGGGCGCTGCGCTCAATGGCGGCAATCGCGCGGTCACCGACAACCGCGAACCGTGTCACGGCTGCATTGCCGAGCAGCCCCGAGGTGTCTGCGAGCACGTGCGCATCTTGCCTGTCGGCCTGAAGCAGATCGGCGTGACTGACAGCTACCTCCGGCACCGCGATCCCGGCACGCGCCAGCGTTTGGCGGAGCCCTAGCGGTTCGGCGAGTCGCGCCAGCGCATCGGCCGGGTTGATGGCATAGGCGCCGAGGATCTCCAGCTGCCGCACCGCTGCGAGACTGAATGCATTGAGCACGCGCCCCGAGCGGACGATGACGGCATCGACATCGGCAAGCGGCCGGCCGTCCAGGAACAGCGCCGGCTCACGAGCATCGATATAGAGCGACAGCCGCGTCCGCTCGACGACGACCGTCTGATGGCCTCGGTCTTCGGCCACCCGCAAGATGCGCCGGTTGCTCGGGTTCTCCGGCCGCCGCGTGAACAACGCGATCTTCAACGGGCGTTGCGCCTCGGGCGTACGGGCTGGCGCCTTGTAGACGCGATAGCTGAGCTTCGGCTGCCGGAAGGAGGCTGTGGCGTCGACGAACATGTCCTCCTGGATCGCCTGCCGGCCGAGCAGCATGCGGTAGGCCATGCCTTCCCGGTTCGTCAGCGTGATCTCGATCGGCCACGTTCGCTCACCCATTCTGACGGTCGTGCGCACGACGTAGCGCAGATCGCTTTCGCCGTTGGAGCTGGTGACTTCGCGGCGATCGACGACATCGGCTGTGCAAAAGACCTCGATGTCGTCGCGGCCGGGGATCGGGTGCACGCCGAAGCGCACCTTCGGCTTTTCGATCGGCCCGAAGCTCTCAACCGTGAAGGCATGCAGCGCCGACGTGCGCGCGCCCGTGTCGATCTTGGCCTTGATCGCGGCCAAACCCAGCTCCGGCAGCGCCAGCCACTCTTCCCAGCCGAGCAGAAACGGTTCAGACATCGGCGCCAAATCCCAAATCGATTTAGCGTCCTTATACGAGATCAGGCCCGGCGCGCGCACAACTTCTTGAATTACTTGAATTGAGCGCGCAACGTATCCGCCTATCATGGGCAACGCATGCTGCGGGAGACTGATCGGTTTATGGGCGGCATTGATAAAGTCGACGAGCGAGCTGCAGCCGCCTGGCTCGCGATTGCGGCGGCGCTGCTTGGTCTTGCCGGGGTCCTTGTGGTCAATCGGTATCGCTTCGATTGGGCGCTTGAACTCGCCGACATTCCCGCGCTGCCGCTGATGGCGGGGCTCGTCGTGGCCGGCATCGTATTCGTGGCGCTGATGCCGCTGTTGCGCGCGACCGAGCGCAGCCTTGCGCCACCGAGCCGTCTGCTCGTCGCGTTCATCGTCGCAGTAGGCCTCTTCCTCCGGCTTATGATGTTTGCGACCGAGCCCGCGCTTGAAGACGATCAGCAACGCTATCTGATGGAAGGGGCGCTATGGGCGAACGGCATCAGCCCGTATCGGGTCTCGCCACAGGACGCGAAGGCTGCTGATCGCGGGACCTTGCTCGGGCGCATCGCCGATCAGGCGGGGCCGGTGCTCGAGCGCGTCAACCACCCAAAGCTCAAGACGATCTATCCTCCCGTCGCGGAGACGGCCTTTGCGCTTGCCTACATGATCAAGCCGTTCAGCCTGACGGCGTGGCGGTTCGTGCTGCTTGTTGCGGACTGCGGCACGCTCGCCATGTTGCTGCTGCTCCTGCGTGATGTCGGACGGCCGGCGTCCTGGGTGGCGCTCTACTGGTGGAATCCGCTCGTCATCAAGGAAGTCTTCAATTCCGCGCACATGGAGGGCGTGCTGGCGCTGTTCGTGGTGGCGACGGTGTTCCTGGCCGTGCGGCAGCGGTTTCTCTTCGCCAGCACCGCATTGGGATTGGCGGTCGGCGTCAAGATCTGGCCGGTGCTGCTGGCACCCCTGGTGCTGCGGCCACTTTTCCAGCGGCCGAAATTGTTGATCGGCTGCGCCGCGCTGATTGCCGCCATGTGTCTGCTCTGGGCCTGGCCAATCGTGGTGGGTGGCCTCGACGAGCGCTCGGGCTTCGTCGCCTATGCGCAGCGCTGGCAGGCGAACGGCGCATTGCTGCCGGCACTGCGTGGATTGATCTCCAACCTGCCAGGAATGTCGGTTGAAACAGCCAGTCGCGCGGCGCGGCTGCTCCTGGCGCTGACTGCCGGACTGGTGGCGATCCTTGTGGCGCAGCGTCCGATCGACGGCAACAACGACCTCGTCCAACGCGCCGCCGTAGTCACTCTCGTGATCGCGCTGACGAGCCCGGCACAGTTCCCCTGGTACATGATCTGGACGCTGCCGTTCGTCGTATTCGCGCCGAGATGGGGCGTCGTCGCGATGGCCGTCTTGCTGCCGATCTACTACGCCTCTTTTCACTTCACGGCGATCGATGCCTACCCGGTTTTCCGTGATCGGGTGGTGTGGGCCGTCTGGTTGCCGATCTGGGCGCTACTGGCTCTGGAAACCTGGCGTGAATGGCAAAGGCAAGGCGTGCAGTTGGTTGGTGGCCACGGAACGGCCGGAAAAGAGAACCATGCGCAGTAATCATCGTGTCGTAGTCATCATTCCGGCGCTCAACGAGGAGCGCGCCATCGGCCGCGTGCTTGCAGAAATCCCGTCCTGGGTCGACCGTGTCGTCGTCGCCGACAACGGCTCGACCGACCGCACCGCCGAGATTGCGCGCGCGGCCGGCGCCACCGTCGTCGCCGAGGCGTTTCCGGGCTACGGCGCCGCGTGCCTCGCCGGCCTCACCCACGCCGGCGATGCGGACATCGTCGTGTTCGTGGACGGCGACTACAGCGACCACCCGGAGGAGATGACGTCGCTGGTCGATCCGATTAGCGCGGGCACCGCTGACATGGTGATCGGTTCGCGCGTGCTTGGGCAACGCGAGCGCGGTTCGTTGACGCCGCAGCAGGTGTTCGGCAACTGGCTGGCGACGACGCTGATCCGGCTCATCTGGCGCGTGCGCTACACCGATCTCGGGCCGTTCCGCGCCATTCGCGCCGATTCGCTGCGCCGCCTCGCGATGTCGGATCGCACGTACGGCTGGACGGTGGAGATGCAGATCAAGGCGGCGATTGCCGCGATGAAAGTCACCGAAGTGCCAGTCAGCTACCGCCGCCGCATCGGCGTCTCCAAGATCTCCGGCACGATCAAGGGCACGATCAAGGCCGGCTGGACGATCCTTTCGATCATCGGCCGTTTCGCATTTAAGTCGCGGCAGGCGATAGGCAATAGGCAATAGGCAATACAGGTGTTGGCGGGGCCGTATTCACGCGCCGGGCGCGCCGTGCCGGTGGCGCATCTTTCGCACGACGGGCATCCGGAGGAGCCACGAGTTCGGACGGTCACCGTATCCACAGCCCGGTTGGCACCGGGCAACCGAAGGGCCTACTCAAAGCGGCAGCCGGATCACCGCCCGCAATCCACCCATGGGGCTCTCGGCGAGCGTCACGTCGCCGCCGTGGCCGCGCGCGATGTCGCGTGTGATGGCGAGTCCGAGGCCCGAGTTGCCCTGATCCTGGTTGCGGGCATGATCGAGCCGATAGAATGGCTTGAAAACGTTCTCGCGCTCAGCAGGCGGCACGCCCGGCCCGCTGTCGTCGACCTCGATCCGGAGCCAACCCCGCTCGGTCGCGCCACGCAAAGACACCTGATCGCCGAAACGGGCTGCATTCGACAACAGGTTGGTGATCGCACGCTTCATCGCCATGCGCTTCAGCGGCACGATCAGGTTCTTGCGGCGACGGCTCATCTTGAACACGATCGGCGCGCCGAAATGCTGGGCGTCGGCCTGCACTTCATCGAGCAGATTGTAGACGTTGGTCGGCACCGCCACCTCGCCGCCGTCGCCCTTCGCGAACGCCAGGTAATCCTCGAGCATGTGCTGCATGTCGAGCATGTCGGTCTTCATGGCGGCAACGTCGCTGCCCTCACCGAGGAACGCGAGTTGCAGCCGCATGCGGGTCAACACGGTACGCAGGTCGTGGGAAACGCCAGCCAGCATCGTCGTGCGCTGATCGACGTGCTGGGTGATGCGCTCGCGCATCTCGATGAAGGCGGTCGCTGCCTGCCGCACCTCACGTGCGCCGCGCGGCTTGAAGTCGTCCGGCACAGGCCGCCCCTTGCCGAAGGCGTCGGCCGCCTCGGCCAGCCGCAGAATCGGCCGGATCTGGTTGCGCAGGAACATGATCGCGACCGTCAGCAGCACCACCGAGGTGCCGACCATCCAGGCAAGGAAGATGTGGCTGTTCGAGGCATAGGTTTGGCTGCGGGTGGCGATGAAGCGCAGCACCGCGTAGTCGTGCTTGACGCGGATCTCGACCTTGCTTGATTGTCCAACGGTGTCGATCCAGAACGGTTGCTTGACGTGCTTGCGCAGCTCGGATGACAGCGCCCGGTCGAGCAGCGCGAAGAACGGTTTTGGCTGCGTTGTCGGCAGCTCGGACGACGGCTGGATCTGCATCGAGAGGCCGAGCTTGTCGCGCGCCATTTCGATCAGCCGCGCATAGTCCTCGTCGATGTTGTGCCCTTCGTAAACCTCGATCAATGCTGCAATGTCGCGTGCGGTCGCCTCAGAGAGACGTCGCGTCACCGATTGCCAGTGCCGCTCCATGAAGGTGAAGGCAACGACGCTTTCGAGCAGTACGATCGGCGCAATGATGATGATCAGCGCGCGGGCATAGAGCCCCTTCGGGACCAACTCGGCGCCGACCGCCGCGATCTGGGTGCGCCATTGGCCGAGCTTCGACCAATCGATGTTCGACAGCCAGCCGGTGACTGCGGCCGCGCCGTACCCGAGACCTGTCCGTACAGCCGCAGAACGTGCCACCACTGCCGCGGGCTGCTCTGCGGCGGGCTTTTTCCCTGCAGGCTGGGGCAATTCGGCCCGCGATGACGTTGCGGTCTCAGTCGACATAGAGAATGTAGCCTTTGCCACGGACCGTCTGGAGGTAGACGGGGTTGGACGCGTCGCGCTCGATCTTGCGCCGCAGGCGATTGATCTGGACGTCGATCGCGCGCTCGCTACCTGTCGCATCGTCGTTGGCGAGTTCATGCCGCTGGATCGGCATGCCCGGCCGGCTGGCGAACAGGCGCATCAATTCGCGCTCGCGCTCGGTCAGCTTGATCGACTCATCGCCACGCCGCAACTCGCCGCGCCCGATATGAAAGGCGTTGTCGCCCATCCGGATCTCGTCTTTCGAGCTGCTGCCGCCGCGCCCGCGCCGCAGGATGTTCTGGATACGCAGCAACAGCTCGCGCGGATCGAAGGGCTTGCTGACGTAGTCGTCGACCCCTATTTCCAGGCCGACGATCCGGTCGCTGGGCTCGGCCAGCGCTGTCAGCATGCAGATCGGGATCGGCGCCATGCGTTTCAGATCCCGGGCGAGATCGAGCCCGGACTCGCCGCCCGGCATCATTACGTCGAGGATGACCAGATCGAAGGTCAGGCCGCGCATGGCGGCGCGGGCAGCCTTGGCGCTTTCAGCTGATGTCACGCGCAAGCCGTTCTGGGCGAGATAGCGCACGATGAGATCGCGAATACGCTGATCGTCATCGACAACGAGGATATGCGGCGCGTTGTCCGGCAGCGGATCGCGCCGGCTGGTGTCGGTCATGGTCATCGGTCGTCTCCTTCCGTCGACTGCCCAATATCTGTTTGCCGCGTGCTGGCCCCGCCGCCAACCAGTCGTTTGACCTCGGCGCGGTCCGCATCGGCGATCACCGCCAGCAGAAAGCTCCGTGCCACGCGTTCCGAATCGTTGCCGGCTGCCGCCAGTGCCGCCTCGATGCGACGCGTCTGGATATCGAGCAGACGCTTGGCAAGCTGCCGTCCAGACTCGGTCAAATTGAGACGCCGCTCGCGCCGGTCGTTCTCGCCGGCCGTCTGGACGACATAACCCTGGCCAACCAGCTCCTTCAGCACCCGGCCGAGGCTCTGCTTCGTGATCTTCAATACCTCGAGCAGATCGGCGACGCGCAATCCTGGATTGCGATTGACGAAATGCAGCACCCGGTGATGCGCCCGCCCAAAGCCCAACTGGGCGAGGATCGCGTCCGGCTCGGCCGTGAAGTCACGATAGGCGAAGAACAGTAACTCGACCATTGCCACCAGTTCGGCCGGATCAGCGGCGCGTTCTTTCCGAGCACGAAGCAGCGCTCCCGGTTGCGGCACACCCGCTGCGTTCACGGTCGCCGGCTTGGTTGGCAAATTTACGTCAGTCATGTTGACATATTTGAAGCCGATTGTTACTCGTTGCAAGCGTCTTCTCGGATGGATTGGCGGCCGATGGAAGTTGCTACAGACGTAGATTCGGCAGTGGCATACCGAACTTGAACGACGCTCGAGCAGAGGCCTTGGAATTTCGGCGGATGCATGGCCATCCCGACTCCTTGACTGTTCCAGCTGTTCGTTTGTCCAGCTGTTCGTTTGTCCAGCTGTTCGTTTGTCCAGCTGTT
>JANLQP010000217.1:0-3743 GCA_031367895.1 Hyphomicrobiales bacterium
CCGCAACTCCCACACTGACTTGTATAGCGTTTCCCCGCGGACTGCCAAACCTACCAGCCCATCCTGCAGCCGTGGGCCCATTCCGGTGGCGGCCGGGCAGAACGATGTTCAGGAGTTTGGGGGCGACGGCACGATTTCTCCACGCGGCATGCGTGCCCGACGCAACGGTTCAGCCTCTGTGAAGATCAGCCGGCGGCGAAATGCGAGGGGGCTCTGCGCGATCATCATCACCTTGAAGCCGTCGAGGCTGGTGGTGAAGTGTGGATGATTGAGAAAGCGTGACCGGTGATTGGTCCAGGCCGGGATCTCGAGGTTCCATCGACGCGCCAAATGCTCGCCGATGGCGCCGAGCAGCGCGTGCTGTTCGGCATCGGCGAGCGTTTCCGGCTCGCCCGCAATGCACGTAGCGGCTTCGTTCGGGCTTCGCTTCAGGCCGCCGTAAAACGTATCGAGGAACTCGGCGACAAGCGGGCCGAACTCCTCGCTGTCATTTCGGCGCCGGGCCACTTCGATCAAGGTAGCGGGGCGGTTCATGGGGCACCTGTGGGTCCGAACTTGTGATCTTGCTACGCGCGTCTCGCTCACGCCACAGGGCTTCGACGCCAAGGACGACCTGTGCACTGACGCGTGCTTCCGGGTAAAACGATTTTGCGAACTTCATGAGGTCCGATTTTTGCGTAATGCCTATGACTTCGATCAGATTGAGCAAGTCGGGCAGGTCCTTCTGACCGGTCGTGGTATCGATGCGCATTGCCATCAGTTTCATGGCGAGCAGGTAGGCTGGCGTTGGCACGAACACGCGCAAGCCTGACGTGGCGTCGTCAGGATAGGAGCGGAAGAGTGCATGATGTTGGCCGAGGCCGTCGACGTTGGGCGAGAGATAGGTGCGCACGCCATCATTCAACCAATCGTCGGGCCAGCCTCGTGTAGCGGCGATCTCAGCAGCGTAGCGGTTGACAACGCTTTGGTCAGTCTCGGCGACGGCGTCTACATCCTGTGTTGCGGTGCGAAAATTCGAAGCGAGCATCAGGGCTGACCCGCCGTAAACAGCGATATCAATGACCTTGCCTTCGGCACGCGCCTTGGTGGCCAGTTCCATGAAGGCATCGTGGATGTCTTGTTGTGACAGCATGGCCACATCTTAGCACGACCATCATGAAAGTATTAGACGTTTTAGGCGACTCGGAGACTGCGGCCAGGCTGTTGCATGCAGTGTTCTCCTTAATGGTTGACGGTCTGGACGCGGAAATGCTCGGCGTTGTCGGTCGTGTTGCTTGGTTGGCCGGACACTCACAGGAGTGCGTTAGGCACCGGTTGGGAATAGATGCCCGGAGACTTAACCGAAACTCGAGCTGGGCGGCTTTCGGCGCAAGTGCCTTTGTGCCTGTGATTCCAGTCCGTCGCCTTGGTCTCGTCCTTCGGCACACCGAGGCGCGCGGCGTGCAGATAGGCGATGCTGCGGAGTTCCCGGATGCGGTCGCGCCAACGGCTGTTGGAGGCCGTCCGCTTCTGCTCGCTCATGTTTGCAAGAAGATAGCCCTTGAGCATGTCCGTGGGGCTGAGCGAGGTCCTGATCGTCGTGGGCACCGCGCCGCTCGCCGCCGCGATGGTGCTGGCGCTCGTGCCGATCGTCCCGCTGATGTGGATCGTCCTGCAGATCGGCCGGCTGTGAGGGTGCGCACCATGTTCGAGGACGATGAGAAGCCGCTGACGTTCGGCCGGGCGCTGCGCACGCCCGAGTTCTGGCTTCTGCTCGTGGCGGCGACGTGCTCGATGAGCGGCGTGCTCTGGTGGGTGGTCGTGCTGCTGAAGGTCGCACCCTCTCGAGCCTGCCGAAGTACATGCTCGGCGTGTCGCGGCCCTATCTCGTCGGGCTGATCGACAAGGGCGAGCTGCCGGCGCGCAAGGTCGGGCCGCGCCGCCGGCTGGTGATCGCCGACGTGCTCGCCTACCGCGCCGAGACCAAGGCCAAGCGGCGCGAGGCGCAGCGTGAGCTCTCCGCGCTCGACCAGGAGTTGGGCCTCCGGTGATTGTCACCTTCCTCGACGCCAACGCACTCTATCCGCCGACGATCCGCAGCGTGCTCATGGAGCTGGCGCAGGTCGACGCTTACGCACCGCTTTGGTCGGAGGCGGGTGCACCAGGAGTGGATGCGGGCGCTGTCCGAGAAGCGCCCGGACCTCGCCGGCGCGCCGGTCGCGCGCATCCGGCGGCTGATGGAGGCCTACGTCGGCGACGTGACGGTGACCGGCTACGAGCATCTGATCCCGACGCTGTCGCTGCCCGATCCCGACGATCGGCATGTGCTGGCGGCCGCCATTCAAGGCGGCGCCAGCGTGATCGTGACGAGCAACCTCGTCGATTTCCCCGCGGTGGCGCTCGCGCCGCATGGGATTACGGCTCTGACGCCGGACGCGTTCGTGCTCGGCCTCCTTGCGGCTGATGCGGAGACCGTGACGACGGCGCTCACTGCCGGCCGCGCCGACCTCGTCAATCCGCCGCTCAGCGTAGAGCAGTACCTCGATGGGCTGGCCAGGGGTGGTCTCCCGCAGGCGGCGGCAGCGTTCCTGGCGCTCGCTGACAAGTTGTGACCGATTTCGGTACGCGATATAAGGTCGAGACAAAGGACAAGTAATGTGTAGGTCTATTTTGGTCTATTTATAATGTCATCTCGAAGACGCTACATGTGCGACGCCTGCGGCAAGACCTTCACGGCCCTCACCGGCACGCCGCTGCAGAACCTGCGGCGACGCGATGCGTGGCTCAAGTATGCGCAATGCCTCGCCGACGGCATCACGCTGCGCAAGGCCGCCACGCGCTGCAAGATCGTCCTCGATACGGCGTTCCGCTGGCGCCATCGCTTCCTCGCGGTGCCGAAGGACGTCAAGGCCAAGGCGCTCTCCGGCATCGTCGAGGCGGACGAAACGCTCATTCTCAAATCGCAGAAGGGCGCACGCAACGTGGTCGGCCGCGCACCGCGCAAACGTGGCGGAAAGGCCAGTAAACCTGGCAAATCCGACGAACATCAACCGGTGTTGATCGCGCGCGACCGGACCGGGGCGACCACCGACGCCATGCTCGACGCCATCGACGGCGACAGCATCAAGCAGCATCTCGGCGGTGTCGTGCAGAAGGAGACGCTGCTGATCACCGACGGCGAAAAGGCGTACGCTGCTTTTGCCAAGGCTTACGCGCTGATGCATGTGTGGATCATCGCCTCCAAGGGCGAGCACGTCTGGCAGGGCTATCACATCCAGAACGTCAATGCGTACACGAGCAATCTGAAGAGCTGGTTGGTCCGCTTCCGCGGCGTGGCGACCAAATATCTCGACAGCTACCTCGGCTGGCGCCGCATGATCGACCGCGACGGCGACGACCTGCCCGCCGAACGCTGGCTCTACGCCGCAGTTGCATAGGCCGGCGCGGCATCAGCTGCGGGAATGCGGAACACGGCCATAGAGAAAGGTCGCATTCCTCTATGTGACGCTCAATTTCAGGTCGCCACCGATCCCCAGCCAAGGCGATCGTCGAGCTGGTGCGTGACAAGCGCACCGTCGGCGTACTGACCGTGCTGCACTCCTGGACGAGCCAGCTCGTCTACCATCCGCACCGGCATTCCTCGTCACCGGTGGCGGGTCGGCATACGGTCGCAGTCGGTGTCCGGCGCGCCCGACTATCTGGTGCCGCCCCGGGCGCTGGCCAAGCTTGTGCGCGGCATGATGATGGCCGCGCTGAGGAAGCGC
>JANLQP010000231.1:0-12374 GCA_031367895.1 Hyphomicrobiales bacterium
CTGTCATCGACCAGCCAGGCGCCGGTATCGCTTTTACTTTGCGCCATCCGACTCCCCTGCAGGGAGCCGGCCGGATGGCGCGGGCAGCGGCGAAGCAAAGGTGAAACAATCTGCACAACGGTATCACGTCCCGATCGAGAACACGGGCATTCCACTCATGATCCGGGCCGCGGCCTGACCGAACAACGCCGGGGCGGCGAACGCAGTTCCACGTGGACGCGCGATTGTCTCAGCGCCAATTGGGGAACGACAAGGGCGCCTTACGCGTTATCTCCTCAAGAAGCGACATCAAGGTCGGTATTTCACATGAGTATTCTGAAAATCGCGATGATTGTCGGTAGTTTGCGCACAGCCTCACTCAACCGCCAACTGGCGAATGTCGTTGTCAAGTTGACGCCGGCGGAACTCAAATTCAGTCCAGTCCGGATTGACGATCTGCCGCTCTACAATCAGGACGATGACGACACACCTGCGGCTTGCGTCACGCGACTGCGCCATGAAATTCGTGACGCCGACGGCGTGCTCTTTGTCACGCCCGAGTACAATCGGTCGATTCCCGGCGTCTTGAAGAACGCCATCGATCATGGATCACGACCCCGAGGCAAAAGCGTGTGGACGTCGAAGCCAGCTGGCATCATCGGCGTCTCGCCTGGCCGGATGGGGACAGCCTTGGCGCAGCAGCACCTGCGCAACGTCCTCGCAAGCCTGGACATGCCGACATTGGCAATGCCTGAAGTCTTTCTCCTTGCTGCTGATGGGTTCTTCGATGCTGCCGGCAATGTCGATGCGCAAACGCAGAAGCTGTTGCAGGATTGGACAACCAGGTTCCGGCATTGGGTGACGACGAACCGCCGATAGCGCCAGCCCGACACGGCGCGCCAGCGTTGCGCTGAACATTCCCAAGGTGTTGTGGCGTAGAAGACCGGCATGCACGTCCTGGCGTCCATGCCGCCTTCATGTCAATCGACGTTTGCGCGAATCGACGTCGCAGTCACGTACGCAATTTCAGTGTCGCGTACCGCTCCGTATTCAAGCCGTATGTCCAAGCGACCGCTTCGATTGGCGTGCCGACTTCGGGCGGGACCTGCAGATAGTAGCGCCTCGTCGTGCCGTCGGGCTCGGGAGTGCCGTTGACGACCTCGACAACGTTCCAGATGTCGAGGCCCCATCGGGACTGCCAGAGTTTGCCGACGGCATCGGTGGCAATGCATCGGGCGCCACCCTCGGTCACGTAACGCTCAGGTGTCATGATCTCGATCATGCAACGACGCACGATCGGATCCAGCACACGATCGATGGCTTGGACAGTCAGCGCAGCTCTCTTCTCGACAACCCAATCAGGAATGGCGACGCCTTTCCAAGAGTAGTACTTCCAGCCATCGGCGAAACTCAGCGCCGGACCGAAGCCTGAATGCAGTCGTCCCTGTGCATCGACCGCCAGATCGGTGCAGCGCTCGCTCAACCAGCAGACGTTCTCATGGGGAACTACCCATCCCGCATTGAGCGCGAGCGCCCACAATCCGCGCAGCCGCACTGTGTCGGGCAGCGGGCCGAAATGGTCATGCAGATACTCATAGGTGCCCAGAATCTCGCGCAGCTCCAACTGGCCCCAACTGGCCTGCTCAAAACCTGTAAAGGCGGTGGTGGGCTTTCGCTGGAAGCGCCGCACCGCGTCGGTGAATATCGTTCCGAGTGGCCATCTTACATTCTCAACTGCTTGTGAAACGATCGCCGAAACCGACCGCGCTGCGGCGAGGGAACTCGACGGGGAGGATAGCGCGCGTGCCACGTCCACATCGAGATTTTCCGGCAGTGTAAGCCTGGCGCTCGCGGCAACGCTCCGCACGACATCATCCGCGATCCGATGCTTGACCGCCGCTCCAGGCGAGCAGGCGTACCAGTTTGCGCGTCGCGACCGCTCGATCTCCATTGGCGAGCGGCACCAGATGATCTGTGCCGGAGGCGACAATCCTGCGGCGGCGTAGGCGGCAGTCACGCCTTGCTCGGCAAGCGAGCGCGCGGTCGCGGGATGTACGCCCGGAAACGGGCACCATCGCGTGCGATAAACGAGCAGATTCTCGGGTCTGAGCATCCGGTCGCGCGTTTCAGTCGGCGATGAGGCGGACATCTTTCGGCTCCATCTCCCGCTGGCGACGGATGCGCCACGTTCCCTTCGTCAGGGCAATCGAATCATGCTCCTCGTGCAACAGGCGTGCTTGAGGCGCATCGACGCGGACATGTCCCACATAGAGACCACTCGGGATATCCCTGGCAAGATTGTCGTCACGGAACATCGTCACCACATCATGGAACGCATGCCGGTGCCCGGTCAATTCGCCCTCAGCAACGACGATCATCCCGTCTGTTCCCGGGCGTACCGAAGTACCGCGCGGGAAAACGTCGGGAACTCGCTCGATCAATAGATCGCCCTGGGCATAAAGCTCTTCCATTGCGTCCTCCTTGGGATTGCACAACTGAATATCTCGCTTAACGCCGGAGGCATCGGGGCGGTTCCATATCGAGATTCGGAAAAGTGTTCGGGAACGGGAAGGCGGCCCGTGCGTTTCCAATTGGAACCCCAACCCCCAGAGCTCAAAGTGAACAACCAGCGTGACATCGAGAGCCGCACCGAGAGCACACCCGATCTTCGAGGCCATGCCGCCGCCATGCTCGTGCTGCTCGCGTGTGCCTTGGCCCAAATCGGGTATCTGGTTCTGGTTGTGCAGAAAAACATCCGGCCAACACCGGGTATCGCGATCGTAACGTCGTACGGAGCACCGCACCGAGACCCTTCCTTGGCGCAGACACCGCGCATGCAATCGGCGGGCTACGAATTGCGGTCCAGGGCGCCGCCGTCAGACAAGGCCCAGCATGCTGCGGTTCGAGACTCACGCCGTTGAGGAGGCCTGCCCGATGCCGCGCGGCGACAATTCGAAATACACGGGCAAACACAAGCGCCAGGCCCGCCACATCGAAGAAGGCTTGATCGCTCGGGGCGTGTCGCAAAAAGCCGCGGAAGGCCGGGCTTGGGCGGTCGCGAACAAGGAAGCGGCGGTGGGAAAAAGAGCGGCAGCGGGCGCGTCACCGATCGTCGAACTGCTAATTGCGCCGCAACAAGACAAACACCCGCACGTCCGTCATGAGTGAATTGGGATATTGCGCTCTTGCTGCGAACATTCATTGCCGAGCAGAGTCGCCGTCGACGCAAGGTTTGTCATGACGAAATCCGGTCACTCCGTTGCAACCATCGTTGCGTGCGTCATCGCGCTGGCATTGCCGGCATTGAGCCTCATTCCACTGGGCAGTCTCTGGCTCTGGCAGCATGGACTTTTGCTGCACTGGGCGATTGGCGCAGCCCTTGCTGTCGGCGCGGCGGTCCTTACCGAACGCTGGTTCCTGCGGCGAATCGGCGTCGAGAGTTCAGGCCCCGTCAGGTCTGGTTCTGAGCCAGAGCCTGCTCCAGATCCCGGATGGTCGCCTGCGGAAGAAATCGCCTGGAAAGACGTGCAGATTATCGCCGGCGGCGTCGACAGTGCCAAGCTGACGTCGCGGGACGAAGTTCTGACGTTGGGGCTCGACACCATATCCGCCGTCGCGCGGCGCCTGCATCCGGAGGTCGCGGACCCGGTCTGGCGGTTCACGGTCCCCGAGGCGTTCGGCATCATCGAGCAGGTGAGCCGACGACTTGGACAATTCACCCGAACAAGCATTCCCTTGAGCGACCGCATGACGGTTGCCCAAATGCTCGCTCTCTACAGATGGCGAGGTGCCGTCGGTGTCGCAGACAGGGCCTACGACATCTGGCGGCTGGTGCGACTTGTCAATCCGATGACGGCTGCGACGCAAGAGGTCCGCGAGCGCCTGTCGCGCCAGATGTTCGCGTGGGGACAAGCGCACGTCACTGAGCGCCTCGCGCGCGCGTACGTCAATGAGGTCGGGCGTGCTGCCATCGATCTCTACGGCGGGCGCCTGCGTATTGCTGGAGAGAACACATTGCCGTCGATTGCTGCACCGGACGTCAGTTCGATGGCGGCAAGCGTAGAGGAGCCGCTTCGAATCCTGGTCGCTGGTCAGCCCGGCGCCAGCAAATCGAGTTTCATCGTCGCGCTCAGCAGCATCGTTGAAAACAGCGCCGATTTCCGCTCGGCCATCGCAGTGAAGCCGGCTGCACACCAGAAGGACGGGTTGCCGCCTATGGTCCTGATCGACAGCGCTGGTCTGGAGGGCAAACACGAATCGTCGGACACACTTCTGGCCGAGGCGCTCGATGCCGACCTTATTCTATGGGTCGTGGCAGCGCGTCGGACTGAACGATCCTCGGACCGACGGGCGCTTGCTGCGATCCGGGATCGTTTTGCGAAGCTCCCGACGCGACGGGCCCCTCCCATTCTGATCGTTGTCGCTCGTGTCGATCTCCAGAGCCTGATCGCACAGTCGACGTCAGCCATCGGTCCAGCGTCGTTGCCGAAAGCCGATTCTACCAGCGCCGCAATTGTCGGCATTGCCGAAGATCTGTCAGTGCCGCCTGCTCATGTCGTACCTGTCGACGTCTCGGCCGCGGCCAACGCGGATCTCGATGCGCTAAGGGAGCGAATCTTACTCGAACTCCCGGCGGCCGCACGCGCGCAGACTGGCCGGCGCATTGCTGCATCCGCGTCCAACCGCAACTGGCGCCGCACCTGGAAGCAGGCATTCCAAGCTGGACGCGTCATTGCCGGCGCGTTTCGCAAAAAATGAGGTTCGTGAAAATGATTTGACGCAACCTATTGCCGCGCCGCGCGTTATCCAGAAGTCCACCAACTCGAGGAGAACTCACTATGGCCCAGTCACATTATACCAGCGATCCCGCCAGCACAGTCCATGACCTGCGCGACAAGGCCGGCGATCAAATCGGCAAAATGGCCGATCATGTGGAAAGCGCTGCCAAATCGATCGCAGAACAGGGCCGCGAGGCCGGCGAAAATGTCCAGCAGGTTGCAGGGAACATCAAGTCCGCAGTCGACACGTCCGTCAAGGATCAGCCGATGGCGACGCTCGCGGTTGCAGCCGCGCTCGGGTTCGTGCTTGGAGCAATTTGGAAGTCTTGACGCGGGTCGATAGTTAGACATCGCGCAGGCATCGTTCTCATCAAGGGGCACCGCCATGCTGCAAGAACTCGCCAATCGTGCACAGCGAGCGATAGACACTGTCGTCTCGAAGTATGTGTCACGGCTTGCGGTGGCGGTGCCATTCGTGGTCGCCCTAGGGTTTGGGACTGCGGCTGCTTCCGTCAAGTTGACGGAAATGTACGGCAGCATGCTGGCAAACGCGGTCCTAGCGGGCGTTTTCACCATCATTGGAGTGGTCACTGCGGCGGCGATTGCTGTCAGCCACACCGCGCCAGAACTCACGGCTGCCCAACCGGTCGGCGGCGTGGCCGAAGAGTCGGCCACGCAACAGTCCAGCAACGAGCCCCTTCTGCCCAACGCGGATGTGATGCTCGCAGCAGTCGGAGCGATCGGGCCGGCTGCGATGCCTTTCCTGTTTCGCCTTATCCTGCGGAATTTGCCGTTGGTGCTCGGTGTTCTCGTGCTGGCGTATCTGCTGTTGTCCGACACAGGCAAGTCTCGCGCCACAACCACTGAAGTGCCGAAGATGTAGCCAGATTCTGCGTTTGAGCGCCGCAAGCGAGATGCCCCCATGCGGACCCCACCGGGGGACTGCGTGGGGCAAAACGATTAACCTGACAGGTGCGTGCCCATGGCCGAAATCATGCATATCAATAGCACTCAAGCTGTTTCCGATCCGGAGACGGCATTCGAGCACCCGCACGATATTGCCGAACATATTGGCTTGACTCGAGGTCAGAAAATCGCCGCGCTCGAACGCTGGAACTTCAATGTGCGCGCCAGGCTCGATGCCGTCAGCGAAGGCATGACGACCCGTCCGGACGGTTCGTATGACTCCGATAGTCAACTCGCCCGCGAATTGGAGCGCACGCTCGAGCTGTTGCGTTGCCAGACGGGCTAACTGCGTGCTTGTCTACCTGAGCAACAACCGCACCGGCGATCGCGACAACGTTCGTTCCTGGTGGAGCGCGCAACTGTGCCGAACCGCATCTCGTCACGCGGCCAAGCGCGCTGGCCACGAGCTTCCGTGCCCTCGGCCGCTTCTCCGCTATCGCAATGTAGACAGTGACGCTCACCGCGCTTCAATCACAACAAATTGAATCGGCAGGGAGACCGTCAGCGGCGAACGGGGAACGTCGGCCTCGTCAAACGAGTCTGCCTTCAAACGACCTCTGCGACGATAGTCGGCTCTAGCGCCGGCTTGCCGAGCACGAGGTCGGAGCCCTTTTCCGCGATCATCATCGTCGCCGCATTGAGGTTGGCTGACAGCATCGCCGGCATGATCGAGGCATCGATCACCCGCAGACGCTCCATGCCCCGCACCCGGAGCTGATCATCGACGACGGCGGTCGGATCGGAAGCGGGACCCATGCGGCACGTCCCCATCAGGTGATAGGTGGTGCTGCCCCACTGCTTGGCCGCATCGAGCAGTTCGGCGTCGGTCTGCACGTGTGCGCCCGGATAGTCCTCGCCAACAAGGTAGGGCTGCATGGCCGGCGTCGTCATCAGGCGCCGCGCAAACTTCATGGCCTTGATCGTGACTTGCCGGTCAAATTCCTCCGTCAGGTAGTTGGGCTGGATGGCCGGCTTCTGGAACGGGTCGGACGTTTTCGCGCGCACGTAGCCCTTGCTAATCGGCCGGTGCTGCCAACAGGCAACGGTGAACCCGGGGTGATCATCGAACACGCCGTGCTGGCCTTGTTTGAAACTTGCCGGTGTGAAGATGAATTGCAGATCGAGCGGACGCACGACCTCATCCGAATGCCAGAAGCCGTAGACCATCGATGGGCTCAGGTTGACGATGCTTTTCGCACCCGCCAGGTATTTCACGATCTCGCCCAGGCGTCTGAGACCGCTGGCACGCTCGTTCAATGTCTCGATGCCTTTCACGCGCATGCTGAAGCGCGGCGCGTAGTGATCGCGCAGGTTCTCGCCGACGCCCGCGAGATCGTGGCGCACCTCGACACCGAGTGACCTGAGCAGCGCTGCCGGACCGATGCCGGAGATCTGCAAGAGCTGCGGCGAATTCACAGCGCCCCCGCAGATGATCACCTCCTTGTCGGCGCGAACTTCGACCGCCTGGCCGCCGCGTCCCCCCTTCGCATATTCGACGCCGATGGCGCGCTTGCCTTCGAGCAGGATGCGCGTGGCATGGGCATGGGTGCGAACGGTCAGGTTGGAGCGTGACTTGGCGGGCCGCAGGAAGGCGCGCGCCGTGCTAACGCGGCGGCGCTTGTGCACCGTGCGCTGGACGTAGTTCAGGCCTTCCTGGCTGGCTCCATTGTAGTCGGGATTGCGCGGGATGCCGATCTGACCGGCGCCTTCGATGAACTTCTCGCAGAACGGGTGCGAGTAATCGAGGTCGGTGACGGTGAGATTGCCATCGCGGCCGCGGAATTTTTCATCCGCCTCGCCGATCCGCTGCTCGCAGCGCCGGAAGTAAGGCAGCACATCGAAGTATCCCCAGCCGAGGTTCCCGTTCTGCGCCCAGCCGTCGAAATCCATGCGTTGGCCGCGATTGTAGATGTGTCCGTTGATGGAACTCGAGCCGCCGAGCGTTTTGCCGCGCGGAACCGGGATGGCACGGCCACCGGTCCACTCGGAGGGCTCCGCCTCATACATCCAGTTCACGCTCGGATTGTTCAGCGTTTTGATGAAGCCTGCGGGGATATGAATGTAGGGGTTCCAATCGGGCGGCCCCGCTTCGAGCAAGCAAACGGTGGAACGGCCATCGGCGGTCAGCCGATTGGCGAGGATGCAGCCGGCCGATCCGGCCCCCACGATCACGTAGTCGAAAGTTTCGGCCATCGTCCATACCTCGTCCCGCTGATGCTTGCCCAGTCCGATCCTTGCCTCAAAGCGCAAAGCCAGGGAACCCTGCTTCGACTTTAGCAGCTGTCGAAGCCAGAACGCAGACCCAACGCGAACGCGATCCTTGCGGCACCAGACATCATCGATCGCATGTCTGGCATCCTTGACGACGGATCGACGCATGTCGGCTTATGGGAACGAACGCCGAACCAGCCGCTCTGATTCAATCAAAACAATTAGAAATCGCGCTAGTCGCGCGCTCGCGACGGCAGCTCGACGATTCCCGTGCCGATGACCGACAGCTCGCCATCCTGGTTGACGGCTTGCTGCTCGATCTCGACGAGGTGGCGGCCGCTCTCGCTGCGCTTACCAGTCACCTTGCCTGAAATGAAGAGCAGGTCGCCTTCCGGGTTATGGCGGCGGATCTTGCACGTCGCGCGGCGCAGGAAGCCGGCATCGCCCATCCAGTTGGTCATGTGATGCGTGAGCCACGAGCAGCGCTCGGGACCGTAATCGTAGGCGCCCGGGGCGCCGACCATGTGTGCGAACTCGGGCTCCCAATGCACGCGCTCGGGACAATCCGGGATGCCGAACCGGTTCGGAATGCCGAGCCCCTTGTGCCGATGGATCATCTTCCAGGCGAGCTTGTTGGCGCGGATGTAGAGACCGCCCCAGCCTTGCGCGTAGGCGATGAATCCGGTCACCGTCATCGGCCCCTTCGCCATGTCGGGCAACGCGTCGCCGACTGACACGTCCTCGAAGTAGCGTGGCGTCGCGCCGCGCACCTCTTCCCTGGCGTAGAGGCTGTAGATCCGTTCCAACTCTGCCTCGGTGTAACGGTGCAGCGGCTTCGACTTCAGCTCCTTGTACTTCGTGCCTTCCTCGCGAGCATGATCGCGATCGGTGCGGAAGCACCAGCTGTCGGCCTCGGCGACGAGCTCGCGCCGCTGGTTGTAGAACTTGACGTGGTAGATCTGCTGCACCGCGCGGCCGGCAAACTTGGTCTGGTGCTCGAGGAGATCCTTAAGGTGTGCCTCGGTCGTCACCTCGTCGTTGCGCTTCAGCGGCAGGTGCCAGGTCCAGTCGGCGCCAGCCCACATCGCGTGCACGCCCGGCAAGCCGCCGACATATCCCGAGATGATCCGGTCGCAGGCAAACAGGAACGACGGCGGCGCCACGATCCCGCCGAAGCGAGTGCCATTGGCGTACTCCGGATTGCACCAAAGCGGATTGTCGTCACCGATGCCGTGCGCGTAGTGGCGGATGTTGTCGCGCGTGGCCTCGTGGCACCACGGCTCCAGCGTGTCGGTGATGCGCACACCGATGCGACGCCTGAGATCGCCGAGAATCTCGTCCGTGATCTTGGGGAACAGGCGTAGAGCTTCGCTCATGTGTGTCCTCACGCTTTGTTTCGTTTTGCAGCCGCGACTTCGCGGTCGCGCAACACCTTCCGGTTCACCTTCCCGGCGGGCGTCTTCGGCAATTCTGCAACAAATGCGATCTGGCGAGGATACTCGTGCGCACTGAGGCGCGCGCGAACGAGATCCTGAATTTCGGCAACGAATTTGGCGTCGCCTGCCCGGGGCGACACGACGAAGGCCTTCACGACCTGGCCACGCACGGGATCGGCGACGCCGATGGCTGCCGCTTCGCGCACGTCCTTGTGCTTCAGCATCGCGTCCTCGATCTCGACCGCGCTCATGGTCCAGCCAGCGGAGATGATGACGTCGTCGACGCGACCGGCGTGGTAGAAATAGCCGTCCTCGTCGGTCCAACCGAGATCCTTTGTCTTGAGCCAGCCGTCGCGCCGCCAGACCTTGATCTCGCCGACGGCCTTCGGCGGCAGCGCTTTGCCATCCGGCCCTTGCACCTCGACCTTCCCACCCGGCAACGGCTTGCCGAGCGCGCCGGCACGCACAGGCAAATCGACGGCTCCCGGATAGCTCGCCAGCACGACGCCCACCTCCGTGGTGCCATAGAAGCTCGCAGGCAGCTGGCCGAAGGTGCGCTTGGCGAACGCGGAGGTGTCGCTGTCGATCGGCTCGCCGGTGAACGTGATCTTCTCGAGCGCGAACTTGTACCGCGATGCTGTGCCGGCATTCTTCATCATTCGGTAGTGGGTCGCCGCCGCCGACAGGTTGGTGACGCGGAAATTCTGGAGTGCCTGCATGAGGCGATCGGCGTCGAAACGTCCCGAATAGGCCCCGATGGTGAGCCCCAGCGCGAGCGGTGCCAGCGTGCCGTGCCACATGCCGTGACCCCACGCCGGCGATGAAGGACAGAAGAACTCCTCACCCGGCCGGACGCCGGTGCCGTAGAGCGCCGCGATCATGACGACGACGATCGCCCGATGCGTGTGGCGGATGGCCTCTGGCAATTCGCGGGTTGTGCCCGAGGTGTACTGGAAGACAGCAAGATCATCGGCCTTCGAGCACCACCCGAAGGCATTCGGATAGTCGGCCAGCGAGGCGATGAACGCATCATCGGCAATGACGACGTCGAGACCTTCTATGCCCGCAGCGATCGTCGCCTTCTCCGGGTTGGTCAACAGCACTTTGGGCTTGCAGTCGTCGATCCTCAATCGCAGGCCATCCGGGCCGAACAGCGTGAACAGTGGCACCGCGATAGCACCAGTTTTGATGGCGCCGAAAAGCCCTGCATAGAACACCAGTGATGGTTCGAGCATGATGGCGACGCGATCGCCTTGACCGACGCCGCGCGATGTCAGGAAATGCGCGACCTGAGAGGACAGCGTCTTCAACCGCTCGAATGTGATGTGCTCGTCGTGACCGTCGGCGAAGGCGATCCGAACTGCAACGCGATCGGATGAGGTCGCGTGCCGGTCGATGCATTCGTGCGCGAGATTGAGACGCTCGCGCGTGCCGTCGAACAGCTCCCAGAGCTTGGCGCTCGAGTAGTGGCGTTGGGCATCGGTGTAGGTCGAGAACTCGGTCAGCTTCACGGGCGGAAGTTCCCTCGTATGCGGCCGACCAAACCGGATAGGTCGTGCGCCGGGCCATTGCCAGCGTACAATAGCCATTCCATCGAAACAATATGGCTCCCGACATATGGCTCCCGACTCATGGCCAAGCGACGTTTGGCGAAGCAGCGTGCGATCCTTTTGGACGTCGTCACGCTGCGGCACCTGAGTCGATCAGTGCATCGATCTCGGACGTGGACATCCCGGCAATGACGCTGAGAACGTCGCGTGTGTGCTCACCGAGGCACGGCGCGCCGATGGGTGGCAGGTGATCAGTCTCGTGCAGGCGCGCTGGCGACAGCAGGACGCGGTAGCGACCGGCATCGCTGTGAACGACCTCGCGCAACGCGCCTCTGGCCTGCACCAGATCGCTGGAGAGCGCCTCGGCGACAGTTGCGACCGCGCCGGCGGGGACGCCCGCCGCGCGAAGGCGCACCACCCACGCGTCGCGCGTCCCCTCCCGGAAGATCGTGGCCAGGATGCGGCTCAGTTCCGCAACGTTGGCGAGGCGGTTCGCATTGCGCACGAACCGCGGATCGTCGACGAGTTCGGGGCGGCCGATCACCTCGCGGCAAAGCTTGCGGAATTGCGAGTCGGTGATGACCGCCATCGTGAATGGCCCGTCGGCAGCCTCATACACGTCAGCGGGTTGTGCAACCTGATTGGCGTTGCCGGTCCTAGTCGGATGGCGCCCCGCAACAAGATGCGCACCGGCAAAGTTGGCAAGCAGGTTGAGCCCAGTCTCGTGCAGTGTCGCCTCAATCAGCCGGCCCTCACCAGTGAGCGCGGTATGGCGAAGGGCCGCCGAGATGGCTTGCGCTGCGAAAAGGCCCGATACCAGATCGACGACCGAAGCGCCGACCCGCATTGGCGGCCCATTCGGATCGCCGATCATGCTCATGAGCCCGCTTTCGGCCTGGGCCACGGGATCATAGCCGGGCACATCGACGTTGGGGCCTGAGCGGCCATACCCGGAGATGGCACAATAGATGAGGCTCGGGCGAACGGCCTTCAGCGTGTCGAAGCCGAGACCAAGGCGCTCCATGACGCCGGTCCGGAAGTTCTCAATGACTACGTCGGCCTTAGCCACAAGCCGCAGGAAGGCAGCCTTGCCCTCAGGCGCCTTGAGGTCGAGGGCCACCGAGCGCTTGTTGCGGTTGACAGTGAGGAAATAGGTTGCGACGCCGTTGAAACTCGGCTCGGTGAAACCGCGAGTGTCGTCACCGCCATCCGGATTCTCCACCTTGATCACGTCGGCGCCCATGTCAGCGAGCATCAGCCCGCAGTAGGGGCCCGCCAGCACGCGGGAAAGGTCGAGAACGACAACTCCGGCGAGTGGTAGGGGAAGCTTTGGCATGGGGGCGGTCCGGGTTGTTTCACTCAGGCGTTGAGAACATCGCCGGCTGGCAGGGTATCGGCGTCAACGATGTGTTCCGCTGCAACACTGCGCCCGTCATCCCCCTGACCGTGCGTCA
>JANLQP010000264.1:0-2210 GCA_031367895.1 Hyphomicrobiales bacterium
TTGATCTTTTCCTCGATCGTCTTGCGTGCAAGGTCTCGACCACACTGACGGAGTAGGCCTGCACCTCGCCGATGCTGGCCGCGGCTGCCCCTGACGCCGGTGTCGGCAGGATGATCAGCTCTCCCGTGTCAGTACTCGCCAGAGTGTGTGTCGCGATACCCTGCGTCCGTCGGCATCGCCGGCGTCGCCTTGATCAGCAGGTCGAGGTCGTCGGCGGCGACCGACAGCACGGTGCGGCGCGTGTTCTTCGCCTGGAAGAACGCCCATGTGTTCGCCGCCTCGATGTTAGTGCGCGTCGCGTCCTTGGTCGCATTGCCGCCACCCAGGGTGCAGATCGCAAGAATAGTCGCGCGAATGCCGACATAGACGCCGATCAACCTTGAGCGATGGTCCTCGGCCGGTTTCGCTTCGGTGATTTCGGTCATGGCCATGTTTTTTCCCTCCCGTCCGTCTCACCGTCGATAGTCGCAGGCCTGAACCGGCAATTTGAATGTATTGATTGCGGCGTTTGATCCGGGCCGAGCAGCACGGTGCTCGGCCCCATGCCATCGCGGCCGTTTACACAGATGCTGGCGGCGAAGAAGGCCCGTTGCCTCCAACCTGCGACACCAACGTTGGGCTGAGGGCGGATACGCCCTCAACGCGTGCCAGCGGGGCCAAACGACTTCCCCACGGGTAACTTAACCACGACGCTGCCCACCCGATTGGCAGCCTAACCCCGGCAGATGATCCACCTATCGAAGCGGAAAAACCGTCCGAACGACCTGGACCACCTCTCTGGCGCAGTTGCGCCTCCCGTCACTGAACGTGACGGGAGGCAGTTGCGGTTAAACCGAAGTTCCCCGTTCGCCGCTGACGATCTCCCTGCCGTTTCAATCTGTTATGGTTGAAACGGGGCGGGCGTTACTGTCTACATTTCGATGGCGGCGACGAGGTCGAGGGCTTTTTGCTGCTTCGGGTTGGGGCGGGTGGTCAGTTTGAAGATGGCTTCGCCGGGTCGGGCATTCCTGGGGCGGAGCGAATTGCGCACGATGGTGCCAAGGTGCTCCAGCAGCCGGCGGAAGCTCATCGCCGGCGTGCCGTCGGGCAGCGTGCGCGTGTGCACCTTGGCGAGCGCGGCCTTGGAGCGTTTGGCCGGCGCCACGGGATTGCGCTGGCGAGAAGCGTTCTCGCCGGCCTCGTCGGCGAAGGTCAGCGATGCCCAAGCCTGGATCATGTGCCACTGCACGTAGTAGGCCAGCATACTGAGAAAGATATGGGCCTTCACGCGGCCTTCCAGTCGATGGCGGATCGGGCGGACATGCAGATCGACGCCCTTCAGCGTGCGGAACGCCCGCTCCACCTCGGCCAGTTTCTTGTAATTCAAAACAGCAGACTCAGCGGTCATTTCGGCCGCTGCGACGCTGGTGCGGATCACGTAGATCCCGTCGAGCGCGGCTTCGGCTGCAACGCGCGCCTCGTTCACCTTGAATGAGAATGATCCGTCCTTGATATCCAAATCGAAATGTTTTTCGACCTTGTATTTGCCGATCACCTTGCCGACCCGCACCCCGATCCTGGCGACGCCCTTCAATCGGCCGCCCATGACCATCGCCTGGACCTTCTCCAATTTGCGGGTCGTGGCCGCGACCAGGTCCTTTCGTTTCTCGGCACGCAACCTGGCGAGAGCGGGATTGCGGCAGGCAACAAGCCGCTCGCCGGGAAAATCCTCGTGTGTCAGGCTGATCAGATTGCGGTCGTCGAACAGGTCGAGCTGCAGTGCGCTGCTGTTGACCAGATCGCGGATCGCACCGCTTTTCAATGCCGTGATCCAATCGACGCCGTCCATTTTTCGAATGGCGTCGATCTGCACATTCGAGATCATGCCGCGGTCGCCAACCATGACCAGTGAGCCGATACCGAAATCATTCTTCACTTTCTCGACCTGCGGCAGCAACGTTTTCGGATCTCCGGTATTGCCGTCGAATACGGAAACCGAAACCGGACAGCCACGGCTGTCAGTCAGAATTCCGTAATTCACCTGCAAGGTTCCGGGCTTGCCGTCACGGCTGTAGCCGAGCTTTGCCAGCGGGCAGGTGACGCCCTCGAAATAACTCGACGTCAGGTCGAACAGAACGAGCCCACCCTCTTTCAAATGGCGTTTCGCGAGCTTTTTCTCGATTGTCTCCTGGCGCTCGATCAGCCAATCCATTGCCTCGTAAAGCTCGTCT
>JANLQP010000281.1:0-35250 GCA_031367895.1 Hyphomicrobiales bacterium
TTCTTCGGCGCCGGCTTCACCGAGTTGAAAATCCTCTCGGCCGATACGCCGTTCATCCTCGGCAAGGACCCGTACTATCTGCCTGGGAACGTCAACGTCGAGCTGGACGTGGCGCCGGTTTCCAACTTCATCCAGGCGACCAATCTGATCGTGCTGACCGGGCACGGGCTCACCGCGCTCGGGCGGACATTGTCGGAGGCCTATCACCGGCTCAATTCGTTCACGGCGGAGGTGCGCCGCAACATCGAGGCGGAGAAGCTGGCCGTGATCACGGGCAAGACGCCCGCCTATCGCAGCCGCGACGAGATCGAGTTGATGCATCGGCATGCCGATGCCATCATCAACCCGACCCGCGCCGACAATGTGATGCGCGGCGAGAGTGCCACACCGAAGAAAACGGCTGCGGAATAGGGTGTTAAGGCGCCAGAACTTGAGCCTGTGGTAGGGCTTGCGCCTCGGGGTCGCGCTCACGATCTCCGGCCAATTCGCGCAGGCCATCGCGGCCATAGATGTCGGGACGGAATTCGACGCGGCCGTTCTGCTCTGCCCACGCCGTAACGTATGCAAAGTAGACCGGCACCGGAAACTTCAGAACGATATCGACGGCACTACCGCCGCTGACAATTTCGTCGACCTTCTTGCGGTCCATGCCAGGCTCGTCGCGGCCAACCCAGGCGGCGAGCGCAAACACATCCTGCACGCGCACGCAACCGGCGCTGAAGGCCCGGGCGCGTTGGCCGAACAGGGGCTTCATCGGCGTGTCGTGCATGTAGACGCCGTGCTCGTTCGGCATGTCGAGGCGGACGAGGCCAAGTGCGTTCTGCGGACCCGGATCCTGGCGGAACTTGATGACCTTGGCATCAGCGGTTTGCCAGTCGATACTGGTGGAATTGACCTCTGGCCCGTTGAAGGCGCCGTTCAGCACCCGGATCTGCTCCTTCTGCAGGTAATCCGGTTCCTTGCGCAAGCGTGGGATGAGATCCAGCGTCGCAACGCTGTCCGGCACACGCCAATAGGGGAAGAAGTTCAGCGCGCGAATGTGCGTCTTGACTTGCGGGGTCTGCCGCTCCGGCTTGCCGGCGATGACGCGATGACGCATCTCGACGACGTTCTGAAAGACGGCCTCGAGCTGGAAGCCGGGAACATTGACCAGCACGTAACGATCTTCGACGCGCTGGCCGATCAATTCGTCGATGCGTTGATAGTTGAGCTTGAGCTGGGCGATGCGCGCCTGCACCGGCACGTTCATGGCCTGGATCGTCTGTGCATCGATGCGGCCTGAAACGCGAATCCCGTGGCGTTCCTGGAACCGGCGAACCGCGGCCTCGAGCTCGCCGTCGAAATTGAAGCCCTTGCTGACGGCGCCGGTAAGATCGCCGCTCATCGCGAGGCGGCGACGAACCTGTGCAATACGCTCGTCGTCGTCACCGGGCCTGATCGAGCGTGTGCCGGGGATAGTGGGCCAGCCGCCGTTTTCCTGGATCTGGGTGTAGCGGGCGACGGCAGCGTTGATGGCGTCGAGCATCCCGTCCGAGCGCAATGGCGTCGAATCGGGTCGCAAATCGTTGAGAGGTGTTTGCAGTTCGTCGCGGGAGGCCCGCGGAGCACGGGGCTCTTGTCCCGACGGGTTGCCGAACCCGGGAATGCTGAATTTCCAATCCTGAGCCACCGCAGGCAGGCAAGTGGCCATAACGAGAACGAAGCCGGACGCGACGCAGCGCGCCCAACCGAGGGTCGAGGTCATCCGCGGTGTCTGGCGTGAAATTCCGCCCATCGATCGACGAACCTCGTCTGTTTTCTTCGGCCAGCCAATAGCTTCCAGCAGCTTCCAGCTTCGCAAGCCGCCTTGTACCTAAGGACGGTTTGCGGCGATAGAGTGAAGATGGGCCCAGCACACAGCGTAAGCTATAACTTTTTCGTGGTTTGTCATGTGATGCACACTGGTGATTTGTGATCCGTGCCTGCATAACAAATTGACGTTGCGTTGTTTTATGAGGCTGGCGTAGCCGGAAAGCGAAATGGGGGGATGCGGCATGAGTGCGCCTGCAGTGTTGTCGAACATCGACGGACGTGGTGTCGCAACCGTCATCTTGAACCGGCCCGAGGTCAATAACGCTTACAACGCAGATTTGTTGCAGTGCGTCATATCAGGCCTCGGCCAGATCGAGCGTGACGCAGGCGTCCGCGCAGTGATTCTCAAGGGCAATGGCCGGCACTTCCTGGCCGGAGCCGACTTGAAATGGATCAACTCGGTACGCCCGGAAAGCCCGTCGGTGAACCTCGCTGCCTCGCAGATGACGGCCGAAGTGATCGACCGGCTCAATCGCTTGGCCGTACCTGTGATTGCGTTGGTGCAGGGCGGCTGCTTCGGCGGTGGTACAGGCGTGGTCGCGGCTTGCGATGTGGTCCTGGCCGCCGACAACGCGATTTTCTCCATTGCCGAGGTGCGGTGGGGGCTGCATGCCGGGATCATCATTCCGCACTTGAACGACGCGATCGGCGTTCGCCAGGTACGGCGCTACGCGTTGACCGGCGAGCGATTCGGGGCCGAAGAAGCAAGGCGTATCGGGCTGGTGCACGAGGTGGTGCCGCTGGCCGGGCTCGAGGCGCGGGGCGCCGAAATCGTGGCGCAGATCCTGGAGAACAGTTCCGCGGCGATGGCGAAGACCAAAGGCCACATCCTGGAAAGCGCCTGGGGTGGGCTCGATCGCTCGGATTACGAGGCGTTGATCGAGAGCCACGCGAATGCCCGGCAGACGGCCGACGCAGCCGAAGGTCTGGCCTCGTTCGCCGAAAAGCGCAGGGCCAAGTGGGCGCCGAAAAAGGGTTAGATCGCTGCCCGTAGAAAAATACGTGTTCTTCGTTGCTGGACCATCGGGGGGGGGCATTTGCGGCCTGATGTTTGCTCGGTGCGCCTGGTCGAGGCGACGCTGGCGCGACGCGCCACATCGACGTGGATCCGCGGAGACGGTAGGGGCAACGGTATGATGAAGCGGATCTACGATTGGATGATGCGGCAGGCGGGGCACGAGAAGGCGCCGCACGCGTTGTTCTGGGTCGCGTTCATCGAAAGTTCGATCTTTCCCATTCCACCCGACGTGATGCTGGTGCCGATGGTGCTCCGGCAGCGCCAGAAAGCGTGGACGTACGCGGCGATCTGTACGGTCGGCTCGGTTTTGGGTGGTTTGGCCGGCTATGCGATCGGATACTATCTGTTCGAATATATCGGGCAGTCCGTCATCAAGCTTTACGGCCTGGACGGTAAATGGGGCCAACTCGCGGAATGGTTCAAGGAGTGGGGCGTCTGGGTCCTGCTGATCAAGGGACCGACGCCCTTTCCCTATAAGGTGCTGACGATTTTCGCTGGCACCATGCACATGAATCTGCTGGCTTTTGTCGGCGCGAGCATCGTCTCGCGGTCGATGCGGTTCTTTCTCGTGGCGGCACTGCTCTACTGGTACGGCGAGCCCATTCGCGACTTCATCGAGCGGCGTTTGAATCTCATCGTCACCGCCCTGGTTGTCTTGATGGTCGGCGGGTTCGTCGGTATCAAGTATCTGCTCTGACCCGTCCGTCTTGCCGCCCTCACAGTGTTTCGCGTGGAGTTCCCATGGCCAGTCGCATGCCCGTGATGAGGGGCCAAGCCTACCGCGCGGGCGCTTTTGCCCTGCTGCTGGCGGTTGGGGTGATTATCGCGGCCTGGGGCTTCGAGAAGATCGGCCGTTACGCGCCTTGCCCGCTTTGTCTGCAGCAGCGCTACGCCTATTACGCCGGGATTCCAGGCCTGTTTGCGGCCCTGGTTCTTGTGGCCGCAGGCCGCGCGCGTTGGGCCGGACTTCTGTTCTTCGCGGTGGCGCTCGGTTTCCTCGCGAATGCAGGGCTCGGCGTCTATCACTCTGGCGTTGAATGGGAATTCTGGCCGGGTCCGGATTCGTGCTCCGGCGAATTGGTGCCCTTGAAGTCAGGCGGCGCCGGCATTCTCGGCGCGCTCGAGGGCACCTCCGTGCCGAGCTGCACCAAGGCGCTTTGGCGATTCCTCGGGCTTTCGTTCGCTGGATGGAACGTGATTGCCTCGTTTGTGGCGTTCGTCGCTGCGCTGATGGCCGCATTTGCCGCTGCCGAGCGCGCCTAAAACCCCAAAATCACGGTTCCGAAGTTATCCACAGCCATAGGATCGATCGAATTTTGGGTCGCTCCGCGGCCGCAACGCCCGTATTTCGGGACTCCGCCTTGTTCTCTGAACGTTCTTTCATTTTAATTCACGGGACCTCCGTTTTTTCGTCGTGGCGTTGCCACAAAGCAACGGCTTTATAGGCCTCGTTCGCGGAACACGAAGCGAACGGCGAGCGAAGAGGGAGCCAAGGGATGACCAAGTTCCAGCGTGCCCCCCAGAGTGAAGTTCAGTCGAGTGAGTGGCGTACCCCTGCCGAAGTTGTGTTCAAGCGTCGCGGTGGGGTTTCTGGCGGCTCTCCCGCTCGCCGTTCGGTGTTGCCCATCTCCAATGGGTTCCGTGTTGAGCAGAGTAAGCGTGGCGTAAGTAGCGTTCGTTGCGTCGGTCGCGTTCGTTGCGTCGGTAGCGTCAGCGTATCTGGTCTCGTTGTGTATCGGTTGCGTCCTGTAGCGTCGGTTGCGTCTGCGTACGGTTCTTCTCCTGAAGACCCCCAGTCTATTGAAGGCGTAAAGGGCATGTTTCTCCGCATGCTCCGGCAATCACGGCGAGCGACTGCAGCAAACCAGTTCGAGCGTATGCAGCAGCGGCTCGCCGGTCAGGCAGAGCACGAGGTTCAGCGTCAGTTGTGTGTGGGTTCAGTCGGGTCGGTTGCGTTCAGTCAGTTCAATTCGCGCCCCAGTGTGTCTGGTTGCGTTGCGTTGCGTTCGGGTCAGTCGAGTTTCAGTCAGCGTCGGTCGCGTCAGAGTTCTTCCAATCAGCGTCCGGTTCAGTCCGACAGTTGCGTTCGTGGAGTTCCAGTCGAGTTCGTGAGTGTGGCGTCCCGCGTTCAGTCGGAAATTGCAGAAAGTGTGAGCGAGATGTCGAAAGTTGCGTCAGTGGCATTCCGTGCGTCGGCCCAGTCGGCTGGTCGGCCAGTTCCGTCTTCGGAGTTGGTTCAGTCGCGTCAGAGTTTTTCGCGTGAGCGTGCGGTTGCGTCCGCGTCGGTTGCCCCAGTCGGGAGCGTTCAGTCGAGTGCAGGTGAGTGGCGTCAGGTTGGTGATGCGTTGAGTTCGGTGCTCGGTCGTGTGCGTGCTGTGGTCGAGGCGTCGGCCCAGATGGAAACGGCAGAACGTGACGGCAAAGGACGGATGCACTGAAGCATCCGCGAAAGGCTTCGAGAATTGAAGCGGCGACCGCCGCTTCCACGGAAAGGCAAGCGCCTCGAGCGACAGACTACGGTCCCTCAAGGCAGCGCATGGCATGGTCTCGCGTGGCGTTGCCAGAGCGTTCGGGGTGCTTGCCGCCCTCTCGAAGAAGCATCGCCTCTCGAAGTGGGAATGCGTAGAAGTCGAATTGAGCAACAGGAACGAGACCCACAATGATCTCCCCCAACTCCTCCACCATCATCTCCATGAGCACGCGCGCGATCCGTGAAGATGGCCCGGCGCACATCAATCCAGTGCAGTGGAACCAGAACCTCGGCTACGCCCGGCAAGCCTGTGCCCGAATCTTCCGCGACGGCGGACAGCCGGCGGATGCTCTGGCGACGTTCGGTCTCGATCCGGAGGACGTCACCGACTGGAGCAAAGCTGTCGAGCGCGTCGCGGAAAGTCTAACGCGAACACCGGCGCGGCGCGCGGCTTGAAACCAATCACGGTCACCCAGATCGATATCGAACTGTGACGCCTGGCGACAGGTTTCCCGGGCTTTTGATTTCGCGGTGTCGCGGTGAAGGTTCGGCAGGCGGCCTTTCGGGTGGAGGTGTCGGCGCGAAACGTCGGCGGATATTTGTGATGCGCGACTGTCGAGCCATCACGGCCTGATCGAGCGCGAACCGATCAGTGCTGCACTTGGCGCGGTGCGCCCAAGCTTTCTATTGCCGTGGCGATGTCGAAAGCAATCGACGCGCGTCCCGACTCGGATGCCTGACGGGCATAGATGTGCACTTCATTGGCGCCGAGGCATGCGCCCACGCGCCGGATGTGCGCGAGATTGAGGCTCGGGGTCGTGCTCTCGGTGCGGTCGACGCGCAGAACATTGCGACAGCCGTTCTGGTCACGCTTGACTAGAATAAAATTGGCCGACGTGAACGCCGGACAGCCGATCAACGTGTAGACGGTGTGGGAAAAAAAACGGCCGGATGCCCCGCGCCACGACGTTGTCGCAATGGGAGCTGACGGGCCAGCTGACTCGCCGACCGCCCGGGCTCGCAACTCCGAACTATGTGCACTCGTCTGTGGCATGGGCATATACTCAACCTGAAATTATGCTTGCGACAAGACCCGCTCACGATTGGACTTGGTTCTGTTACGAATTATTTCAAGCCAAATTGTGGCTGATCGCGAAAACGTGAAGATCGTGTCGGAGGGGCGACAGCTTAATTTTTAAATTGGGAATCAAGGTCTTATCGACGTGGTAGCGACGATGGCTGATGGCGATCGACGCCAGCGGAAAGCGTCGTTAATGACATTTGGAATATCCACAATTTCTGCATAACCAGCAACCGGAATCCAGCGTGAGAGTGCCTGAAACGCATTTTGGGCAGCGTTTGCCTGCGCGCGGAGTGCTGCCGGGGGCGGATTCCGCGACCGTCGTTTCGTCGATCGCGGTGTTGAGATCTGCCGTGAGACGGCGCCGAGACAGCTCCGGCGTCAGGGATGCTTCGAAAACGGCAGCGGGCGGCGCCAGGGCGCCGGTGCGCCGCATATGTGATTCGATAATCTCGCCGATCGCGGCGAGCAGGCTCGGGACATAACGGCCGTCCATCCATTGGCCGCCCTGCGGGTCGAAGATGGCCTTGAGTTCGTCGAAGACGAATGTCACATCGCCGCCGCGCCGGAATACAGCGCTGATCATGCGCGTCAGCGCAACCGTCCAGGCGTAGTGCTCGAGGTTCTTGGTGTTGATGAAGATCTCGAACGGCCGGCGGCGGCCGTCCCGTTCGGTGTCGTTGATGGTGACGTAGATCGCGTGGTCGCTATCGTTCCATTTGAGCTTGTAGGTGAAGCCAGGCAGTGCCTGATCCCGCTCGAGCGGGCGAGACAAGTAGACGACATCCCCGGGCTCCAGCCTCGTCTCGTGCCGCGTGCGATCGGGTGGCGCCGATATGTGTGATGGCTCCGGCAATACCGATGGTGCGGCGGGCGGAGCCTGCGTTGCCGCAAACACTGCAGCCTTCGTCGTTGCTGCTTCGGCAGGTGCTGGAGATTGGACCAGTACGGAGCCGGTGACGGGATTCGGGCGGAACGTGGTGCAGCCCTTGAGGCCCTGGTCGTAGGCTTCCTGGTAGATGCCCTTGAAGGCGTCGAACGGTATCGACTCCGGGCAGTTGATGGTTTTCGAGATCGAGCTGTCGACGTGCGCCTGAACGGCCGCCTGCATTGCCAGATGCTCGCGCGGTGTGAGCACCTCCGTCGTCACCAATGTGCCGGGCAGAAGCACATCAGGGCCATGCATTTGGCGGAAGACGGCATGGGCGTAGTCCTCGACGCGTTCTTCGCGCACAGTGTCGCCGACCTCGCGGATGCGGCGCGTGTAGCTGAGGTCGAAGATCGGCTCGATGCCGCTCGAGACGTTGCCGGCGAGCATCGAGATGGTACCGGTCGGCGCGATCGAGGTGAGGCAGCCATTGCGAATGCCGTGATGGCTGATGGCAGTGCGAACGTCCGGCGCGAGCCGCGCGACATTCGGGGAGGCGAGGAATGCTGCCGGCTCGAACAACGGGAATGCGCCCTTCTCGCGCGCGAGTTCCGCGCTGGCGAGATAAGCCGCGCGTTCGATCGCCTGCATCCAGCTGCCAGCGCGCGATACTGCTTCCGGGTTGCCGTAGCGCAAGCCAGTCATGGCAAGCGCGTCGGCGAGGCCGGTGATGCCCAGACCGATGCGCCGTTTCGCCTTAGCTTCCTTGCGTTGCAGGTTGAGCGGGTAAGCGGAGACATCGATGACGTTGTCGAGGAAACGGACGGCGAGCGCCGCCAGCGATTCGAGCCGGGTTTCGTCGATGTGAGCGCGGGGGGTGAACGGGTCGCGGACGAGGCGGGCAAGGTTGATGGAGCCCAACAGGCAGGCGCCATGTGGCGGCAATGGCTGCTCTCCACAGGGGTTGGTCGCGCGGATCTCCTCGCAATAGGCGAGGTTATTCCGCTGGTTGATGCGGTCGATGAAGATGACGCCCGGCTCTGCATAGGCGTAGGTCGCCTGCATGATGCGGTCCCAGAGTGCGCGGGCGCGCACGGTGCGATAGTGCGTGCCTTCGAAGCTCAGTGCCCACTCGCGGTCTTCTCGTACGGCGGCCATGAAGGCGTCGGTCACCAGGACGGACAGATTGAAGTTGCTGAGGCGGCCTGCCTTGGACTTGGCGTCGATAAAGGTTTCGATGTCTGGATGGTCGCACCGCAGCGTCGCCATCATGGCGCCGCGGCGCTGGCCGGCCGACATGATGGTGCGGCACATGGCATCCCAAACGTCCATGAAGCTCACCGGACCGGAGGCGCCGGCACCGATGCTTTTTACCAGGGCACCTTCGGGGCGCAGTGTAGAGAAATCGTGGCCGATGCCGCCGCCGCGCTGCATCGTCAGCGCGGCTTCCTTGACGTTGTCGAAGATGGACGTGAGGTCGTCCTCGATCCGGCCCATGACGAAGCAATTGAAGAGAGTCACTTCCCGCCCGCTGCCCGCGCCCGCGATGATGCGGCCGGCGGGGAGGAACGCGAAATCGTCCATGGCGTCGAAGAATTGCTGCTCCGTCCGGGCACGGTCCCGTTTTTTCTCCGGTGTGGCGGCGGCTTTTGCGACGCGGGCCCAGGTCTCCGAAAGCGTGGCTTCGCGCGGACTGCCGTCCGCCGCCTTCAGGCGGTATTTCTGGTCCCAGATGTACTCCGAGATAGCGGGTAGCTTGATCGGCTCTTGCATGGACTTGGCGTCACTTCCCGACAGGGGTTCCTGATCCCGAGTTGTCGGTGGAATACTAGGTGACGTTGCGCGCAATGTCAAGAAATGTTCTTCGTATGTTCACTTTACGGACTGAGCCGTCGAGCGAGCAATTTGGACCGAGCTTTACATCTTCCTCCGCGCCAGGAATGCGCTCGATTGGCCGGGGCGCCAGCGATAGCTGATGCTGAAGTCGAGCGGCGCCGGTTTGGCCTGGTCGAACAGCGTCTGCATTTCCTTTTGGTAGTTGCGCGCGAACGTCGGGATCGGCCGTGTGTAGGTGCCGAACGGCGTCAGCGTCCATTGAGCCGGGTTGTAGTTGCGCACGGGAATGCCAGTGTCGTCCTGGAAGATCGCGACGCTCTTCTCGAGCAGGAAATCGCGAACGTTGCTGAAGGGGCCGCCGTGTAGCAGGTACGAGGCCGCCTTGATGAAGCTGTCGCCTGGTCCAAGCGTCTTCAAGAACGTCAGGAAGCCACTGGCTTCGACGCCCTTGTTCGAGAGATCGGTGTTGAAATAGTAGAGCGTCTGCTCGGCGCCATCCTTGCCGGTGAACGTGATCTTGGCGGCGCGCGGCCGTTCTCCAGGCGCCAGTTCGCCGAGCGGCGCGACCGTTCCGTCGGCCGCCAATCGCATATGCTCGACGGACGTGATCGTCTTGCCGGCACGCGCCAGGAACACGTACAGCACCGGCAGCGTACCGGGCATCACGCTCTGGCGCAGGTGCTGATCCATGTAGCTGGTGACGAAGTAGCTTTTACCGACGAAATGGCTGAGCGACGTCTTGAGCTGACCGAGCATTTTCGGCAGCGCGCCTTTCGGAAGTTTGGCGATATCGGGCACCGGGCCGACCGGCTCCAGGCCGACCAGTACGTAGGTCGAGGCCTTCGGGAAGAAGGCGTCGGCAAAGAGGAAGTCCGGGCCGCTGAACATGTAGAACAGCGTCTTTGACGGCGACGTCAGGTTTTTCGCCGCGAAAGCGCGGACCTTGGACAACTGGCGCTGCTCGAGCGCCGCCCACTCGGCATTGAAGTGGCGGGCGTGCTGATCGACGGCAGTGTCGAGCGTCAGCGGTGCAAACGGCGAGCCGGGAGCCGGCGGCAGGCCCGCCAGGAACTGTGCGGTTTCGTTGGCAGTGCTGGATGGGTAGACGGCGGGACCCGGCTCTGTCCGCGCGGCTGCGGCCTTGGCCCGCTCCTGCTGTACCTTGGTCGGCGCGGGTTGCGCGTCGGCCGGACCAGCGAACAAGTTCATCGAAAATAACAATGCAGCCAATGTCCAAATGCCGCGCCGTGCCATGCTTATTCTCTCCAATCGCCAATTCATTCGAGCAAGCGTTGCAACCGTGGACAGCCTTAGGCTTCGAAGTTGATCTGAAGGCCGTCATAGGCCGGCACGACGTGATCCGGAAGTTCGGCCGCAAGCTTGGCATAGTCCAGGTCGACATGCAGATGGGTCAGAATCGCGCGCTTTGGTTTCAACCGCTCGATCCAACCGAGTGCCTGTTTCACGCTCCAGTGCGCGGGGTGAGGAATGTAGCGCAGTGCATCGACGATCCAGATATCGAGGTCCTGGAGGTGCGCGATCGCTTCCGGCGCCAACCCGCTGACATCGGGCGAGTAGGCAACGTTGCCGATGCGAAAGCCGAGCGAGCTCGTGTCGCCATGTTCCTGCGGGACCGGCAGCAGCTCGATCGGACCGGCGGCGCCGTTGATCGTGATATGGCGGAGCGGGTGGATCACATGCTGGGTCAGGATCGGCGGGTAGCTGGAGCCGGCCGGCGTCTCGAAGCAGTAGCCGAAGCGGCGCTTCAGGCTCTCGCCCGTCGCCTTGTCGCAATGCACATCGACGCGGCGCTTCATGTTGAACGCCAGCATGCGCAGGTCGTCGATGCCGTGCGTGTGGTCGGCGTGGTCGTGCGTGTAGATGACGCCGTCGATAACACCAATCCCGGCGTCGAGCATCTGGTCGCGTAAGTCGGGCGACGTGTCGATCAACGCCTGCGTGCGACCGCGGCCGGAAATTCGTTCCACCAGCGCCGAGCAGCGTCGCCGCCGGTTTTTCGGGTTTGCGGGATCGCAGGCGCCCCAGTTGTTGCCGAGGCGCGGCACCCCGCCGGATGAACCGGTGCCGAGCAGAGTCAGCTTAAAGCTCATGCCGCAGCCTCGCTCGACCCAAGCGGACGCTTGGCCTTGGAATAGAAGCGGAAGAAATTCGCGGTTGTCGCGGCGGCAAGTTCAGCAGGCGTGACGCCCTTCACCTTCGCCAGTGCGGCAGCCGTATGCACGACGTAGGCCGGCTCGTTGCGCTTGCCCCGGAACGGGTCGGGCGCCAGGAACGGCGCGTCAGTTTCGACGAGCAGGCGCTCAAGTGGCACCAGCGCCGCGACACGGCGCAACTCCTCCGATTTCTTGAACGTGATGACGCCGGAAAACGACACCATCAGGCCGAGATCGACCGCACGCCGGGCCAGTGCCTCGCCGCCCGTGAAGCAGTGCAGCACGGCCTTGAAGGCGCCCTTCGTCATCTCGTCTTCCAGGATCTTGACCGCATCGGCGTCGGCATCGCGCGTGTGGATCTCCAGCGGCAGCCCTGTCTGGCGCGCGGCTTCGATGTGGCGGCGGAAACTTTCGGCCTGCGCCTCGGGCGGCGACTTCCTGTAGAAGTAGTCGAGACCAGCTTCGCCGACGGCAACGCATTTCGGATGCTGCGCCAATCGCACGATTTCGTCGACCGGGATGTCGAGTTCCTCATGCGCCTGATGCGGATGCGTACCGACCGAGAAGTAGACGTCCGGGTAGGCCTCGGCGATGGCGCGATAGACGTCGTAGCGGCGGATGCGCGTCGAGATGGTGACGAGGATGCCGACGCCGGCCGCCTTGGCGCGCGCGACGTAGGCATCACGTTCAGCCTCGAAGTCCGGGAAATCGAGGTGGCAGTGGTGGTCGACGAGCATCAGGCGTCGTCCCCCTTCGGCTTCTTCGGTGCCTTCGGTTGCTTGGCTGGCTTCTGCGTCGGCACGGCGTCCGGATCGACAGGGCGCACGTAGCGCGGAAAGACGCCTACGGGCGCCGGCAGCACAGTACCGGGCCGCAAGCGGTGGGCCGGTCCGAGCGAAGCAAAGCTCCGCGCCTCGGCCGGCTGTGCCAACAGATCGAGCAGCTTTGCCGCCGACGTCGGCATTGCCGGCTGCACCAGGATCGCCAATTGCCGCACGACCTCTGCCGCGACGTAGAGGATCGTCCCCTTTCGCTCGACCGCGAGCGTTTTGTCGAACGGCTTCTCGGACGCGAAATACCGGTCGGCTTCGCCGATCACGTTCCACACGGCATCGAGCCAGGTCTTGATCGCTTGGCCGTTCATAGCCGCACGGCACACCGGATAAAGGGCGTCGGTCGCAGACAGGATGGCGAGGTCTGCCTTCGTGAAGTCACCAGGCACCGGCACTTGGGCTTCGAAGCCCTTATTGATCATCGTCAGCGAGCGCTGCGCAAGGTTGCCGAGGCCATTGGCGAGATCAGCGTTGATACGGTTCTCGATCGCCGTCGGGCTGTAGGCGCCATCCTGGCCGAACGTCACCTCGCGCAGGAAGAAGAAGCGGGTCTGGTCGCAACCGTACTCCTTCAACAGGACGTGCGGATCGAGAACGTTGCCGAGCGACTTCGACATCTTCTCGTCTTCGCCCTTTTCGTTCCGAACGTTGAGGAAACCATGCCCAAACACCCGCTTCGGCAGCGGCAGCCCCGCCGACAGCAGGAACGCCGGCCAGTAGACCGCGTGGAAGCGCACGATGTCCTTGCCGATGACGTGCACGTCGGCTGGCCAGTAATGCGCGCGCGGGCCCTTACCGTCGCCGTTGAGGATGCCGGTCGCGGTGACGTAGTTATTGAGCGCATCGACCCAGACGTACATGACGTGGCCGTCGGCGCCAGGAACCGGGATGCCCCAGTCCAGCGTCGTGCGCGAGACGGCCAGATCCTCGAGGCCCGACTTGACGAAGCTCACCACCTCGTTCCGCCGCTCAGGCGGCAGGATGAAGTCAGGGTTGGCCTCGTAGTGCGCCAGCAACTTGTCCTGGTAGGCCGAGAGGCGGAAGAAATAGGTTTCCTCCTCGGTCCACTCGACCTCGGTGCTTTGCGGACCGACCCGCTTGCCGTCGACAACCTTCGTCTCGCTTTCGCGGTAGAACGCCTCGTCGCGCACCGAGTACCAGCCGGCGTAGTTCTTGATGAAGATGTCGCCGTTGTTGGTGGCAGCCATGCGCTTCCACAGCGCCACGCATGCCTCGTAGTGGCGCGGCTCCGTCGTGCGGATGAAGTCGTCGTTGGAGAGATTGAGGGCCGCCACCATCTCGCGGAAGCGCGCCGAGTTGCGGTCGGCAAGTTCGCGCGGCGAGACGCCCTCACGCGCGGCCGTCTGCTTCATCTTCAGGCCGTGCTCATCCGTGCCGGTCAGGAACAGCACGTCCTTGCCGTCCAGCCGCTCGAAGCGGGCGATGGCGTCGGTGGCAATCGCCTCGTAGGCATGGCCGATGTGCGGTGGGCCGTTCGGGTAGGAGATGGCCGTGGTGATGTAGAATTTTTCGCGCGTGGTCATATCGGGCCGACTTGCACTCTCACATTGAATTCAACCGTAACGATGTCATCCTCGGGCCCAAGTGCGAAGCACGTCTTCGACATGACTCCCGAGGACCCATCGTGCTGGAGGCGCGTCTTCGACACGACGTGCATCAAGCCCAAGGGGTTCGGTTATGTTGCAACGCCTCAGCACAACCATGGCGCTGAGTCCGCGGACACATGGGTCCTCGGGACAAGCCCGAGGATGACACGCGGGGGGTGTTTGGCCCCCATGACTAGCCGCTATCCCCGTGCGGCCATCTCGATGCGGCGGAAAGTATCGAGTATCAACGACTTGCGGTCCAGGTTGAGCGACAGCGCGTCGCCCTTCTCGCGGACGACTGTTTCCCACAGCTCGGCCCAGGTGGCAAGTCTCGACTCCGGGATCAGGCGGGCAGCGAGCGCCGCTTCCGGTCCGTCGGTGGCGCCCCGTGCCCGCGCCCGCACCATACGTGCCAGCAGTTGCAGCAGCAGATCGAAGAACATCTCGAAGCGCTGCGCCGAAGCCGCAGAACCAAGCTCATCACCGAGCGTGTGCACCAGACCCCAGTCCACTTTGGGCATGTCTTGCATCAGCTTCTCGAGCCGATCCTGCAACTTCAGGCCTTCACCGGACCAGAGCAGCAGCAACCGCCGCACGCTGCCTTCAGAGAGCCCGATCAGCCGCACCCAGTCCGACGGGCCAGGCGGATCGGCATCGCTGCCCTCCATCGCCTTCATGGCGGCGCGCTTCAGGTCTGCCTCACCCAGCGCGTTGAGATCGAGACGCCGGCAACGCGAGCGGATCGTCGGCAGCAAGCGCCCAGGTTCCGAGGTGACCAGCAGAAAGAACGTGCGCGGCGGCGGCTCCTCCAGCGATTTGAGCAGTGCGTTGGCAGCGTTGGTGTTGAGCTCGTCCGCGGTGTCGACGATGACGGCGCGATACGCGCCGCCGCCGGCCGTATGCGTTACGAACGAACGGATACGGCGCACTTCGTCGACCGGGATCGTGGCTGTGAAGCGCTTGGCCTTGTGGTCCCACGGGCGGCGGATCAGCAGCAAACCGGGGTGCGAGAGCGAGCGCAACTGCCGGGCGGCGATGGTTTCCGGCGCGATCTCGAGGCTTTTCCCGAACAGGTCACGCTCTTCCGGATTGGCCAGCACGTGCCGCGCGAAGCGATAGGCGAGTGTCGCCTTGCCGATGCCGGAGGGGCCCGCGATCAGCCAGCCGTGATGCATGCGGCCGGTGGCGAACGTCGCGGCGAGCTGTGCCTCGGCGGCGTTGTGGCCGAAGAGAACGGTGGTCGCGCGCGGGTGCTGCGCATCCTCCAGCCGGTCGGCTTCGGGTGGTGCCTCGATCTCTTGGACAGCCGGCGCGCGGGCCATCAGGAAAATCCCAATCGATCGGCCAAATGATAGCCAATCTGGAATTTGATGTCGTAGATCGATTGTGATGCGTCGATCATCACGCATCGCTGCGGCTCAGCCTGTGCAATATCTCGATAGCCTTGCCGTAACCGTTGGTGAAACGGTAGATCACGATCTTCGAACAGGTCGCGTTCGGGAGTGAAACTGCTGGGAGCCAACTCGCGTAGACGACGGGCTTCTGCTCGCTGTAGCCCAATTTCAGCGGGCAGATCGAGGACGAAAGTCAAGTCAGGTGAAAAGTCGCCCAACACCGCTTTTTCCAACACCAGTAGCGTCTTGACCGGCACTCCGCCCGCGGCGCCCTGATATGCCCTGGTTGAGTCGGTAAACCGGTCACAGACAACCCAATCTCCGGCTTCCAATGCCGGAATTATCTTGCGTTGAACGTGGTCCGCTCGTGCAGAAAAGAACAGCAATGCTTCGGCCAGCGACGTTCCGGGTGTTGACCGGCCTGGACCAAAAAGGAGGAAATTCCGCACTTCTTCGGCGAAAGGGGTGCCTCCGGGTTCACGAGTGAATGTCGCGTTGATGCCCTTTGACTCAAGAAAGGCACGCAATTCCAACGCCTGCGTGGACTTCCCCGAGCCCTCGCCGCCCTCGAACGTGATGAACTTCCCGCGCATGGCGTTGTCGTAGGCGGCCGGGGAACGGGTGTCAAACGCGACGACCAAGCGCGGGACAGTCACGAGGAATGAGGACAGGGAAGTGGGAACGGTCTCCACTCAGCAATGGGTCCGCCATTAGCCACGCAGAATCGGCTCCTAGCGCCAATTTGCGCCAATTTCTTCGCACCGTGCGTTGGAGACCATAGTTGGTAAAGCGTTCCCAGCGAGGTCTAGTTTTCCATGTTTAAAATTGAGCTGGGAACCAGGCGGCAGCGCCAAGCGTTCTGCTGGTAACGCATACAGGAGGTATCGCGCGATGACCGTAGTCGATGACACAGCCTCGGCCGGAATAGGTACTCAAGCGGGCCGTCCGGTCGCAGGACTTGGAGTTTCGACGAGGGCCTTCGCTACCGTCGCCCTATTGATAACGGCGCTCAGCCTTGGCGCATCCTGGTCGCACATCCTTCAGATCAGGGGTAAGGCATCGTGGGACGGTGCCTTTTGGCGGGCAGCGATGGAAACGCTCTATCGCGACTATGCGACAATCGGCGCTGTGATCGAAATTGGCGCAATCCTGCTGGCATGGTTCCTTGTGTTCGCTGTTCGCAGAAACCGTCGTTCGCTGGTGTGGGCAGTGGTGGGTGCCGTTCTGTTGACCATTGCATTCTTCGGACTTTGGATCGGCTTGATCGCGCCCATAAATGCGGTTTTCGCAACATGGACACCGGACAAGCTCCCGAGCGACTGGACGGCCTATCGCGACCGCTGGGAGTTTTGGCACGCTATGATCGCTGCTATGAAAGCGGGGGCATTTTGCACCATGACGACTGCGGTTTTTTATTGGATGAAGCAACGCGCGTTTTGAGCACGACGCAATGGCGAACGGCAATGCTCTCCTCACCTGCGCACGCGATGGCGCGTATGCCGCCTACTCCCGAAGAACTGGAGCAAGAAGCAAGTGGAGCAAAGTCACATTGCCCAACGGAACGCCAAGTGGAGGATCGAATCGAGCCCGCGGCGCATGGTTCCGGCGCCTTCTACGTCCTCGGCGGCGTAGAGTTGGATCTCGTTCACCGCCTGCGAGGTGCTGGTGACGCGCAAGGTCGCGATCGGGTCGCCCTTTTTGATCGGTGTCTTGAGCGGCCCTTTGTAGATGATCTCGGCCTTTAGCTTCTGGTTCGCCGGATAGCGCGGCAGGATGACGGTGAGATCGTTGGTGCCGGCCAGCGGCACGTACATGCTGCTGCCGCCCCAGACGCGGGCCTGGCCGACGACCTCGCCGGCGTCGAACAGCTTGAATTCCGTGAAGCTCTTGAAGCCCCATTCGAGCAGGCGGATCGCCTCCGACTTACGTTCCTCCATCTTGTCCATGCCATTGACGACAAGGATCAGGCGGCGGTTGTCCTGCTTCGCCGAGGCGACCATGCCGTAGCCGGAAATATTCAAGTGACCGGTCTTCATACCATCGATGCCGAGACCGGCGCCGAGCAGTGGATTGCGGTTCGGGAACTTGTGCTTCCTGTAGAGGAATTCACGCTGTGCAAACCGCGCGTAGTACTCCGGATATTCCTTGATCAGATGCCGGGCGAGGATCGCGAGTTCGCGCGCGGGCACCAAATGCTCGGCATGGAAGAGGCCGGTCGAATTGCGGAATTCGGCTTTCTTCATGCCGATCCGGCGCGCTTCCTCCGTCATCAGGCGGGCGAAGGCTTCCTCGGTGCCCGCCATCGCCTCGGCAATGGCAATGCAGGCGTCGTTGCCCGACTGCACAATGATGCCTTGCAGCAACAGATCGAGCTTCTCGCGCGTGTTGACCGGGATCATCATTGCCGACGTGCCGGACGGGCCACCGCCGCGCCGCCAGGCATTGACCGAGACGAGGATATCGTCGTCGAGCTTGACCTGGCCGGACTTCAGCGCCTTGAACACGACCGCCAGCGTCATGAGCTTGCTCATGCTGGCGGGTGGCACCATGTCGTCGGCTTTGTACTGGAACAGAACGGCGCCACTGTCCGCGTCCATCAGGATCGCATGACGTGCCCGCGTCGTGATCTCGGTCTGCGCGGCTTGCACACTTGGACCAGCCGCGATCGCCGGAGTTGTGGCGGACATCACCATCGCAGGCGCAAAAAGCGCAACAACCAGGCCAAGCCAAGCCGTCGTAGCCTTCATATTGATGGGCATACGCGAATCCAGAATCTGAATTGAGCGGCGACTATCGCGGCTTGCGGCTGCCGGTGTCAATTGCCGTGCATGGCATTTTTTGCGAGCGTTGGTTATCGTCAACGCGATGTTTGCTGGACGGCGGGCGTGCGTCCGGCCGTGACCCGAACGTCCTTGATGCCGGCGGCGATGATTTCGGTGGCGGTTTGTTGCGCAGAAGGATCGCTCATCGGGTCCGAGCGGACCTGATAGATCGTGCCGAGCGCCGTCGTAATCGGCACGACGCGCATGGTCGCGAACCGTTCCAGCTCGGCGGCGCGGCGTTCGGCGTTGGCCTCGTTACGGAACGATCCAGCGACGATTTGGCGATCTTTTGTGGCCCCACCGGCTGCGCGGTCCGGGTTCGATCGCTGTTTGGCCCCGGGTGCCGTCACGATCGAGCCCAAGCCTGCGGCCATGGCTGGGCGCATCTCGGCGCCGCCCGAGGCTGCGTCGGCATCCGCGTAGGGCCGCATGTAAGGGAGCTGGCGCTGCGCGGGCGCCGGCGACTGGGCATAGTTGAACCAGGGCTGGCTGCGCAGGAACGCCTGCTCCCGCCGATCGTCGCCGTTGAGCGGCGCCGGACCCGCATAGCGCACGCGCACCTGCGAGAGGCCGCGCCGTTCCGAGCCGAGTGCGCGGGCGGCGGCACGCGACAAATCGATCACCCGGTCGTGCGCATACGGTCCACGAACGTTGACCCGTACCAGCAGTGAGCGTCCGTTTTCGAGGTTCTTGATCCAGACGTAGGAGGGCATCGGCAGCGTCGTGTGCGCCGCCGAGAGCGCGTTCATGTCGTAGATTTCGCCGTTCGCGGTCTTGCGGCCGTGGAAATCATCGCCGTACCAGGAGGCAACGCCGGTACGGTCGTAACCGGGCTCCTCGCGTGGCGTATACCACCGGCCGGAGACCTGATAGGGCACGCCAACCTTGTAGGAGCCACCCCCCTTGGGAATCGGCGTCGCCTGGGTGTAGAGGCGCGGACTGGCAGAGGTGCCGGTCTTCGGGTCGACGGTGCTGCGAGTCGAGCGTTGCGCTTGCGGGGCCGATGTCGAGGGCGGCTCGCTGCGGGCGCAGGCGGCAACAATCATGCCGATCACGAGGCTAGCGCCGAGTGCCGCGCCCTTGCGGCTCCTGCTCGCGGCAAGCAAGGCTGCCCCACAGCGCGCATGCCGCCGCAACGGCGCCCGGGCGCCCCAAACTCTCGTACGCATACCCCACCCACACATCCCTCGAGGCGCTCGTCGCGCCCGCCACATGCATCCGCTAACGCAGAAGCGTGGCCGGTTGACGGCTGGACCATGGCACGGACATTGTTAACAGCGCGTAAACCATGTCCCCGGGGATTGGGCGAGGCCGACACGCGCGTATCGAAGGCGCGTTGATCGACGCCGCCGTGGTTGCGATCAGGTTGCGGCACCGGTCCTGGCCGGACGCGCCGTTGCCACCGGACGATCGGCCGGCAGCAGTAACGCCGTGCCGAGAATAGCAACGACAACGGCCGCCAGTATGCGCAGCAGCAGGCTGAAGCCGGTCTCCTCGTCGAACAGGGCCGCAACGAGATAAACGCCGAGTGGCGCCGCAACGATCGCAATGCCATGCCGGATGCCATAGGCCAAGCCTCGGCGCCCGCTCGGCGTGTAGCGTGCGATCAGCACATTCTCGAGCAGCGAGGCGAGATCGAACACGAAAGCCATCGCCATGGCCGCCAGCACGATCGGCCGGCCGCCGAGAATGGTAGCTGCCCCCAACGCCGCGAGTTGCAACATGAAGGCGGCCACATAGACCGGCTTCATCAGGCCTCGGTCGGTGAAGTAACCGCCGAAAATCTGCGCCACGGCACCGCTGAGATAGATCATCGTCACCAGAGCCCCGAGCCCGAACAAGCCTTGGCCCAGGTCTGCGCCGATCTCCCGACCGATCCACTTCGGGAGCATGGTCGCGAACGCCTGGTAGGTCAGCGACGTCAGCGTCATCGTCACCACCAGCACGATGAAAGCGCGGCGGGCATCCTGGCGGTCGGGCTCCGGTTGGCTGGCGAAATCCGAATCCCGGTCGACGATGCGCCCGCTGACATAGGCCACCATCAACGCCAAGCCGGCAACGACCGTGACCGCCCCCGGAACCATGAACGCAGCGCGCCATCCCGCCAAATCGTTGATGCCGGCCGCCACCAGTGACGCGGCTGCAATGCCGCTGCTGCCGGAAATACCGAGAATGGCAATCGACCGGCCTTGCCGTTGCACATTTTTCACCACCCAGGCGGTCCCGACCGGATGATAGATCGCACCAAACAGCCCCATCGCCGACAGTGCCAGCTTCAGCGACGTCGGCCCCTCCGCAAAACCGCACGCGATCGTCGATGCGCCCATCCCGAGAAAATAGCCGATCATCACGCGGGTTTCGCCGAGGCGGTCACTGAGCCAGCCCGCGATCGGGGCACCGAAGCCAAGCAAGAATGCGCCGAATGCCCAGAGCGCAATCAACTCGTTGTAGGGCAGTTGCCATGCCGGCTGCAGCACGAGCACCAGAGTGAGGAACAGCGCCGCGTTGATATGAAAAAGCGCATGCCCTACGCAGGTAAAAGCAAGAACAGCGCGTCCGGGTGTGTGATCCATGGCGTGAACTTATCGGCACGCTGCGTCGTGCACAATGGTTCCGGTCGGTGGTGGTGGTGAGTGGTTCCGGTCAGCGCAATATCAGGAGGCAGACGATCACGCCCGCCAATGCGAGCGACAAACCTTTCCAGAACAACAACGGATTGCGTTCAAGGAGGGGAACCTGTCCCGACCGCAGGTACTCGTCTTTCGGGTGCCGAAGGTCATAAACCAACTCCGACAACGCCTCGTAACGCTTGCAGGGGTCGGGATGCACGGCGCGATTCAGCGTTCGGTCGACCCAGACCGGCAGGCCGGCATCGTAGTTGCGAGCCGAGTCGTAGGAGAGTTTTCTCTGCGCGGCCATCGTGCGCGCCTGCGCCACATGCGTGCCGTACGGCAGCCGGCCGGTTAGCATCTGGTAGGTGATGACGCCGAGCGAGAAGAGATCGGAGCGGGAGCTGCCGGCGTCGCCGAGGAAATATTCCGGTGCGGTGTATTGCGCCGTGCCGAGAATATCGTTGCCGTCCGACAGCGGCATGGCCTCGATGACACCGGCAACCCTGGTCGAGCCGAAATCGATGATCTTGGCCGTTCCGGTCTTGTCGATCATGATGTTCTGTGGCCGCAAGTCCTGATGCAACATTTCCATCCGGTGGAAAGCGCGCAAGCCGACAGCGATCTGCTCGACGATCGTACGGACCGTCTCCAGATCAGGCTTGGGATTGTCGAGCATCCATTGTGTCAACGTCTGCCCCTCGAGGTACTCCATGACGACGTAGAGGTAGTTCCGTCTCCGTGTGGGGGGGCTCGATTTCAGAACCTGCGGGCTGTCGATGCGCCGCGCAACCCACTCTTCCATCATGAAGCGCTTGAGGTAGGCGACGTCGCCGCGTAAATCGATCGACGGCACCTTGAGGGCCACGATGTCACCACTCTCGATGTCGCGCGCCAGATAGATGTGGCTGCGGCTGCTGGCGTGGATCTGCCGGATGATCTGGTACCCGTCGAAGACCATCCGCGCTTCGAGCAGTGGCGGCAGCTGTAATTCTGCCACGTGCTCGATAGCTTCGCTCGCCTCGCCGTCCGGCAGGTCGTCGACGCGGACGATCTGGACGGTGAGATTGTCCTTGCTGCCGTTCGTCAACGCCTCGGCGACGATGGCCTTGGCTGCAAGATCGAGATCTGCTGCGTGCTCCGCGATCGCGGCGGTCATGAATCCGGCACCGGCATGCTCATAGACGCCGTCCGTGGCGAGCATAAAGACGTCACCCAGTTCCAGGCGGACCGGCCGATAGTCGATTTCGACTTGCGGGTTCATGCCGAGCGCGCGGCCGAGATAGGTCTCCTGTGAAGAAACGCGCACGCGGTGATCGTTTGTAAGCTGCTCGAGCGACTTGCCGACAACGCGGAAGACGCGGCAATCACCAACATGGAAAATGTGTGCGGTGGCCGACTTCACGACCATCACGCTCAGGGTGCAGACGTAACCCTTGTCCATGTCGTAACGATGCGGGCCTCGCCGCGTCTGCGAATGCAACCAGGAATTGGTCGCCGCGATGACGCGCTGCGCCGACGTTTTCACCGACCATGAATCGGACGTGCAATAGTAGTCGGTGAGGAATCCTTTGATTGCGGTTTCAGCCGCAACACGGCTGACGCTGCTGCTGCTGATACCGTCAGCCAACGCAATCGAGATCCCTTTCAGTCCGAGCGCTGGCTGCTCCGGAATGAGGGCACCATGAAAGTCCTGGTTGGTCTCCTTGTGCCCCTTGTCGGAATGCTGGCCAATCGACAGCTTCAGTTCGCGGACCATGCCTGAGACCTAGACTGCGTGCCCACCTCGTCGAGGCAGGGCACTACCGCTCTGATTTTGCTATCACTCAAACTTGCGCTTTGGCGCGGTCTTCACGTGCGTCGAGTAGAGCGTGAGCCCAACAAATGTAAGGCCGCCGACAAGATTGCCAATGACGGTGGGGATTTCGTTCCAGATCAGGTAGTCCATGATCGAGAACTTGCCACCGAGCATGAGGCCCGACGGAAACAGGTACATGTTCACGATCGAATGCTCGAAGCCCATGTAAAAGAACAACATGATCGGCATCCACATCGCGATCACCTTGCCGGAAACCGATGTCGACATGATCGCAGCAACGACGCCGGTGGAAACCATCCAGTTGCACAGGACGCCGCGGATGAAGAGCGTCAGCATGCCGGCGGCGCCGTGCGCCGCGTAGCCAATCGTCCGCCCCTCGCCGATGGTGCCGATTTTCTGGCCGACGGCGTCCGGCGCTTGCGTAAAGCCGAATGTGAAGATCACCGCCATCATCCAGGCAACCGTCAGCGCGCCGGCGAAATTGCCGAAGAACACCAGCGTCCAATTGCGAAGGACACCGTTCATGGTCACCCCGGGGCGCTTGTCGATGAGCGCCAGCGGGACGAGTGTGAAGACACCCGTGAGCAGGTCGAAGCCCAGGAGATACAGCAGGCAAAAGCCGACCGGAAAGAGGACCGCACCAGCGAGTGGCTGTCCGGTCTGCACGTTGACGGTGACCGCGAAGGCGGCAGCGAGAGCAAGAATTGCGCCGGCCATGTACGAACGGATCAAGGTATCACGGGTCGACATGAACACTTTGGACTCCCCGGCATCGATCATTTTCGGAACGAATTCGGCCGGCGCGAGATAGGCCATGATTTTCCTCTGGCGTGCTTGTCGGTTGCTGCAATGCAAGCACCCGAACGGCGTGCTCCATGATGACTCCGCAGTATTCTATGCTGGTATTTCAGGCAATACCGTTTCGCGCCCATAATTTAGGCATCGCGTTGATTTATCGGGCACCACGATTGACGCCTGTATGAAGTTTTTGCAGGCAAGATGGGTGTCCTCAAGTCGTTCCCCACCCAGGACGATGCGAATCGTCCGCTTCAGGAGTACACATGACGATGTCTGAAACGGCAGAACGCCTGATCCCGACGATCGCAGAAGTCGACCGGTTGAATGCACGTGATCCCCGGCACGAGCAGCTTGCCGGCGCCCTGCGTCCACGCGAGATCGTCTACTCGGAGCGGATGTCGGCTTGCCTCGACCGCATCTACCCGGCCGCTTCGGAGGCGCTGCGAATTGCGGCGCGCGCGCAGCACATTTGTCGTTGGGAGATCCCGCGGCATCAGTTTGCTCTCGGCCGCGAGGGCTACAATGCGTGGCGCTCCACCTGCCGCGAACATCACGCCGGTCTCGTGACCGCGATCATGCAGAGCTGCGGCTATAGCGACCTGGAGATCGCGCACGTCGTCAAGCTTATCAGCAAAGGCGACTTGAAGAGAGACCCTGAAAGCCAGGCTCTCGAGAACGTCGTCGGTGTCGTTTTCGTCGAGCACTATCTCGCTGCGTTTGTCACGGAGCATGCCGAGTACGACGAGTCGAAGCTGATAGGAATTCTACGCAAAACCATGCGCAAGATGGATGCGGCGGGTCACGCTGCGATAGGCGCGCTCGATATGCCGCCAGCGACACGAAGGCTCGTCGAAATCGCAATGAAAAGTTCCGATTGATCGCCGCTCGACCCGCGTTTCGGACGCGCCGAGGCGGTGCGCGGGGCCAAGCCTTGAAAAAATTCTACGCAGCCGAACGGTGATCAATCGGCAATGGGCGGGGGGTTCCGCCGCAAGACGGTTGCGGCCGTCGCACGAATGTCTATCGCGAAATATATTTCGTTCGTTGTGCTTCTGTGCCGCTTGCGCAATGCCTGGATGGGAATGCATCATTTGCTGCGTTTGCAAAGCCTTTTCTGAAGCCGACCCGTAGCTTTTGGAGTGCAATTATGGCCGTCATTGATCCCGCCCATTGGTTCCTTGCCGCCGACAAAACGCCGCGCACGCCTCATTTCACGCGAGGGAACGCGGTTGCGCCATTGCTCGACGGCAGAACCTACATGGCCGCGCTCCAGGGCGTCATCGCGGCATGCGATCAAAGCTCCAGCCTTTTTATTTCCGGCTGGCGCATCACCGGCGACATGCGGCTCAACCCGACGGTGGTCAACGGCAAGCTCACCGGCGAACGTTTTGTCGATGCCGTCTCGGCGGCCGCCAAGCGCGGCTGCAGCGTGAAAGCGCTGATGTACAACTTGCCTGGGACCGAAGGGCCTGGCCCGTTCCGGCAGGCGCACGTGCAGGACAACATGGCCTTCGCGCGTGCCGTCATCGCTTCCGGCGGCGACGCGATCCTCGACGGCCGCCTCGCCAACCCACTCGCTTCGCACCACCAGAAGTTTGTCGTAGCCGCATCGAAAAGGCGCGGACAGAGCAAGGCCTTCATCGGCGGCATCGACATTTGCCGCGATCGCTGGGACAGCCCGGCGCATAACCACGGTGAGGACAAGGCGTGGCCGTGGGAACCATGGGAAGAAAAACGTTTGGCAGGCTGGCACGACATTCAGGCGCAAGTGGAGGGGCCGGCGGTCGTCCAGCTTTGGCACGCCTTCAGGGCGCGCTGGAATGATCCGCGCCAGCCGAACCATCATCCGCTCTGTGTCGATTTTCGCGGCCGCAGCCGTATTGATGACGCGGCGCCGGACTGTCCGGAAGCTGGCAAAATTGCTGTTCAGGTGCACCAGACGTTGCCGGCTGGCGTCTTTCCCGAGACTGGTGGCACTGGCGAGGCGACGATTCTCGAAGCGCACGAGCGCGCGATCGAGCAGGCGCAGCACTACATCTACATCGAGGACCAGTACTTCTGGCCGTGCCCGCTCGTTGAGCCGGTGGAAGCCGCACTGCGGCGCGGTGTCCATGTCTTGATGGTTGTCGCTCGGGACGATGTCCCGCCGACGCCGGCCCTTGCCAGCATCAGCAACCGAATGCGCCACGAGGTCGTCGAGCGGTTGCGCAAGGCCGGTGGCGATCGCTTCCAGATGTATCATCTGGAACGGCCGAGCGGCGAGCAGATCTATGTGCACGCCAAACTGATGATCGTCGACGACTGCTACGTTTCGATCGGCTCGGCGAACTTCAACGGTCGCAGCATGACCAACGATACCGAGATCGAGATCGGCATCGTCGACGAAACGACGGAAACGATCAGCATCGCGGGCGTGCCCAACCAGAAGGTCTGCAAGTTCGCGCACGACCTGCGCAAAAAATTGTGGTCCGAGAACTTCCAGCAGCCAGAAGCGCAGTTGCAGGATCCGATCTTGGCTTTGTCACGCCTGTGGCCGGCAGCCCCGCCAGCCAAGCATCAGCGCGCCCATCCGCATCACGTCAAGATTTCGCCGCTCGATATCGATCCGGTCGCCGAGTACATCACGACGCTGATCATGGAAAACCTGCTGGAGTTTCCGTGCATCAAGTTGCCGCCAGGGTTGACCAATCGCAGTCTGGTCAAGGTCGCCGTCGACGCCACGCTGCGCGGACCACAATGCGCGTTGCTGCTCAAGGCCCTCGAAGAAGGCGAAAATCCGGACTTCCACCCGACGATTGCAAACTTGGTTGGCCGCCCGGTAGCAATGGCATGGCGAGAGCTGTGGGCGCGCCGGGCCGCGCATGCGGTTCATTTTGTCGGCAAACACACACCCGTTTCAGAGACCGATCAGGCCGGGCAGAAGCTTGTCGAAGCTCGCAATGGCGTGCAGATCTTCCAGCTTTCCGACGGTCGCTATCACGTCGTCTCACATTTCGCGGTACCGAGCATCGAAGCCGCGCGCGCTGCCGCCATGGCGATTTCAGGTGATACGGGCTGACCCGAATTTGCGAGGCAACCGGGGAAACGGGCACGCAGGGACACGCGGCAAACAACGCAGCACGTCTTCAGCTCAACGCATGGCGAGCAGCCGCGCCTTCTTGCTGCTGCTCAAGCGAACTCCATGATCACGGCATCGACGGCGAGGCTGTCGCCGGCTTTGGCGTTGACCTTTTTCACGGTGCCGTCACGCTCGGCACGGAGCACATTCTCCATCTTCATCGCCTCGACGACTGCCAGCGTGTCGCCGGCCTTGATCGCCTGGCCGACGGAGACGGCAACCGACTTCACGAGGCCCGGCATCGGGCAAAGCAGCAGCTTCGACGTATCGGCGGCGGCCTTCTCCGGCATCAGCGCCGCAAGTTCAGCCTCGCGCGCGGTGTACACCCACGCCGGCACGGTGATGCCGCGCCAGGAGAGTTGTGCGCCGTTGAGTAGCGGTTTCACCTGAACCGAAATCTCGCGGTCGCCGACCTTGCCGGACCAGAGCGGCTCGCCGGGCCACCAGGGCGAGGCGACCTCCATGGTCTGGCCACGCACGCCATCAGGGCCGACGAACGTGACATAGAACGGCATCCCGTCCTCTCCGGCAACGTCGAGATGGCGCTCCGCATGCCCAAGGCGAACGACGCGGCGTTTGGCAAACTGCACGGCCTGGCCCGACATCTGCTGCGTAATGTGACGGCGGCGCGTGTTGTTGCGATGGTCGATGACGGCGGCGACCGCAGCCAGCGTCTCGATCTCGTCGCCGGTGGCAACTCGCGGCACGAACCCGTTCGGATACTCTTCTTTGATGAAGCCAGTGGAGATCTTGCCCGAACGCCAGCGTGGGCTCTGCATCAGCGCGGTGAGGAACGGGATGTTGTGTTGGATGCCGTCGATATGGAACGCGTCCAGCGCCTCGGATTGAAGTTCGATGGCCGCGGCGCGCGTCGGCGCATGGGTCACGAGCTTGGCGATCATCGGATCGTAGTACATCGAGATCTCGCCACCCTCGGTGACGCCTGTGTCGTTGCGTACCGTCAGGCCGTCCTTGGAGCCCTCACGCGGCGGCCGGTACTTCACGAGCCGGCCAATCGAGGGCAGGAAATTGCGATACGGGTCCTCGGCGTAGATGCGGCTCTCGACCGCCCAGCCGTTGAGCTTGATGTCGGCCTGCTTGAATGGCAGCTTCTCTCCCGCAGCGACGCGGATCATCTGCTCGACGAGATCGATGCCGGTCACGAGTTCGGTCACCGGGTGCTCCACCTGCAGCCGCGTGTTCATCTCGAGGAAGAAGAACGAGCGATCTTGCCCGGCGACGAATTCAACAGTCCCAGCGCTGTCGTACCCGACGGCTTTGGAAAGGGCGACGGCCTGCTCGCCCATGGCACGCCGCGTCTTCTCATCGAGCAGCGGCGAGGGCGCCTCCTCGATCACCTTCTGGTTACGGCGCTGGATGGAGCACTCGCGCTCGCCGAGGTAGAGGACATTGCCGTGCTTGTCGCCAAGCACCTGGATCTCGATGTGACGCGGGTTCTCGATGAACTTCTCGATGAAAATGCGATCGTCGCCAAACGAGGACTTGGCCTCCGAGCGGGCGAGTCCGAAGCCTTCTTCGCACTCCTTGGGATTGTAGGCGACGCGCATGCCCTTGCCGCCGCCACCGGCCGAGGCCTTGATCATGACGGGATAACCGACCTCGGCCGCGATCTTTACGGCTTGAGCGGCGTCGGCGATCTCGCCGAGGTGGCCGGGCACGGTTGAAACTTTGGCTTTGGCAGCGGCCTTCTTCGACTCGATCTTGTCGCCCATGGCCGCGATCGCTTTGGGGTTCGGCCCGATGAAGACGATGCCGGCTTTTTGCAGGGCAACCGGAAACGCCTCGCGCTCAGACAGAAAACCATAGCCCGGATGCACGGCCTCGGCGCCGGTCTGTTTGCAGGCGTCGATGATCTTCTCGATCACCAGGTAGGATTGCGCGGCGGCGGCCGGCCCGATATGCACCGCCTCATCCGCCATCTGCACGTGCAGCGCGCCGCGATCTGCGTCCGAGTAGACCGCGACGGTCTTGATGCCCATCTTGCGGGCGGTCTTGATGATGCGGCAGGCGATCTCGCCACGGTTGGCGATCAGGATCTTCTTGAACATGAACGTGCAGCCCCTCGGGTCGGCGAACGGTCGACTTTAGCCCCGAAGCGCTGTCTACCTGCCCAGGACAGGTGAGTAAACCTACCCCATCGACGAATGCGCGGTGGCGGCACGGGCGGACAGCCGCTGGCGCACGAGGTCGATTGCCGCGCGGAGGCTGTAGTACTGGTCAGAGAACGCAACCGGAACTGGAATTGTGCTGACAGCAGTGTCGATGGTAGCCACCTCCTCGCGCTGCTCGTCGAGCGTCTCGCCCTTGGGATCGTCGGCGACCAGGCTCTCCAGCGCCTTGAGCCGCCCATACCAATAAAGCAGCCGGCGGCGGACGCGCCACTTGTAGATCGCCGGGCCGATCTTGATCAGCGGCAGCAGGATGCCGACGAGCGGTACCGCAACCAGCGTCATGCGCTCGATGAAGGACGCGAGCCAGAATGGCAGCGTGCGCTTCAGGAACGAAGGACCGGACTTGTAGGCGCGCTCCGCGTCCTCAGACATTTCGAACTCGGGGTCCTGTGGCTTTGGAAACTCGCCAACCCGGTGGAATAGCCCACCAGGGGAGTGCACCTGCTTGGCGGCCTCGACCAGCAGGCTGACCAGCGCTGGATGCAGGTCGTCGCGGGCAACCAGGGCCGCCATCGGAGCGACCATTTCCACGTCGGTCGGCGGAATGTTCTTGATCAGATCGACGGCGCCCTTGGGCAGCACGATCCGCGACAGATACGGAAAGATCCGGGTGTAGGCCTCCGCCTGCGCCAAGCTCATGATCTTCAGTTCGGGGTGACGCAGTAGTGTCTGGATCTGCGGCGACGACGGCGCTGACGTGAAAAAAGCCGCATCGGCCTCGCCGTTGATCAGGGCATTCACCGCATCGGTGCCTGAGAGCGACAGGAACTGTGCGTTTTGTGGCCCGACATCATTGGGTTTCAGCAGTGTCGTGGCCAGCGCGCGCGTACCGCTCCCCTCGACACCAACGATGAGCCGGCGCCCTTTGAGGTCGGTCAGCCGGTCGATGACCGCGTCACCTCGATAAAAGACCCACATCGGCTCCAGATAGATGCGGCCGAGCGAGACGATGCCCGGGCTCTCCTGGGTGTTGGTCGTACCGCCTTGCAGCAGCGCTACCTGGACACCCGAGGCTGGGTCGAGGAGGCGCTTCACGTTCTCGGGCGACCCGGCGGAGGGCCGGACGCCCAGCGTGACTCCAGATTTCTTTAGTATTTCCGCGTACTTGCGCCCGGTTGCAAAGTAATTTCCGGCTTCACTGGCCGTGCTGATCGCGATCTTCGTTGGCGGCGCCGGTTCGATGAAGCGGGACGCAAACCAGAGCGCACCGCCGATGACCAGCAGAAGGGGCGCCAGAATCAGCACGAGCTCCCGCAGTTGCGTGGCCGAAATATCCCGCAGCCGTGAGTTCATGATTTCGGTCAGCTGCTGTTTTTTTTCGCCCAACACCATGCCAGTGCTCCTGCCTGCGGTCTGCCGCACCCCTCGGATTGTCCGTCCCCGGCCGCTTTCGATGGCAGGGCCGTGACGGCTGGTCAAGCGATGCGGTCACCTCACCGCAGGCAGTACCAGAACGCCAATGTACGGGACAGCTTCGGCGGGGGGATAAGTCTTTGCGTTTTGAACGGTTGTCATTCCGATGATCCCCCGGCAGGGAGCATCCCGATAATGGAATGGATCGGTCATCAGGCGCTTGATCGGGACCAAGGGATCGTGCTCAGTCATCAACAGCGATCTTCAACGTCGACAGCAACGCTTACGAACTTCGATTGGATGCAAGCGGCAACATGTCGGTGCCCGCAAAAAAAATCATCCTCGCCTCGGGCAGCCGCAGCCGGCGCCAGATGCTGGAAGCCGCCGGCCTGAGTTTCGAAGTTGTCCCCTCGCAGGTGGACGAGCGCGCCGTCCGGCTGGCGATGGAAGGCGATGGTGACGCGATCGATCCGGCCGATCTCGCCGAGGTGCTGGCCCGTGCCAAGGCGGAGGATGTCAGCCAGGAATGGCCGGACGCACTGGTGATCGGTGCAGATCAGGTGTTGGCGCTCGGGGAGCGGATCTACGAAAAGCCCAAGGATCTGGCCGACGCCCGGCAGCACATCGCGCGCTTTCGTGGCCAGACGCACGCACTGCATTCGGTGGTGGCTTTGGCCGTTGGCGGGCAGACGGATTGGACCCACGCCGATACGGCGCTGATGACGATGCGTGCGTTCAGCGAAGCCTTTGCCGACCAGTATGTCGACCGCGCAGGGCCGGTGATCTGCTCGTCGGTCGGCGCCTACCAGCTGGAAGGCCTCGGCATCCAGCTGTTCGAGCGCATCGAGGGCGACTACTTCACGATTTTGGGCATGCCGTTGTTGCCTCTGCTCGCGGAACTGCGCAACCGTGGGGCGATCGTTGCATGATATTCACGCGGGATCGTGAGGTTCACGGATGCTGATCATCGGACTGACCGGCTCCATCGGCATGGGCAAGTCCACCGCCGCCAAGCGTCTGAAGGCGCTCGGATTGGCCGTTTGCGACGCCGACGCCGAGGTGCACACCCTGTATCGGGCGGGAGGTGCCGCCGTGGCACCGATCGAGGCGGCATTTCCGGGCACGTCAGGGCCGGATGGCGTCGACCGGGCCAGACTCGGCGCGGCGCTGCTGCGCGATCCCTCGGGGTTCAAGCGCCTGGAAGCGATCGTCCACCCGCTCGTGCACGCGGCGGAACGTGCGTTCCTCCAGAGCGAGGCAGCGCGCGGTGCCAAGGCTGCCGTGCTGGAGATTCCGCTGCTGTTCGAAGGTGGCGGTCACCGGCGCGTCGACGTGACCATCGTCGTCAGCGCTCCGGCCGACATGCAGCGTAAGCGCGTGCTCGATCGGCCGGGCATGACGCCCGATAAGCTGGCGCAGATCCTGGCGCGGCAACTGCCGGACGCGGAAAAGCGCGCCAAAGCCGATTTCGTTGTGGATACGAGCGGACCGATCCCCGAGACCGAGGCGCAAATCGATAAGGTCGTCGCTGGACTCAAGGGTCGGACCGGCCAAGCCTTCGTGCAGCATTGGGCTTGAGTGCCGGCCTCGCCAAAAGGGGGCATCGATATGCTGCGCGAGATCATTCTCGATACGGAAACGACTGGCCTCGACGCCCGGACAGGTGACCGGCTGGTGGAAGTCGGCTGTGTCGAGTTGATCAATCGCTCGCCGACCGGCGTCGAGTTCCACCGGTTCATCAATCCGGAAGACCGCAGGGTGCATCCGGACGCGGAACGCATCCACGGCCTGTCGAACGATTTCCTGAAGGACAAGCCGCTCTTCCGCGACGTCGCCAAAGAGTTCCTGGAGTTCATCGGCGACGCGCCATTGGTGATCCACAATGCGGCCTTCGACGCCGGCTTCCTCAATGCGGAACTTGGCCGGCTTGAGTTGGTTGAGATCCCATCGAGCCGCCTCGTCGATACGCTGGCGCTGGCACGCCGCAAGCATCCGGCCGGACCGAACAGCCTCGACGCGCTGTGCAAGCGCTACGGCATCGACAATTCGAAGCGTACGAAGCACGGCGCGCTGATGGACTCGCTGCTGCTTGCAAGCGTCTATGTCGAGCTTTTGGGCGAGCGGCAGGCGACGCTGGAACTGCAGAGCCGCGGTGCCCCGCGTTGGCGCGCGGGTGGCAGCATGAGGGTTGTCGCGCGCCAGCGTCCAACGCCACTGCCACCGCGTTTGACGCCGGAGGACGAGGCCGCGCATGCCAGCTTCGTCGAGACGCTCGGGCCGGCGGCGATCTGGAAGAAGCTCACCGGAGTGGGGGCGTAATCATCGCTTGCCCAACCGTGCCAGCGTTTCCGTTACGAGCTTTAGGGTTAATTCGCCGGCATCCATCCTGCAGCCGAGCGTCATCGCCTGACCTGACCACAGCGGCGTGAAATCCGTCGAACCTTTGGCTTCGGCGGCGGTGCGCAATGGTCCCATGGCACCGGCTGCAAGCGGAAACGGCGGTGCGTCGGCGCTGATCGGGCCAATTTCGCGCATGACGCGATTGATAAGGCCGCGTGCGGGACGCCCGGTAAAGACGTTCGTCAGGCTGGTCTGATCTTCGGTGCCGTTCTCCAGTGCGGTTCGGTGGAGGCCCGAGACCTTGGCTTCCGGTGTGAACAGATAGGCGGTGCCGAGCTGAGCACCCGCCGCGCCGAGTGCCAACGCTGCAACGATACCGCGCGCGTCACCGATGCCGCCGGCTGCGATGACGGGCACTTTCACCGCGTCGACAACTTGTGGCACCAGCGCCATGGTGCCGACCTGGGCGGCGAGGTTGTCGGTCAAGAACATGCCGCGATGGCCGCCCGCTTCGAAGCCTTGCGCGATGATCGCATCGCATCCGTTCGCCTCGAGCCAGCGCGCTTCCGCAGCGGTCGTTGCTGAACTCATGATAACGCAACCAGCCTGCTTCAAACGCGCGATCAGCGAAGCCTCGGGCAAACCGAAATGGAAGCTCACTACACGCGGCGGATTGGCGACGAGCATGTCGCATCCGGCAACATCGAACGGCGTGCGGCTGGCGGATGGCCCAGGCGCGTTCGGATCGAGTCCGTGTTCCGCCGAATATCCCGCAAGCCGCATGCGCCAACGGCTTTCGGCGGCGGCGTCGGGAGGCGGCGGCTTGTGGCAGAAGTAGTTGACGTTGAAGCCCTTGTTGGTGAGCGCGCGGATTTTCGCGAGGTCGGCGCGCTGCTGCTCCGGGCTCGACATGGCGAACGCGAGCGAGCCCATACCACCCGCATTCGAAACGGCAGCGGCAAGCTCCGGCGTCGACGGGCCAGCCATCGGTGCCTGGATGATCGGATGCTCGATACCGAGCAGGTCAAGAAGGCGGCGGTCGGTCCACACGGTCGGCTCCTACGCAGGAAGGCTCGCCCCGTTGAGGGCAACAACGGGGAGAGGTTTAGCGTGAGGGCGGCAACGAGTTCTGCGCAAGCGGCTGCCTTCAACATGTACGTTATCCCCGTTGCAACGCTGCCAACGGGGAAGGAGAAAAGTCAGGCCAACCTGAACCCCTGATACCCGGCGGCCGCAACCTCGTCGCACTTCTTCTTGTAGGCCGGCACGCCACCGACGTAGGGCATGAAGACGCGCGGTTTGCCTGGGATGTTCGCACCGACGTACCACGAGTTGGCCAACGGATAGAGAGTCGAGTCCGCCACCTCATTGACGTGATGCACCCACTCCAGCTCGGCCTGCGGCTCTGCTTCGATGCGCTTCGCGCCGGTGGTCTCCAAGTGTTTCAAGCAATCCGCGATCCAATCCATGTGCTGCTCGATGGAGAGGATCATCTGCGTCTTGACGCCGGGGCTGCCCGGACCGGTGATCGTGAACATGTTCGGGAATCCCGCCACCATCAGGCCGAGGTAGGTCAACGGGCCATCCTGCCACTTGTCGCGGAGCACCGCGCCGTCCGACGTACGGATGTCGATCTCGTTCAGCGCGCCGGTCATGGCGTCGAAGCCGGTGGCGAACACGATCGCATCGAAGTCGTACGCGGTGTCCTTGGTGCGCAAGCCGTTCGCGGTAATTTCTAGAATGGGCGAACTGCGCGCGTCCTTCAAGGTCACATTCGGCCGATTGTAGGTCTCGTAGTAGTTGGTATCGAGGCAGAGCCGCTTGGTACCGATCGGGTGGTCCTTCGGCGCCAGCAACTCAGCGGTCGTCTGATCCTTGACGATGCCGCGGATCTTGTTGCGCACGAACTCGGACGCGGTGTCGTTCGACGCCTTGTTCGTCAACAGATCGGTGTAGCCGTAGAGGAAGCTGATGCTTCCTCCCTCCGCCCATTTCTCCTCATAGGTGCGGTTGCGCTCCTCCTCGGAAACCTCGAGCGCGGACTTGGTCGGCGGCGGGAAGCCGGCAATGCCGAACGGCGTGTCGTACGCGGCGCGGCGGCGCTCCGGATACTCGGCCTTGTGCTTTGACTCGCGGGCCACTTCCATCGGGCCGTTGCGGGCTGGCAGGCTGAAGTTCGCGGTACGCTGGAAGACAGTCAGATGCTTCGCAGCCTTGGCGATGTGCGGGATCATCTGCACGCCCGACGAGCCGGTGCCGATCACCGCGACGCGCTGGCCTGAAAAATCCACCCCGTCCTTTGGCCACAGCCCGGTGTGGTACCACTTGCCCTTGAAGCTCTCGATGCCCTTGAAATCGGGTACCCGCGGCGTCGACAGGTTGCCAGTCGCCATGATGCAATACGGCGCCACGGCCGTGTCGCCCTTGTCGGTAGTGACGGTCCAGAGATTCGTCGCGCGGTCGAACACGGCCGAGACGATCCGTGTGCTCAGTTGGATCATGCCACGCAGATCGAACCGGTCGGCGACATGATTGATATACTTCAGGATTTCGCTCTGCGTGCCGTAGCGCTCCGGCCACTTCCATTCTTGCTGCAAGTCGTTGGAAAACGAGTACGAGTACTCGAGGCTTTCGACGTCGCAGCGGGCACCGGGATAGCGGTTCCAGAACCACGTGCCGCCGACGCCGTCGCCGGCTTCGTAGGCCCGTACCTTGAGGCCGAGGCCGCGCAGTCGATGCAACGCATAAAGGCCGCCGAGGCCGGCACCGATGACGATGGCGTCGAGCTCGATGCGCGTGGCCGGCTGGGCGTGGGGATCGGTTTTCTGTTGCATGCTTCTGCTCTCCAAGCTTAATCGCGCTTCGTCCGCCACACCGGCGCCATGCGACAACGCGTATAGCTTGACGCGCCGTTGCGGACTTGCCACGAACATGTCCGTACATCTAACAAACGCGAAGGCGTTCGTCATCCCCGGGAGGAAAAGTATGACTAAATCCACAGGCGCTGGTCGTACGCGCCGTCAGGTCATGAAGGGCGGGGCCGCCGCCGCGGCCACGGCTGTCGCCG
>JANLQP010000340.1:0-40214 GCA_031367895.1 Hyphomicrobiales bacterium
CCCGCCGCCAACTGGTACGAGCGGGAGGCCTACGACATGTACGGCATCCTGTTCTCAGGGCATCCGGATCTGCGCCGGCTGCTCACCGATTACGGCTTCGAGGGCTATCCGCTGCGCAAGGATTTCCCGCTCACCGGCTACAAGGAAGTCCGCTACGACGATGAGCAGAAGCGCGTCGTCTACGAGCCCGTCCGCCTGACGCAGGATTTCCGCCAGTTCGATTTCGAAAGCCCCTGGGAAGGCGTGCAATACGTGCTCCCCGGCGACGAAAAGGCGAAGGACCCGCCGAAGGCTTGAATAACAATAACAATGTCGACGGTCCTACGGGCCAGCAATATCCAAGGATGTCTGCGTCGAACGAGAGGCCGTTGCCCCTTGCCCGCCAGGCGTAAAGCCTGCAAAAAACTGTGCAACGACGCGCGCCGGCGCAGTAGGGCCGCGTCCGAGGGGTGTGGAGGAGTTTTGCATGAGCCGCTACCACGAGGTCTACGCAGCCTGGCAAAAGGACCCCGAAGCATTCTGGGCGGAGGCGGCGCGCGAAATCGACTGGATCAACCTGTGGGACCGCGTGTTCGACCCGTACGCCGGTGAGTATGGCCGCTGGTTCGCGGGCGCTGAATGCAACACCGCCTACAACTGCCTCGACCGCCATGTGCTGCGCGGCCGCGGCCAGCAGAAGGCGCTGATCTACGACAGCCCCGTCACCAAGACGACGCGCAGCTACACCTACGCCGAACTCACTCACGAGGTCGCGACGCTCGGCGGCGTGCTGCAGGACCTCGGCATCAAGAAGGGCGACCGCGTCATCGTCTACATGCCGATGGTGCCGGAAGCCGCAATCGCCATGCTTGCCTGCGCCCGCATCGGCGCCATTCATTCGGTGGTGTTCGGTGGTTTTGCGGCGAGCGAGCTCGCGACACGTTTCAACGATTGCAAGCCGGTCGCGGTGCTGACGGCCAGCTGCGGCATCGAGACCAACCGGGTGATCCCGTACAAGCCGCTGCTCGACAAGGCGATCGAGCTTGCCGAGCACAAGGTGTCGACCTGCATCATTCTGCAGCGCCCGCAGGCCGAGGCGACGCTGATTCCCGGCCGCGACCATGATTGGGAGGCCGTCGTGAAGGACGCGAAGGCGCGCGGCCGTAAAGCCGGTTGTGTGCCGATCGCCGCCACCGATCCACTGTACATTTTGTATACGTCCGGAACGACCGGCGCACCGAAAGGCGTCATCCGCGACACCGGCGGCCACATGGTGGCGCTGAAGTGGACCATGCGGAACCATTACGGCATCGAGCCCGGCGAGGTGTTCTGGGCCGCCTCCGACGTCGGCTGGGTGGTCGGCCACAGCTACATCGTGTACGCGCCGCTGCTGCACGGCTGCACGACGATCCTCTATGAGGGCAAGCCTGTCGGCACCCCGGACGCAGGCGCCTTCTGGCGCGTTATCGCCGAGCACAAGGTCGCGGCCATGTTCACGGCACCGACCGCATTCCGCGCCATCAAGCGGGACGACCCGCAGGGCGAGCACATCAAGCGCTATGATCTGCGCGCATTCCGCACGCTGTTTTTGGCCGGCGAGCGCGCCGACCCGGAAACGATCAAATGGGCGGAGGCGAAACTCGACGTGCCCGTCTATGACCATTGGTGGCAGACCGAGACCGGTTGGCCGATCGCGGGCAATCCGGTTGGCCTCGGTGCGCTCCCCGTGAAGTACGGCTCGCCGACGGTGCCGATGCCGGGCTTTGAACTGCATGTCCTAAACGAGAAAGGCCAACAGCTGCCAGCGGGCACGCCCGGCACGCTCGCTGTGAAGCTGCCGCTGCCGCCCTCATGCCTGCCGACGCTGTGGGGCAACAACGAGCGCTTCCGCAAGAGCTACCTCGCCGACTTCAAGGGCTACTACACGACATCGGACGCCGGCTACATCGACGCCGACGGCTACGTCTACGTCATGGCGCGCACCGATGACGTGATCAACGTCGCGGGGCACCGTCTGTCGACGGGCCAGATGGAGGAGGTCGTCGCCAAGCATAAGGATGTCGGCGAGTGCGCCGTGGTCGGCGTTGCCGATGACTTGAAGGGCCAGATCCCCGCGGGCTTCATCGTGCTGAATTCCGGCGTCAACCGCGATGCGGCGGAGATCGAGGCCGAGGTGATCAAACTCGTTCGCGACGAGATCGGCCCGGTCGCGGCCTTCAAGCAGGTGATGACCGTGCAGCGCCTGCCGAAGACGCGCTCGGGCAAGATCCTGCGCGGCACCATGCGCCAGATCTCCGACGGCGAGGCCTGGAAGATGCCGGCGACCATCGACGACCCGCAGATCCTCGACGAGATCACGGACGTTCTCAAGTCGCGTGGCATGGCACTGAATGCCAAGCCGCCGACGGCGTGAGGCCTTCGATTGCGGATCGGCGTGAGCCGACCCGCGATGAAGCAACGTGCCTGATTGCCGACCGGCAAAGTCCGGCACGGCCGGCTACACTTCGCCGAAAATTGTCGGACCTCACGGGGGCAATCGCTCGGGGTCTCAATGTCGATTGGCGGCCCGTTCGCTCCGACCTACAAGCCGGCGTCAGATTCCTTCGGCCTCGGCCGCGAGGACAGGAAGCTCCGTTTTGATGCCGAGCGTCAACTCGGTGGTCGAAATGCTGGGAGGCACGTCGGCCAAGGCGAAATTCGGCTTCGGTGTCGGCTGGGTGGCAAGGACAGCTGCAAACGAAAGGCTGGCAATGGTGGCTGCAATCGAGAAGTTCATCGTGGTAACTCCTACTCTTCAATGACGCACATACACTTCGACTGAATTGGTTACTGAAACGTCAACGCTTCAGTCCCGTGCCAGTCTCGCGGACGTGGCGCCTAAACGGGGTGAACAAAGCTTCGCGGGTGCCCCTAACGAGGCGACAAGTCGCAGGCTAGGGCGTAATCGCGTGGGGCGCAACTCGCGGTTTCGTGAACGTGCTGAAATGCTTAGCGCTGCCTGCACGCGCGTTCGACCTTGCGGCAATGCGGGCATTTACGGCATGACGCGCGCGATCGCCTCTTCGACGTTCGGGCAGCCTCCGGCCGATTTGGCGCGGGCGTACCATTGCAACGCGAACTTCCTTTCAGCGGTAACGCCAAGGCCATGCTCAAACAGCGCGCCGAGGAAGCACATCGCCACGGGATCGCCGAGGTTGCCCGCGAACTCCCACAGTTGCCGGGCGCGGGCGTAGTCGGCCTGGCCGCTGGCCGGTTCCGCAAACGTCGAGCCGAGCTGCGTCAGTGCGCGCAGCATGCGTTCGTCGCCGAGCGAGGCGATGACGTAGCGCTTCAGCCAATAGGCGCCTTCCTCGCCGTCTCGCGCGCTGCCTTGACCATGCAGGCTGGCGCTGGCGAGGGCGAGCAGCTTGTCCGGGCTCGTCTCGCGCGCTGCGACACCGCGCGGCGATAGCGCCGGCGTCTGCAGCAGTTCGAGCAGCTTGAGGTCGGTACTGTTGCTAGCGGGCGAACGCTGCGATCGGCCCGTCATCACCGCATCGGCCCCGGCCGGGAGACCGCGGAAGGCGAGGAGAGCCGTCTCAATCAGCAGAACGGAGGCGAGAACCATGCCGGCAAAGGCGGCGCGTCCGGCCCAGGTTCGGCCGGTTGGCCGGCCAGAGCTGGGCTGGCCCGACCTGGGTTGGCCAGACCTTGGCTCAACGGTGGCATCTTGCTTGACGGGCGCGGAGCTTGTGTCGGCCATCGTCGGCGCAAGCGGCTCGGGCGTTGGAGAGGGAGCCGCCGCATCCGTCTGCCACGCAAACGCGCCTGCCGATTGGGCGGCGGCCGTCGCACGACCGGGGCGTGATGTCGTCTCGCGCAGCTTGCCGGCTGGTGCTTGCGCGATGGGCTGGATTTGCTCGAAGTGCTGAGGTATCTGCTGGCGTTGCACGTCGGCGGGCGCCGCCGGCACTTGGGCGACGGCGTGCTGCGTGACCGGTTCGGCACGTGGCATCGGCGGGCGTTGCGCTTGAGGCCGGAGCGAGCGCACTGGCTCGGCCGGCTGCGGCAACGGCGACGTTGCGACATCGCGCGAAACGATCGGCGGCCGCGGCACTGGCGCCAGTACCGGGCGGCGGGCCACGACGCTGCGGCGGCGCGCGCGCGATGCGACGGGCACATGCGGCCACAGGAACGCGCCCTTCAGTCGCAGATCGGGCAACTCGAGCTCGATGGCCGTACCCGGCAGCAAGGCGGGGCATTCGACGATGTCGGCGCCAAGGAAGATCTCGGCGCCATCGTCGGTCATCCGGACCTCCATCGGTAGCAGATCGCCTTCGGGCCACTGCCCGTCGGCAGTCGTCTCGCTGTCTGGGGCCTGCGGGGTGAGGCGAATGGTGGGCAGCCGCGGCACGGCCGTGATGCCAACCAGCAGCAGTGCCACCCGGGGCTGATCGGGAATGCTGGTGTCGACAAAGGCGTCGATGTCTATTCTGCGCACGCCGCACCTCCGAAAGCAGGCGCCAGCGCACCGGCCGATCTGCCGGGAGCTAATCTTGCAAAAAGCGCCCTCGTAAGCGAATGATGTCACCGTGGTTTGGCCGTTTCAGCAAGCATAACAATGGCATGTGGTTAGCGGTGGAGGCTGACAACAAGAATCAAATCCCCCGCGCGATCGCTCGCATGGGGGATTGAAAGTCGGTCGGGCGTTCAGCTTCAGCGTTGGCTGTTGCGCTGCGGGCGGCGCTGCTCGCGGCGGAGCGGATCAACGGCTGCGTCGGTCGCGGCAGGCTTCTCCCTGGCTTCCATATCGCTGAGCGTGGTCATGCGCTCGGCGGCGCGGATCGCCAGATCGTCCTGCGGGAAGCGGTCGACGATGGCACGGTAGAGTTGCTTCGCCGAAGAGCGATCGCGGTCGGCGTCATAACGGGCAGCCGCCAGATACAACTCACGTGCATTGCCGTTCGCGACGACCGCCTGGAAGGCGCACTTGGCGTGGTGATCGCCATCGCCAATCTTCGCATCCAGCGACTTGACCTCGTCGCACTTGAGTGCAGCGATGGCAGTCGCGCGCTCCGAAACCAAAGCATCCTTCTGCTGGCGTTCGGTATCGCGCCGGGCCTGATCGACCCGAGCGGCGCAGGTGCCATGGAGTGGGCCGCTGCCGATCTCGCCGTCGAGGGCTTTGACCCGGTCGCAGTCGCGGCGCTCCAGCGCCACGGTGCGTTCGGCGCCAAGCACCTCCTTCTGCTTGCGGTCGGTCTCGCGGCGAGCCTGATCGACCCGCCCCGTGCAGGTGCCGTGCAGGGCGCCGCTGCCGATCTCGGCGTCAAGTGCCTTGACGCGGTCGCAGTCGTTCCGCTCCAACGCTCCGGCGCGTTCGACCGAAAGGTCGGCCATGCGCCGGGCTTTTTCGACGGCCGGATCGATGGCGCGCGCTACAGCCGGATCCGAGGGGGGCGAGACGGCCGGAGTCGCCGCTGCGACAGTCGTTGTCGGCGCCGTTGCGACAGTCGCCGGCGTCGCCGGTGGCGCTGCGGTCGTCTTCTGCGGTTCCGCGGGCTTTGTAGCCTCGGCGTTCACGATATCGACCTTGGCAGATGCAGTGGCGGCCGGTGTTGCGGGGGCAGCCGCTGGCTTAGTGACGCTCGACGTGACGATGTTCGACACCGCGGCCGGGTCCGACGGAGCAATCGTGTCCGGATCGATGTACCAGATCCGCGTGCCCTGGCCGCCGGCGGCCAGAACCATGCGCCCGTCGGTGGAGAACGCGAGTTTTTCGACCGGACCGGCGTTCTGCAGATCGATCAGGGATTTGCGGCCCTGCATCGTCCAGATCTGAACCAGGGCACCGGATGCAACGGCTAACCGTTCGCCGCCGGGCGAGAACGCCAGCGCTGCGACCACGTCCGGAGAATAGGGCAGTGCCTCGCTCTCCTTGCCGCTTGCAGTCTCGTAGAAGCGGACGCCGGCCGCACTCGATGCCGCGACCAGACCGCCGTTGTCGGAAATCGCGATGCGATCGAACGCCGGGCTGCTACCGCCTGGTCCGATATCGCGAACGTTCGAGCTGCCCTCGAGGACGCGGATACGGGCGCCGTTGGTCAGCACGATGCGGCTACCGTTGGCCGACACGGCCATGGCGGGACGGGCTGACGCAGCGTCACGGCGCGATGCGAGCCGGAACACGGCGACGCCCTTCAGGCCGGCAGTGTCGAACACTTCGACGCCGGCGCGATGCGCCGCAACCAGGCGCTTGCCGTTGCGCGAGAACTCCAGTTGATCGAGCGCGATGCCGTTGCCGCGGTCTGAACCCTCCATCTCGATGGCGTCGGTGTTGTCGACGGTCTCACCGTTCCACAAATGCAGCGATACCGGTGCAGCCTTGCTGCTCTTCTTGGCCGTGCGCTCGGCTGCGATGGCGGTTGCCAGAATGCCGCCGCTCGGCGGCACGGCGACGATCGCAGTCGTCAAATCGGAGTGCAGCGAATAGCCGTCGCCCGGCTTGCCGGTGCCAAGGTCATAGCGCTTCAGCTCGATCTCACCGGCCGACGCGTCGGCCAAGGGTCCGGACACGATGACGACGTGCGCATCGCCGGCAGCGAAACCAGCGCCGAGGATGGCGCGCTTCTCCAGCGGCAGCGTCCACAGCAGGCGGGCGCCGTTCGGCTCCAACGTGCCGATGGTGGTCGGATCGAGCTTGTTTGCTGCGGCTGCAACCACGGGCGGGGGTGGCGGGGCCTTCGCGGCAGCTGCCGGCTTGGCCTTGGGTGCTGCGGGCGCATCTTTCGGTGCGGCGGCAACCTGTTCCTTCGGCGCGGCCTCCTTGGCGGCAGATGGGACCGCCTTGCGTTGCGGGATCTGATCGACGAGCGTCGTCGGTATGGGCGCGGTCATTGCGGGTGCTGCCGGTGCTGCCGCTTGTTTCGTGGCTTTCGGTTGCGGCGCTTGGGGGCGCTGCGCGCTGGCGCCGAGTTCTTCGAGCAGACGCTGGGCCTGCGCGCTCTTCGGTGCCAGATCGAACGCCTTCTGCGCGCGCTCCTTGGCCTCGTCGATGCGCCCCTGGCGCTGGGCGCTGACGGCGAGCGAGTAGTGCGCCGCGGACTTCTGTCCGTCGCTGGCGGCAACATCGAGCGCGCCGTGGAAGTGCCTGTCTGCGAGTCCGTAGTTGCTGCCGTCGAACGCCTCGCGTCCGGCTGACATTTCCGTCGCGAACGGGCTTTGGGCAAAGCTCGGCGCCGATAAAGCCGCGACCGCGATCAAGGCGAGCAGTAAGGCTCGCGCAAGTGAATGTCTGGTCATAAATGTCCCCTCAATGCTTGTGTCGTGGCCCGCACGTGCATCGACTCGCATTGCGTTGCTTTACAGATGAACTTCAGCTTCTTGATGGCAGACGACGGCTTGTCAACCCTTCGAGAGAGACTTTTGCCCGGTTGCCTTAGCGTCTGCGGCCATCTGCGCCAGTTCGGCAGCCAGCCCGCGCGCGCCCTTGAGACGGGCTGTCGCACTCGCCCAATCACCTCGGAAAATGAGTTTCATATCCTGTTGCACCTTCACCATCCCCTTGGAGGCGGCGATGAAGCGGACCAGAGCGTCCGGATCGGCGAACTGACCTTTCCGGAACACCACCGAAGCGCCTTTCGGCCCGGCGTCAAGCTGGGCGATCCCGGCCTGACGGCACAACGCCTTGATCTCGACTACATCGAGCAAGTGCTCAACCTCGGCGGGCATCGGGCCAAACCGATCAACCAGCTCCGCGCCGAAGGCATCGATATCGTCACGCTGCGACAGGGTCGACAGCCTCCGGTAGAGACCAAGGCGCACCTGCAAGTCCGTGATGTAGGCTTCCGGTAGGATGACGGGCGTGCCCAACTGGATCTGCGGGCTCCATTGCTCGACGCTGTCGCCGAAGTCGCCGCCTTTCAGCGCCTCGATCGTCTCTTCCAGCATCGACTGATACAACTCGAAGCCGACCTCGCGGATGTGGCCCGACTGCTCGTCGCCGAGCAGGTTGCCGGCGCCGCGGATGTCGAGATCGTGCGAGGCCAGCGAGAAACCCGCCCCCAAGGTGTCCAGCGACTGCAGCACCTTGAGCCGCCGCTCGGCGCCGGCCGTCAGTTTCTTGGCAACGGGGGTCGTCAGGTAGGCATAGGCGCGCGTCTTCGAGCGTCCGACGCGACCACGCAGCTGATAGAGCTGGGCGAGGCCGAACATGTCGGCGCGGTGCACGATCAAGGTGTTGGCGTTCGGAATGTCGAGGCCGGACTCGACGATCGCGGTCGCCAGCAGCACGTCGTACTGGCCATCGTAGAAGGCCGTCATGACGTCCTCCAGCTCGGACGGCGACAATTGGCCGTGTGCGCGTGCGACGCGCAGCTCCGGCGTGTGCTCGGTCAGGAATTCGGCGATGTCGTCGAGATCGGAGATGCGCGGGCAGACGTAGAACGATTGTCCGCCGCGATAGCGTTCGCGCCTGAGTGCCTCGCGCAGGATCACCGGATCGACCGGCGAGATGTAGGTGCGCACAGCGAGGCGATCGACCGGCGGCGTCGTGATCAGTGACAGCTCGCGCACGCCCGACAGCGCCAACTGCAGTGTGCGCGGGATCGGCGTCGCCGTCAGCGTGAGGACGTGCACGTCCTCCTTCAGCTGCTTCAGACGCTCCTTGTGGTTGACGCCGAAATGCTGCTCTTCGTCGATGATCAGGAGACCGAGGCGTGCGAACTCGATCGCTTTGCCGAGCAGCGCATGCGTGCCGACGACGATGTCGATGGTGCCGTCCTTCAGGCCGTTCTTGACCTCGGTCAGCTCTTTGCCCGGCACCAGCCGCGAGGCGCGCCCGATCTTCAGCGGCAAACCCTGGAACCGCGTTTCGAACGTCTTGGCGTGCTGGCGCGCCAGCAGCGTCGTCGGCACGACCAGCGCCACCTGCAAGCCTGCCATGGCGGCAACGAACGCAGCCCGCAGCGCCACCTCGGTTTTGCCGAAGCCGACGTCGCCGCAGATCAAACGGTCCATCGGCCGGCCGGCGGCCAGATCCTCGACCACGGCGTCGATGCTGGCCGCCTGATCCTCGGTCGGCTCGTAGGGGAAGCGCGCGACGAATTCCTCCCAGGCTCCGGCGGGTGGGCTGAGCGCTGGCGCTTCGCGCAACTGGCGCAGGGCAGCGACGCGGATCAATTCCTGCGCGATCTCGCGCAGCCGCTTCTTGAGCTTGGCCTTGCGCGACTGCCAGGCGACGCCGCCGAGGCGATCGAGTTCCGCGCCGGTTTCGTCGGAGCCGTAGCGCGACAGCAGATCGATGTTCTCGACCGGCAGATAGAGCTTGTCGCCGCCATGATAGTTGAGCTCCAGGCAGTCGTGCGGCGCGCCGAGTGCGGTGATGGTCTTGAGGCCGATGAAGCGGCCGATGCCGTGGTCGGCGTGGACAACGAGGTCGCCCTCGGAGAGGCTGGTCGCTTCGGTGATGACGTCGGCGGCCTTGCGCGCCTTGCGACGTGGCCGCACGAGGCGATCGCCGAGAATGTCCTGCTCGCCGATGACGGCCAGATCCGGTGAATCGAAGCCTTGCTCGAGGCCGAGAACCACCAGCATCGGCGTCGAAACCGGCAGCGTCAGCGCCTCGTCGTAGGTCTCGACTTTCTTCGCGTCCTTGAGACCGTGCTCGGCCAGCATGACGGCAAGGCGCTCGCGCGCGCCCGGTGTCCAGGCTGCGACCAGAACGCGCTTGCCTTGGCCCGCAAGGCTCTTGATGTAGGCGGTCACCACGTCGAAGAGGTTGACGCCCTCCGTCGTGCGGTCGGCGGCAAAGCTGCGTCCGCTGCGCCCGCGCATGGGCCGCACGCGGGTCTTTTCGCCCTCCACCTCGTCGAACGGCGTCAGATTCCGCACGTCGCGCTTCAAGAGCAACTGCTTCCACTCGGCTTCGCCAACGAACATACGATCCGGCGGCACCGGTTTGTACGGCGGCGCGCCGAAGCTCGCGGTTTCCAGCGCCTCAATGCGGGCCTGGTAGTGGTCGGTCACCTGCGCTTGCCGGTCGGCGATCGCCTTCTCGGCCTGATGATCGAAGGAGATCGGCGCGTCGGGCAGATAGTCGAACAGCGTCTCCATGTTGTCATGGAACAGTGGCAGCCAATGCTCGACGCCCGGGAAGCGCTGCCCCGCGCTCACCGCCTCGTACAACGGATCGCCTGAATTGTTGGCGCCGAACGCCGCGACGTAGGCGGCGCGGAAGCGGCTGGAAGACGCGGCGCCGAAGCCCGCTTCGCTCATCGGCGTCAACGTCAGCTTCTGCACGATTTTGGCGGTGCGCTGCGTTTCCGGATCGAAACTCTTGATGCTCTCCAGCGTGTCGTCGAAGAAATCGAGCCGCACCGGCGTCGTGCGTCCGGGCGGAAACAGATCGATCAAGCTGCCGCGCACCGCGAACTCGCCCGGCTCCATCACCGTGCCGGTGCGTTGGAACCCCGCCTGCGACAGCCGCTCGATCAGCTCGCCGCGATCGACGCGCTGGCCGGGCGCGATCTGCTTGATGGCACGGCGCAGGTATTCGCGTGGCGGCACGCGTTGCAGCAGTGCGTTGACAGTGGTCAGCACCACCGTCGGCTCTTTCCGTTTCGATGCGGCGAGGATGGCCAGCGCCGTGATGCGCTTTGCAATGATGTCGGAGTTCGGGCTGATGCGATCGTAGGGCACCGTGTCCCACGCGGGCAGCGTTACGACCTTCACCTTCGGCGCGAAGAACGCCAGTGCCGCTTCCAACTGCTCCATCCGCCGGTCGTCGCGCGCGACATGCAGGATCGCGACGGGTTCGCCACGCGCGGCGCAAGCCTCGTTGGCGAGTTGGCCGAGCACGAGCCCGTCGAAGCCTTCGGGCACGCCGGTCAGCGTTTCGGGTAGGAACGCCTTCGCCGGCTTGGCCGGGGGCTGGATGGGTGCGGTGCGGGTCACGTTGGTTCGTTGTCCTTGATGGGTTCAGACCCAAGAGTTTGACCCCGACGTCTACAAATGGGGTCAGAACTAGGTTGGACCCCGGCTCGCGATCGCTCAATTCTTCGCGGCGGTGATGCCGTGGAAGGAGCGGATGCGTTCCAACAGCTGCGCGTGCTCGCCGGTGGCGTGCTGGGTCGAGTTCATCAGCACCACCTGCAACTCGGGGTCCGGCAGTTCAAGTAATCGCTCGAACGCGTCGAGTTCCCCGTCGGTCATCACGGGCAACTGGTTGTCGGCATAACGGCCCAGCAGCCAATCCATTTCCTTGGTGCCGCGATGCGCTGCCCGATAGGCCGCGCGGCGGCGGCGCTCGTCCAATGGGGTCGCCTTGGTCTGCATGCTGTACTCGCCTCGCGTCGTTGCGCTGGACGTGGGGTCAGACCCCTTGCCCGACGTTCGAAATTGGCCGTTACCGCGTAGCCAAGGGGGCTGACCCCCATCAATCATCGCGCGTCTGCAGCGGCCAATAGAAAATACGGCCCGGGGCGCTTTTTGCCGCCTCGTGCCTCACAGGAGGCCGTCTATAGCCGGTCCGGGGAGCGTTGAACATGGGGTCAGATCCATGGCGCAATCGATGCCCGGGACCGATGCCGGAACCTGGCTCTGACCCCGGCCACGTAAGATTGCCTCACAACCGCACACTCTCCTTTAACCGCCCGTACACAGCCGGGTCCGATCGGAGCCGCAGTTGCGCGATGATCGCGGCCGCTGCCATCATCAACCCGTTGAGGGCGAGCGTCTTGCCCAAACCGATGTGGCTCGCCAGCGTCCCCGCCAGCAGATTACCGAGCGGAGCCATGCCGATGAAGAACGTGAAATAGAGCCCGATCACGCGACCGCGCCAGCTGTCCTCCACCGACTGCTGCAGCAGCGTATTCGTCGACACCGAAGTCGAGAGCACGAACGCGCCCATGATCGCGAGCAACGGCAGCGAAAGCCAGAGTGATCGCGAGAAGCTGAACGCGAACAGCGCCAACCCCGCCACCAGCGGCCCGATTTGCACGAGGCGCAGTTGCGCGCGATGGTTCGTCTGCATCGATAGGAACAGCGCGCCGGTCAATGCGCCGACGCCGGAGGCACTGAGCAGCAGGCCGACCGTGCGCGGATCGCCCTTGAAGAAATCGACTGCGATCGACGGCATCAGCTGGGTGAGCGGCAGTGCGAAAAACGCCACGGCGGACGCGGACGGGAGCAGATAGCGCGCCACCGGCAGTCCCCAGAGCCGCTCCAGCGTCTCGCGTACCGCGCCTTGCGTCGTGGGCTTCGCCGGCGCCGCCACCGTGTCGTCGAGTCGCATGGCGACGAGCGCGCCGATGATGCCGATGAAGCTCAACGCATTGAGCGTGAAGCAGACTCCCTCGGAGAAGGAACTGAGCAGCACGCCCGCGATTGCAGGGCCGACCATGCGGCCGGAGTTGAACAGCACCGAGTTGAAACCGATCGCGCTCGGCAACAGCTTGCGGTCCTCGACGATGGCGCCGAGCAGCGATTGCCGTGCCGGCGCCTCGCACGCATTACCGATGCCGATCAGCAGGGCGACGCAGAGATACGGCCAGATTTGCATCACACCGGCGAGCACCAGCACGGCCAGCAATGCCGCCAGCACACCAAGCATCGTGTTGATCGCGATCAGCGTCTTCACGCGCGGCAACCGGTCGATCATGAAGCCAGCCACCGGTGCGATGAAGAGATGCGGGATCTGCAGCAGGAAGCCGGTCAGCCCCAGCAGAAACACCGAGTCCGTCAGCCGGTAGACCAGCCACGCCAGCGCTACCTGCTGGATCCAGCTGCCGAACACGGACACGGCCTGCCCCGCCGCGAAGATGCGGAAACGGGGCTTGGCGAAGGCCGGCGGCAGGAAGCGGGCGAAGGGCATGGCATTTCCACTTGTCATCCCGGGGCTCGTCCCCGGGACCCATGGCGCAGCAAATTCGGACGTCGGCTGTTTTGGCACGTGGGTTCCCGGCAATGAATGCCACGATGACACACATCACCCCAACGTCGCCGTCACCTGCATGGCGATGGTGCCAGCCGGTGTCACGGCGTAGGCCTCGCAGCTTTTTCCGTCGGCCGAGGGCCCGCCCGCCAGCGTGAACGGCTCGGTCTCGAACAGCGGCGCCCGCGCGCGCATGTTGAATGTTGCGATCCGCTTCCCCGGCGCGTGGTCGCGGATGAAATCGATCAGGCAATGCTGCGAGTATGGCCCATGAACCACCAACGCCGGATAGCCCTCGGTGCCGGTGGCATAGGGCGTGTCGTAGTGGATGCGGTGCGGATTCCACGTGATCGCGGAGAAACGGAACAGGGACACCACGTTGGCCTTGTGCGTGCGTTGCCAAGGCAGGTTTGCCGGCACCGCATCGCGTTTCGGAATACCGCTCTTGTCGCCGTCCTTCACCTCCTCGCGGAAGGCGCCGTCGTAGACCTCGGTCAACGCCAACCCGCGTGGTGTGAAGATTTTGCGGGTCTGTTGTGCAAAAATCAGCGTGCCGGTGGAGCCGTTGCGCACGCTGATGTCGGTCAATTCCGTCTCGCGGCGGATCTTGTCGCCGACCCGGACGTCGTCGTGGAACGTCAGCTTGATGCCGGCGAACATGCGCCGCGGCAGCGGGATCGGCGGCAGCACGCCGGCACTGCGCGGCAGGCCGTCACGCTCGAGCGTCGCTTGCGGCGCCATGTTGAGGAAATAGCCGATGTGCCAGCCGGGCGGGATCGCCTCGCCCTCGCGCGGGGCCGCCTCCGGACGATCGAAGGTCGCGACAATCATGCGCAGCGGCGCCTCCGTCGCGGTGTCCTCATCCACCATGCGGGTGCCGATGTGTTTCTTCAGCGCGGCTTCGTCGATGGCAAGCATGCTGTGCTCCCTGTCTCGGTCCGGTCCTGGCTGGGTTTCCTCCACAAGGGTTACGGCATGTTGGTGCGGGACGCCAAGCCTGCTAGCGTACCCGCTCTATGAGGCCTGCACGGGAGACGAAGGCGTGACGGACAAATCGAAGTTGCACTGGGAGGACGTCGAGGTCGGCAAACCGAACGTCTACGGTGCCTACCCCGTGACCAAGGACGAGATCTTCGCGTTTGCGCGCGCCTACGATCCGCAGCCGCATCACGTCGACGAGGCAGCGGCGATGCTGTCATTGACCAAGGGGCTCTGTGCTTCCGGCTGGCACACCTGCGCCATGTTCATGCGGCTCCTCTGCGACAGCGTGCTGAAGGACGCGGCTTCGCTCGGCGCCGCCGGTATCGAGGAGGTGAAGTGGATCAAACCCGTGCGCCCCGGCCACATCCTGAAGGCGCGCTCCGTCTGCACCTCGAAGCGGCTGATGAACTCGCGCCCGGGTGTCGGCATCGCGCAGATGAAGCACGAGATCCTGAACCAGCACGACGAACTGCTGATGACGATGGAGAACGCGCAGTTCCTGGCGGTCCGCGATCCCGCGAAGGCGCAGGCGGCGCAAGCGCAGTCGGGAGGCCAAGCTTCCACTGGAGGCCAAGCTTCCACGGGAGGTAAGCCATGAGCACCTATTTCGAGGACCTGGTTGTCGGCCGCGTCGTCGAGCTTGGCACGCACACGTTCGCGGTCGACGAGATCAAGGAATTCGCGACCAAATACGACCCGCAACCGTTCCATCTCGACGAGGACGCCGCCAAGAAATCGCTGTTCGGTGCGCTCTCGGCGTCCGGCTGGCACACAGTTGCGATCTTCACCGGCTTCAATATCCGCGCGCGGCAGAAGGCCGAGGCCGCCGCCCGTGCGCGTGGCGAGGAGATCGCGCGCTGGGGACCCTCGCCCGGCTTCAAGGACCTGAAATGGTTGAAGCCCGTCTATGCCGGCGACACCATCACCTTCAAGCAGACCATCGCCGACAAGATCGACCTCAAGTCGCGGCCCGAGCGCGGTATGCTGGTGACTCGCGGCGAAGGTTTCAACCAGAAGGGCGAGCAGGTGTTCCAGGTGACGGGCCAGATCCTGGTGCCGCGGCGCGAGCCGTTGCAGGCTGGATGAGGCAAGTGCAAGCGGGATACGGCGCCAGCCTGGATCGATGTCCGCGGTGCCACAAAATCGGCCTGCTGCACCGAGCGTCGCGGGAACGATCAGCAACGGGGCGGCAGCAGCGCCCGTGACCGCGGCGACGGAGGCGGACTGAGTGCGGGCGAAACTTACGGAATGGCTCAAGCGGTATCTGGCGTTGGAAGTCGTGGCTACGGTCTGCTCGTTGACTGGAGGCCTTGGCGCCGCAAGCCTCACTGCGAGCGGCGGCGTCATCGCCTACGCGGCGGCATGGGCCGAAAATGCCGGCTTTTATGGCTATGCGCTGCTGCGTGAAGTGCGCAGCAAGTCGGGCGACACCCCGTTGTCGTTCGGGGCGGTGACGTCCGTGCTGCTTCCTTCGGTGCGAGCGTTGATTGTCGAATTCGGGCCGGCGGAAGTTCTGGACAGTTTCGTTCTGCGGCCAGTCTGCATGTATCTGTTGCCGCAACTCACAGGGCATCTCGTGGTCGGGTTGGTTCTTGGCAAGGTCCTCGCGGATGTTGCCTTCTTCGGCCTCGTCGTTATCGCTTACGAGTGGAGCAAGTCGCGGACATGACGGACAGATCGGCGCGTAAACTTGCGCTGCCTGGGTTAGGGCTGCACCACCTCCGCTTCCGATTTGGCCTCGCGTCGCAACTCGGCTTATGATTGGTCCAGCAGGCGACACAGCGGAGGGCAGCAACCATGGCGAACATCAATGCGGGGCCGTTCACGACACGGCCCGAGATCGAGGGCACGTTCGGTGTGTGCACCACCACACACTGGATCGCGACCGCGGTCGGCATGGCGATGCTCGAGAAGGGCGGCAACGCCTTCGATGCGGGTATCGCCGCCGCCTTCACGTTGCAGGTGGTGGAGCCGCATCTGTGCGGCCCCGGCGGCGATGTGCCCGTCATGGTCTACGACCAAAGGAAGGGCCGCCCCGAGGTGATCTGCGGCCAGGGCCCGGCACCGGCCGGAGCCACGATCGCGCACTACCGCGACAAGCTCGGCCTCGACATCATTCCGGGCACGGGGCTGCTCGCCTGCTGCATTCCGGGCACGTTCGAGACCTATATGCTGGTGCTGCGTGACTACGGCACCATGCGGCTGCGCGACGTGCTCGAGCACTCGATCGCCTATGCCAAGAATGGCCACCCGATCGTCGAGCGTGCCTGCGCCACGATCTCCACAGTCAGCCAGCTGTTCAAGGAGCATTGGCCGACATCTGCCGCGGTTTATCTCCCCGGCGGCAAGGTGCCGGCACCCGCGACGCTGTTCCGCAATCCCGCACACGCCGAGACGTATCTGCGCATCCTGAAGGAGGCCGAGGCCGGCGGCGGCTCGCGCGAAGCCGAAATCGATCGCGCCAGGAAAGCCTGGAGCCAGGGCTTCGTCGCCGAGCAGATCGACAAGTTCTGCCGTAACAACGAGGTGATGGACGTCTCCGGCCGCCGCCACAAGGGCGTGCTGTCGGCGCAGGACATGGCCACCTGGACGCCCGCGATCGAGGCCCCGGTGGCTTACGAATACGGCCGTTACAACCTGCTGAAGCCCGGCCCCTGGACGCAAGGTCCGGCGATGCTGCAGACGCTGGCCATCCTGAAAGGCTTCGAGATCGAGCGGCTCAACGCCACCGACCCGGATTTCATCCATCTGTGGATCGAGGCGGCGAAGCTCGCCTATGCCGACCGTGAGGCGTTCTACGGCGATCCCAACTTTGCCAAGGTGCCGATGGATACGCTGCTGTCGGAGCGCTACAACAACGACCGCCGCCGTCAGATCGGTTCCATGGCCTCGATGGAGCAGCGCCCCGGCGTCATCGAAGGCTTCGACGGCCGCATGATCATGAAAGGCGTATCGGAGAAGCGCAGCGCGGTTTCGGCGGCGGGCGCCGGCGAGCCGACGGTCGGCGAGATGAGTGGAAGCCAGGAGCGCACCGAGCGCAACGGCATGGTGCGCGGGGATACCACGCACATCGATATCATCGACCGCGACGGCAACATGTTCACGGCGACGCCATCGGGCGGCTGGTTGCAGTCGTCGCCCGTGATCCCGGCACTCGGCTGGCCACTCGGCTCCCGCGCGCAGATGTTCTGGCTCGACGAAAGTCACCCTGGCGCATTGCAGCCCGGCAAGCGGCCGCGCTCGACGCTGTCCGTCGGCATGGCGATGCGCGACGGCAAGCCGTACATGAGTTGGGGCACGCCCGGTGGCGACCAGCAGGATCAGTGGGCGTCGCAGTTCTTCCTGCGCCACGCGCACTTCGGCATGAACCTGCAGGAGGCGATCGACGCGCCGGCCTGGCACATCGAGCATTTCCCGGCGTCGTTCTGGCCGCGTGCCGCACGTCCCGGCGTCGTCGTGATCGAGAACCGCGTGCCGGAGGCGACGATCGACGAACTGAAGCGCCGCGGCCACAAGATCGAGGTCGGCCCCGACTGGTCGGAAGGGCGGTTGACTGCCGCTTCGCAGGACGGGCCGCGCCGCAAGGCCGCCGCCAACCCGCGCGGCATGCAGGGGTATGCAGCGGGACGGTGAGGAGTGTGGAGTGGTGTCAGGCTTGAAGCCTGACACCGTCGGTCAAGCATTCCGCGACTTGAGTTCACCCATCAGGCGGTGCTTCCATTCGCTGGCGCCGCCGAGGGCGAGGCCGAGCAACTTGGCGCGGCGGTAATGGAGGTGCGCGTCGCCTTCCCAGGTGTAGCCCATGCCGCCGTGCGTCTGCACGTTCTCCTTCGACGCGAGCCAGCCGGCATCGATCGCCGAGACGCGCGCGACGGCGGCGGCCAGCGGCAATTCGGCGGCGTTCGTGGCCAGTGCCCAGGCACCGTAGTAGGCATTCGAGCGGGCGAGTTCGACGGCGACGTACATGTCGGCGAGTTTGTGCTTGATCGCCTGGAACGAGCCGATCGGGCGGCCGAAGGCGTAGCGCTCCTTGGCGTAGGCAACGCCCATGTCGAGGGCTGCCTGCGCGCCGCCGACCTGCTCGAACGCCATCATCACGGCGGCGCGGTCGATCAGGCGGCGGATGTCGGCGGCCCCCTTGGCTCCGTCAAGCAATTCGGCTGGTGCCGAGTCGAAACGGATCTCGGCGTGGCTGCGTGTCGGGTCGATGGTCGGGACCGTTTCGCGCGTGACGCCGGTGGCGGCGAGGTCGACGACGCAGAGCACGGGGCCGCGCCGCTGGTCCACGGCGGCGACGACGCACAAGCCGGCGACGTCGCCGTCGGGCACAGCGCGCTTGGTACCGGTGAGGCGCCCGTCGGCGAAGCGCGTGGTGAACTTCTCGATGACGAGTGCGCCCGGGCGTTCGGCGGCAGCGAACGTGCCTATCACCTCGCCGTTGGCGAGGCGCGGCAGGTGCGCGGCTTTCTGCGCGTCGCTGCCGAATGCGAGCAGGGCTTCGATCGCCAGATACACGGTGGAGGCGTACGGCACTGGCGCGAGGACGGCGCCGATCTCCTCGGCCAGGACGCAGACAGCCAGCGGGCCGAGCCCGGCGCCGCCGTAATCTTCAGGCACCGCGGCGCCGATCCAGCCGAGCTTCGCCATTTCCAGCCAGAGCGCGCGGTCGTAGGGCTCGGCACCCTCCAGGATGCGCCGCGGCACGCTCGGCGGGCACTTGTCGGCGAGGAACGCTTTCGCCTCGTCGCGCAGCGCCTTCAAATCATCGGGGAAATCGAAGTTCATGGGGTGGGCCTCAGCCGGGCGCGTTGGGTTGGTTTCGTCTGCGAACGTCCCCACCGGGAACCGGGCGTTACCTATCCAGCCAGGCATTCTCCATGCGCCAGCTATTGTAGAGCGAGTTCTCGTGGCTGGTCACGCCCTTCACGAACGGCTGCCAGCAGGTCGCCGCGCGGTTGTGCAGGATGATCGGCCGTGCCACGTCCTCGGCGATGATCTTTTCGGCCTGCCATAGGATCTGCTTGCGCTTGGCCAAATCGGTCTCGCGCGACTGGGCGAAGATCAGTTTGTCGACCTCGGCGTTGCAGTAGCCGGTGTAGTTGCGGTCCGACTTGCAGGTGTAGTTCTCGACCATGTTGATGTCCGGATCGTCGACGCCGACGCCGGTCGTGTTGAGGCCGACTGCGTAGTCCTTGCGCTGCACCTTGGCGTGCCAGATCGTGCTGTCGACCACCTCCAGTTCGCCGTCGATGTGGATCTTCTTCATCTGGTCGATGAAAATGACCGCGGGATCGCGATAGAGCGGGATGTTGCGGGTCGAGACCTTCACCTTGAGCGGCTTTTCGGCGCTGTAGCCGAGGCCTTCCATGATCTTCCTGGCCTCAGCCTGGCTCTTGGCGACATCCGGGTCGTAGCCCGGCAACTTCGCCAAGTCCTCCGGAGGCATACCCCACTTGCCCTCCGGCGCGGGCAGCATGACGACGCCGATCGACGATTTACCCTCCGAAAGGATCGTGTTGAAAGCCGGCCGGTCAAGCGCCATCGCCATGGCCTTGCGCACCTGCGGGTTGTCGAACGGTGGCGCTGCCGCGTTGACGATCATGTAGATCGTGTTGTTGGACGGCACGAACTGGCACTGCGCGGCGGGCGCCTTGGCGTTGATGTCCTTGAGCAGCGGCACCGTGATGTCGGAGACGAACGTCAGGTCGATGTCGCCTGCAATGAAGGCGAGCACGCGCGTCGAGCGGTTGTCGATGACGCGGTAGTCGAGCCCGTCGAGATAGGGTTTGCCCTTCTTCCAGTAGTCCGGGTTCTTCACCAGCGTCACGGACTCGTTGCGTTTGAACTCGACGAACTTGAAGGGGCCGGTGCCGACCGGCTTGGTGCGCATGTCGCGCTGTGAGACGTGGCAGCCGTAGATCGGCGAATAGCCTGATGCCAGCACAGCCAGGAACGAGGGCTGCGGTGCGGCGAGCTGGAACGCGACTTCATAGTCGCCGACGACCGCGATCTCCTTGACGTTGTGGTACCAGACCTTGCGCGGGTTCTTGCGGAAGTCCTCCGACGTGGCGAGACCGGAAACCAGATCGAACGTGCACTTCACGTCCTTCGCGGTGAACGGGCGGCCGTCGTGAAACTTGACGCCTTCCTCGAGCTTGAATGTGACCTTGGTCTTGCTCTCATCCCAGGCCCAGCTTTTCGCAAGGTCGGGCACGATGGTATCGATGCCGGCTTCCTTTTTGGTCTGGTCGAACAGGACGAGATTGTTGAAGACGGGCATGAACGGGAACACGGTCGAGATCGTTGCTTCCTCGTGGATCGAGGCGGACGGCGGATTGTCCCAGATATAGGCGCGCAGCGTGCCACCCGATTTCTGGGCGAAGGCCGGCGAAACGACGATTGGCGCCGCAAGAAGAGCAATCGCCAGCGCGCCGAGCACCGATTCTGTCGCCATACGCTTCAACAGCATGTTCATGTCCTGTCCCTTGTCTTTAATGCGCTTCAGATGCCCACTTCGCATCCGCGCTGTTTGGCGCGGACCCTAGCACGGTGCCCCGATCCGGCAAGCGACGGGTTGCCTCGCCCGGTATGCACAACTTGAGGCTCGGGTTGCCTTTCTTCCGCCGGGCGAATCAGGCGAGGGTGCTGCTGCAAGTCGAGCATCGTGTGGCAGGGGAAGATCATGGTCGAGCGGATTGTGGAGCGGCGTGGGCGAACGACCGGTGATGCTGAAACCGTGCGGGCGTCGGCCAGGAGCCGACCGGCGAAAGCTGCGCGTCCCGTTGCTGAAAAGCGCTCCGGTGCGAACAAGCAAGGCCAGCCGCCGGAAAAGGCCGACAAGAAGGCCTATGAGAAGAAGACGATCGCGCTCGTCTATGATTTCGACGGCACGCTCAGCCCGAAGCCGATGCAGGAGTACACGTTTCTCCCCAAAATCGGCGAGGACCCGAAAGCCTTCTGGGCCGAGTCGAATAAGCTGGCCAAGGAGCACGGCGCCGATCCACTCATCACGTACATGCATCTGATGTACAAGAAGGCGAAGGCGCGCGGTGTCCGCATCGACCGCGAGGAACTGGTGGCACTCGGCCGCGACGTCGAGCTGTTCCCGGGCGTTGAAACCTGGTTCGACGAGATCGAGGACTACATCCGCATCCGCGCCGAAAGCCACGGTGTCACGCTGCGCCATTATCTCATTTCGTCGGGGCTCACCGAGATCATCGAGGGCACGCGCATCCGCTCGCGCTTCCACAACGTGTTCGCGTCGGAATACTGGTTCGACGCCTACGATCTGCCCTATCCGAAGCGCGTCATCACCGACACCGGCAAGACGCAGTACCTGTTCCGCATCAACAAGGGCGTCGAGAACTTAGGCGAAAGCATCAACCACCACATGCCCGAGGGTGTGCGGCCGATTCCGTTCTCGAACATGATCTACTTCGGCGACGGCGACACGGACGTGCCGTCGATGGCGGTGACGCGGAAGAACGGCGGTTACGCGGTCGCCGTGCATCCGGCCGGCAAGCACCGCGAGAAGTGCGTCGACTTGTTCAAGTCCGGCCGCTGCGATTTCTTCGCGCCCGCCGATTACCGGCGCGGCTCGGAGCTGTTCAAGCGCACGTGCCTGCTGCTCGACCGCATCCTAGCGGATATCCGCGTGCAGGAAGAGATGTGGCGGCTGGCGCAGACGACGGGCAAGCGGTAATGAGCTTAACTCAAGCCGTTTCCCCGGACGGCGCGAGCGAAGCTCGGACCGATCCGGGGTCTTTCCACATCGACGTGTAAAGGTCCCGGATCTGGCAGTCGCTACGCGGCTGCTGCAACCGGGAAAACGGAACTCACTACCGCTTCTCCACGAACGGCGCCGGCACGATGAAGCGCGAGCCGGCGGTATTGAAGCCGGTGTGCTTGCTGGCGATCGCTGCTGTCCGCAACGCGCGCAGGAAGTCGGCTGCGATCGTCTTGCCCCAGAACCAGCCGTTGAGCTGCGCCATCGATGGTTGCGGGCCTATCGCCTGCGCGGCTTCGGCGTACAGCGCCTTGATGTCGTCGGCGATGTAGCGCACCACGAGCGCCGGAGACAGGCCTTGCACCGGGCTCTCCGGGATTTCACCCGTCAGGAACTGCGCGGCGTAAGGCGCCCATGCCACAGGCGCCAGACGCGACAGTCCAACCGTCGTGCGGCCGAAGCGATGCTGTGCGGCTTCCCAGTGCGGGATCACCTTTGCAAGCTCCGCGGCGATGGCCTTGGTCCAGGCGGCGACGTCGCTGGCCGCTGGTGTGGCGAGGTCGGTCAACACGACCTGCGGCGACCAGCCGGGGTTGTCGCGCATGCTCGGCGCGTCCTCGGCGAAGTCTTCGAGGATGACCGGGCCTTTCGGACGCTCGAGCAGGCTCAAGGCGTGCATCAGGACACGGGCCTGGAACGCCTTGTCCTCGGGCTCGCCGAACGGGCGGCCGAGCGGGAACGGCACAAAGAGGCCGCGCGGTGCCTTGGTCTTCTCGATGTGTGGGCGTACGAGGCCGATGGCGACCGTCGCGACACCGCGGGATTCGATCATGTGGGCGAGCGCGCTCACGGCGCGTGTGCAGAACGGTCAGACAGGTGCGAGGATGACTGCGTCGACGCCCTCCTGTTTCAGGCGCGCGGCGATGCCGTCGGCACTGGCGGCCATTGTCGTCGGGTCGGTCGAGCCCATGACGGAATAGTGCGTCGGAGCGACGCTGCCGATGCTGCCGTCGGCGGCGAGGTCCTTCAGCCGGTCGATGGGGTAGGCGATGTTGATGTCCCGCTGGAAACCGTTGCGATCGTAGTTGATCGAAATGTGGCTCATCAGCATGTCGGTGGCCGGCAGATCGGACGGCAGTTCGCGGAACTCGGCGGTGCCGGCCGGGAACGGCATGTCCGAACGGCGATGCAAGGCAGCACTGGTGAGAATCGCAATGCGGCTTTGCTTCAGCGGTTTCGCGGTGACCCACGGTGACCCCGGCAGTTCGGGCATCGCGAGCGCCAGAACGGCGTCGCGCGTCGGCTGCGGGATATCTTCGATGCGTGCCACGTGGTGGTCCCCTTTGCTGCGGCTTCAACTCAGTCGAATGACACTCGAGGTGTCATCCTCGCGAATTGTCATCCTCGGGCTTGTCCCGAGGACCCATAATGCAACAATCGCAAGTGCCAATTGTTCAATGAAGCGTTGCTACCCATCTCTTGCTTCGCACCCGCTGGACCATGGGTGGTCGGGACAAGCCCGACCATGACAACTTGAGTATTTGGGGATGACCCAGGACATCAGCCGCGCACCAGAAGTGGCGGCAACTCGGAGAGCGTGCGGATCTCGTGGTCGGGCGCGCCCGGCAGCCGCTCGCGGCGTTGGGCATAGCGGTTGCACCAGACGACACGCATGCCGAACGCGGAAGCGGCGTGCGCGTCCCAGGCATTCGAGGACTGGAATGAGATGGCGCTCGCGGGCAAGCCGAGCCGATCGACCGCGAGTTGATACGTGCGCGGGTGGGTCTTGAATACGCCGACATCCTCGATTGAAAGCACATGGTCGAGCACGCCGCCGATCCCGGCGCCAGCCACCGCGTCGCGCAGCATGGAGGGCGAGCCGTTCGACAGGATCGCGGTGACGAAGCCCGCCTGCTTCAGTTGTGCCAGCACGGCCGGCACCTCGGGGAAGCACTTCAAGGTGCGGTAGAGGTCCATCAGGCGCGTACGCAGCGCCGGGTTCTCGAGCCCGAGCGTTTCCAGTGAGAAATCGAGGGCGTCGCCGGTGACCTGCCAGAAGTCCAGGTGCCGCCCTTGCAGGCTGCGCAGCCACGTGTATTGCAGTTGCTTGTCGCGCCAGAGCGTGGTCAGCGCCGCGGTCTTGTCGCCGAGCATGTCGCGGCAACCGGCAGCGGCGGACGCGAAGTCGAACACGGTGCCATAGGCGTCGAAGACGCAGGCCTGGACCTGCAGCTGATGTGACGGCACTGAGATCTCCGCTTGGGTGTTGGAGGAACTGGAGCGGCAACGGCTCATTCCAGAGACTGGCCATTAGTCGCACGTGTGCAAAGGCCGGGTCAATTCCGGGTGGCTTCTATGTGGTGGGCGCGGAGCGGCACGCGGGAGGCAAGAGAGCCGTCGCCCGGCCCTCGGGTTGTAGGTGTCGGTGGTCGTGCCGGGGGCCTGCCGCGATTGGGCCAAGTCTCCTGCTGTCCCACGGCCGATTTGACCCACCAGGGCGCATCGCCTAGTTATCGCGCGATTGATCCGCCTCGCGGCGCCTCGAGCTTCGGAGATTCCGCAATGCCCGCTCAAACTAAAACCTTGCCCAGTGCCTGGGTCGAGGCGTCGATGACCGCGCGTCTGGTCCTGGCCGACGGCTCGGTGATTTCAGGCTATGGCCTCGGCGCGGTCGGCAAGGCGGTGGGCGAGGTCTGCTTCAATACCGCCATCACCGGCTACCAGGAGATCCTGACGGACCCCTCCTACGCCGGTCAGATCATCACGTTCACCTTTCCGCATATCGGCAATATCGGCACGAACACTGAGGATACCGAGATGTCGAACCTCGCCGCCCGCTCCGGCGTGCGCGGCTGCGTGTTGCGCGCCGATGTGACGAACCCGTCGAACTACCGCGCCGTCGAGCATCTGGACGCATGGCTGAAGGCGCGCGGCATCGTCGCAATCGCCGGCGTCGATACACGGGCGCTGACGGTGCTGATCCGCGAGAAGGGCATGCCGAATGCCGTCATCGCGCATGATGCGGGCGCGCGGTTCGATCTCGCCGCACTCAAAACCGAGGCGAAGGCCTGGCCCGGCCTCGACGGCATGGATCTGGTGCCGGACGTGACCTGCGGCCAGAGCTACACCTGGGACGAGGCCCGCTGGGTGTGGGGCAAGGGTTATCCACGCCCCGGCAATGCCGAGTTCCATGTGGTTGCGCTCGACTACGGCTTGAAGCGCAACATCCTGCGCTGTCTCGTCTCGGCCGGCTGCAAGGTGACCGTGCTGCCAGCGACCGCCCAGGCCGAGGATGTGCTGGCGAGGAAGCCCGACGGCGTCTTCCTGTCGAACGGCCCTGGCGATCCCGCCGCAACCGGCAAGTACGCGGTGCCCGAGATCAAGAAGCTGGTGGCGTCGGGCTTGCCGGTGTTCGGCATCTGCCTCGGGCATCAGATGCTCGGTCTCGCCTTGGGCGCCAAGACCCACAAGATGAAGCAGGGGCACCACGGCGCCAACCACCCGGTCAAGGATCAAATGACCAAAAAGGTCGAGATCACCTCGATGAACCACGGTTTTGCCGTCGATCGGTCGTCGCTGCCCGCCAGCGTCGAGGAGACACACGTGTCGTTGTTCGACGGCACGAACTGCGGTTTGCGCCTCAAAGGCAAGCCGGTGTTCTCGGTGCAGTATCACCCGGAAGCGTCGCCGGGGCCAGAGGACAGCCACTATCTATTCGTGCGCTTTACCAATCTGATGCGGGCGCGCAAAAAGCTGCCCGCGCAACCCGAGCGTTGACCGGAAGCGGCAACCGGTTGAACATCGAGCCAAACAAAGCGATGGAGATTGGTCATGGCAGGTGCAGCGAAGGCAACGGTCGGCACGGCGAACGACAACGGTTTGCCGGTGACCATCTATTCCGACGTGATCTGCCCCTGGTGCTACGTCGGCAAGCGCCGTTTCGAAAAAGCGCTGACGGCACCTGGCATGCCGCAGCAACTGGCGATCTCCTGGCGGCCATTCGAGCTGAACCCCGACATGCCCGACATCGGCATGGAGCGCGCCACCTATCGCGGGCGGAAGTTCGGGCCGGAGAAATCGCGCGCGCTCGACGAGCAGATGTCCGAGACCGGCCGTGAGCTCGGCATCAAGTTTGCGTTCGACAAAATGTTGCGCACGCCGAATACGCGGGCCGCGCACCGGCTGATCTGGCAGGCCGGCAATGAGAGCCATGCAACCCAGAACGCGCTCGTCAACCGCCTGTTCGAGGGCTACTTCGAGGAAGGGCGCGACATCGGCCAGAAGGAGACGCTGCTCGACATCGCCAAGGCGGCGGCCATGGACCTCGGCGGCGCCCGTGCTGCGCTCGAGTCGGAGACAAGCCTCGAAGCCGTGCTCGATCTCGAGGACCAGGGCATCGCCATGGGCATTCGCGGCGTGCCGTTCTTTTTGCTGGTCAACAAGTATGCGGTCTCGGGCGCACAGCCGCCGGAAATCTGGATCGACGCGCTGCCGCAGATCGCGGCGGAAGCGAATAAGGTGGGATGAAGCGGCACGGTCGTTGGGCGCATTAGGCAAAGCCGTCATGCGCCGAAGCGGCGTTCGTGCAGGTTTTGATCGGCGCACTACGGCGGCACGTGCACCGCCGTCAATCGGCGCCTACGGTTTCACCGCCACATTATCGATCAGCCGCGTCTTGCCGAGCCACGCGGCGGCGAGGACGCGGCCAGCGTGCCCCGACTTGCCGTCCCAGTCCTTCAGCGTTGCAGCATCGCGCACGGCCACATAGTCGATGGTTTGGAAGCCAGCCGCCGTCAGTGCCGCCTTGCCGTCGGTGATCGCCGTCTCGACGCCGCGTCCCTTGGCGGCTGCTGCTGCAACCTTGTTGATGACGTGGTGGATGGTGACGGCCTTGGCGCGCTCCTCAGCCGTGAGGTAGCGATTGCGCGACGACATGGCGAGCCCGTCCGGATCGCGCACGGTCTCGACGCCGACGATCTCGAGCGGCAGGTTCAGGTCGCGCACAATCTGGGTGACGACGCAGAGCTGCTGGTAGTCCTTCTCGCCGAAGAGGGCGATGTCGGGCAACGCCTGCATGAAGAGCTTGCAGCAGACGGTCGCTACACCGCCGAAAAAGTGCGGGCGGAAGTCGGTTTCCAGACCCTCCGCGGCGCCGGCAGGGATGACGCGCGTCGCGAAGCCCTGCGGATACATCTCGTCCTTGCCCGGCGCCCACACGAGATCGCCGTCGACCGACGCGAGCTTGGCCAGATCATCCTCGAATGTGCGCGGGTACTTATCGAAGTCCTCGGTCGGGGCGAATTGGGTCGGGTTGACGAAGATCGAAGTGATCGCCCGATCACAACGCCTTTTGGCGATGCGGACGAGTTCCAGGTGCCCCTCGTGCAGCGCGCCCATGGTCGGGATCAGCGCCACGCGTTCGCCGGCCTTGCGCCACCTGGCGACGTGGGCGCGAAGATCTTGGACGGTGCTCGAAACGGGAACCTTGGACTTCGCCACGACGCGCGCCTGTGCTGCTTCACCGCAGCGCAATATAGCGTTACGGCAGCCGCGATTGGAGTGGGCGGGCAAGATTATTTTGTTGGGTGCGTAGGGCGCCAATAGGCGGCCCTGCTCGTGCCGCCGTATTGCGCCGCTCCAGCACGCGAACGGCGCAATACGGCGCGCGTGCAGGACGCGCCTATTGCGCCCTACGTGCCCTTCTCAATCGTCGCTCGGGGATTGCGGAGCTTCGCCGTCGAGCGCAATCATCTCGCGCTTGAAGGTGCCGTTGCGGTGGAAATAGTAGGGCACCGGCGCGTCCGTGGCTGTCAGCGAGCCGAGTTTCAGCCGGTCGCCCAGATCCTCCAGCACGACCCGCGTGATCGGCGGCAGATCCAGGCCGCGGGCTTCTTCGAGCTGCATCCAGACAAGGTCGGACAGTTCGTCCTCGGGCGGTTTGCCACGGAAGGTGATGGCGGCAGCATCGACGCAGAAGAAGCGCGTGTCGAAGCGGCGCGGCCGGCCGGGCGGGGTGATCGCGCGGGCAAAGAAACTCAACGGTGCCAGGCTCGGCACGAAACCCAGCTCGAAGAAGCGCTGCCAGGACGGATCGCTCGGCGACTTTTGGTCGGCGCGGGGTGCGCCGATGATCAGGCCAGCTTCTTCGTAGGTCTCGCGGACGGCGGCCAGCGCCAGCGCGCGGGCACGGGCCGCACTGGGGCCACCTTTCATGTCGACCATCAGCTTGGCGATCTCGCCCTCGGCCAGATCGTCGCTGCTCTCGACCGTACGGTCGGGCTTATCGACGCGCCCCCCGGGAAACACGTACTTGCCGGGCATGAACTTCATGTCCATGCGGCGCTTGCCGAAGAGAACTTTCGGCAACCCTTGCGTGTTGTCGACCAGGATCAGCGTTGCGGCATCGCGCGGCCGGATCGCCGCCTGCTTCTGGGCGGGTGGTGTGTCAGTTCCGTCGTTCGTGCCGGTCATGGCGGGCCTCGGCGTCCGGCTGGGGTGTCGGTCAGTGACGGCAACGGTTCTGGGATCGGCTGATCCGGCTCGCCGCCGAAACCGTGCATGCGGCAGGCCCATTGCACGGCAATGAGCATGCCTTTGATGCGGGGCAGCAGGACGAGGCTCAGGATCACCGTCGCGGGCAGCCAGATCGAGAGCTGCACCCAGGACGGCGGCGCATACGCCTGCTCCACCAAGAGCAGACCACCGACCACGATGTGCGCGACGACAACCATGGTGAAATAGGCTGGCGCATCGTCAGCGCGCTGGTGGTGCAGGGCCTCGCCGCAGCTGGAGCAGGCATCGTCGACCTTGAGAAAAGCACGGTACAGGGCACCCTCGCCACACGCGGGGCAATGTTGCGCGGCGCCGTGGAGGACGGCTGGCAGCACTTTCCGCTCGGCCTCAGGCCGCGGATTTCTTGAATCTGGGGTTGCAGTCATCGGCGGAAGCTCAACCGGACTGGAGCGTCCGTCAAGCGTCTCAGCGTCGCAAGCGGCGCGATTCGTGCATGCCTACTCCCTGGACGGTCAGGTCAGCGGCGCCGCGTGCGTTCACGGCGATGCTCGCTGCCTCTTGGCGGGCGCTGGCTGCGCCCCGGCCGATGGCCCTTGCCGCTGGCGGCACCCATGGGGCGGCCGTCGGACAGCAGCTCGAACCGCAGCGCTCCCGCTGTCGGCATCACCTCTACCAGACGCACGTCGACGTCGTCGCCGAGCCGGAAGCCGCGCCCCGTCCGGTCGCCGATCAGCGCATGCGCAGCCTCGTGGTGGCGCCAGTAGTCGCCGCCGATCGTGCCGGCGGGAATGAACCCGTCGGCGCCGGTCTCCTTCAGCTTGACGAACAGGCCCGATCTTGTGACGCCGGAGATGCGGCCAACGAAGTCGGCGCCCACCCGGTCGGCGAGAAACGCGGCGAGGAGTCGGTCGGAGGTTTCGCGCTCGGCCATCATGGCGCGCCGCTCCGTGTCCGAGATCGCCTTGGCCACGTCGCCGAGGCGCGGCTCGTCCTCCTTCGCCAGCCCCCCATCGCCGAGCTTCAAGGCGCGGATCAGGGCGCGATGGACCAGCAGATCGGCATAGCGGCGGATCGGCGAAGTGAAATGCGCGTAGCGGTCGAGGTTCAAGCCGAAATGGCCGACGTTGCGAATGTTGTACTCGGCCTGGGCTTGGCTCCGCAGCACCACCTCGTTGACGAGGTCGGAGACGGGGAGCCCGCGGGTTTTTTCGAGGATGCGATTGAACTGCGCCGGCTTCATGCCGTCGACCTTCGGCAGTTCGATCTCGAGCGAGCGCAGGAAATCGCCGAACGCGAGGATTTTCTCCTTCGAGGGGCGATCGTGGATCCGGTAGACGCAGGGTGTGCGGTGCTGCTCCAGGGTTTCGGCAGCGGCGACGTTGGCCTGGATCATCATCTCCTCAATGAGCCGGTGCGCCTCCAGCCGCTCGGGGACCGTGATGCCTTTGACGCGGCCTTCGCCGTCCATGACGATCTTGCGCTCAGGCAAATTGAGATCGAGCGGTTCGCGGGCGTCGCGGCCTTTCGTCAGGCAGCGATAGGCGTCCCAAAGCGGCTTCAGCACGCCATCGAGCAGCGGCTGCGCTTTGTCCGACGGCTTGCCGTCGATCGCCGCCTGGGCTTCCTGGTAGCTGAGCTTGGCGGCCGAACGCATCATTGCGCGCTGAAAGGCGTGTCGTTTCTTTTCGCCTCTGGCGTCGAACACCATTGTCACAGCCAGGCACGGCCGCGCTTCACCCTCGCGCAACGAGCACAGATCGTTCGAGATGCGCTCGGGCAGCATCGGTACGACGCGATCGGGGAAATAAGCGGAGTTGCCGCGCAGTTCCGCCTCGCGATCGAGGCGCGTGCCGGCGCGCACATAATGCGCGACATCGGCGATGGCGACGGTCACGATAAATCCGCCGGTATTGCGCGGATCGGTGTCGGCAACCGCAAGCACGGCGTCGTCATGGTCGCGCGCGTCGACCGGATCGATCGTCAGCAGCGGCAGTTTGGTCAGGTCCGTGCGGCCGCCGGACGTGAGCGTCGGCAGATCCTCGACCTCGGCTAGCACCGCGGCCGGGAACTCATCGGGGATGCCATGCGCGTGCACGGCGATGAGGCTGATCTGGCGCTGGTCGCGGGGATTGCCGAGGCTTTCCGCGATGCGCGCGTCGGGCATGCCGCGCGCGTGCGGACGGGTGATGTCGTAGCGCACGAGATCGCCATCCTTGGCGTCGCCGTCGCTCCCCGCACGGACAGGCCATGTCTTCAGATCGCGCCGGTCGATCGGATCGATCATGCCGCCGCCGCGCGGATGCTTGCGGAAGATACCGAGCAGGCGTTTCTTTTCGCGCGCAAGTTTCTTGAGCGGTTCCGCCTCGTGGGCGTAGTCGCCGCCGCCGTCGGCGCGGCGTGCAATGCGTGCGAGCATGCGGTCGCCGGTGCTGAAGCTCAGCTCCGGCGCACGGCCGTTGCCGGTACGCGTGAGGACGAGGATGCGCGGGCGCGGGCCGTCCTCGTGATCCCAGTCGACCGGCTCGGCGACGAGATCGCCTTGATCGTCGCGGTCGATCACCTCGAGCATGCCGACGGACGGCAGCTTGCCCTTCTGCTTGAGCGTCTTGCGGTTGCCGACGAGTGCACCTTCCGCAGTCATCTCGGCGAGCAGCGTCTTCAGGCCGATGCGATCATCACCCTTGATGCCGAAGGCCTTGGCGATCTCCCGCTTGCCGACTTTCTCCTGTGCGCCGTCGATGAAGGCCAGGATCTGCTCTTTGCTCGGAAGTCCCCCGTCAGCTTTGGGCTGCACTGCGCGCGATAAGCGTTTTTCTTTTCCCATCCCGGAGTTTCTAGCAGTTTTGGCGGCGTGGCAAAAGACCGGGATTGGCATCACGCGCGAACAGCCATTGCCCGCTCCCTCACGCAACCAGCAGCGCGTTCGCCTTGGCGAGCGCCACCGGTTCGGGATCGAGCAGCAGAGCCACGGCCTCGCGCTCCCAGGTGTCATTGCTCGGCAGCAAGGGATCGGCGATTTCCAGGCGGTGCTCGACGACGAACCGGGAGACGAGGGCGCGGCGCGCATCGGCGCCGGGGCGTGTCGCTTCCCAGGCGAGGGTGATCGCACTGGCGACATTGTAGAGCGCGGTGGAGGCAAGGCGTGCGTGGCGTTCGCCGTCGGCTGCGTCATTGGCGGCAACGCCGCGCGCGAACGCGAACGCGCGGTCGAGGAGGGTTTCCAGGCGCCCGCGATAGGCGGCTGGCAATGCGCTGGCATCCTCGATGCGGGCAGCGAGGAATCCGCGCAACGCTTCGTCGGAGCCGGATTTGCCGACCGCCCGGCGCACGACGTCGATGGCATTGATGTTGCTGGTGCCCTCCCAGAGTACGCCGATCTGCGCGTCGCGGACGAGCCGTGCATTGACCCATTCCTCGATGTAGCCGTTGCCGCCGCGCACCTCCATGGCCCCGGTCGCGACCTTGATGTTGTCGCGGCAGGCGCGAAGTTTGATGAGCGGCGTCAGGATACGCGTCAGGCTTGCCGCCTGATTGTCGCCCGCGGTCTGCCGGTCCATGGTCGCAGCCGTCAGCATGGCCATGGAGAGTGCCTGCTCGGCGGGAACGAGGATCTTCATCAATTGGCGGCGCAGCAGCGGGAATTCGATGATCTCGCGGCCGAAGGCGCGGCGCGTGCGGGCAGCGGTCAAGGCCTCGTTGAGGCAACGTCGCATCATCGAGGCCGCGCGCACGCCGTGCGAGAGCCGCGACAGGTTCACCTGGTCCATCATCTGTTTGAGGCCGCGCGTCTGGTCACCGACCAGATAGGCCTCGGCGCCCTCGAAGCGGATTTCGCCCGACGCCATCGAGCGCGTGCCGAGCTTGTCCTTCAGGCGCACGATGCGGTAGCTGTTGCGGCTTCCGTCAGGCAAATAGCGTGGGCAGGCGAACAGCGCGAGCCCAGCTGTGCCACTGGGCGCGCCTTCCGGCCGGGCGAGCATCAGTGCCACGTGCGCGTCGGTATGCGAGCAGAACCATTTCTCGCCGGTGAGGCGCCAGCGGCCACCCTCGTTTCGCGCCACCGTCTCGACCTGGCCGACGTCGGAGCCGGCCGCCTTCTCGGTCATGAACTGCGTGCCCTTCCAGAGCGTCGCCATATCGCCCGACAGCATGCGCGGCAGCAGGTAGGCTTTCAGTTCGGGGCTGGCGTAGCGCCGGATGAGGTGAATGGACGTATCCGAGACGCTGACCGGGCACATGATGCCGAACTCGGCCTGCACGAAGAGGTACTGGAACGCGTACTTGGCGACGGCCGGCATCGGCCTGTCGAGCCCGAGCACGCCGGCGCGGTGGCTCATGGCGTGGAATTGAAAGTCGCCGAACGCGATACTCTCCAGCTCGCGGTAGGCCGGGTGGTACTCGATCCAGTCCTGATCGCGACCGAATTGGTCACGCGCATGCAACACGGGCGGATTGCGGTCGGCGAGGCGCGCGATTTCGTCGAGGCGGCCGCCGGCGAGTTGGCCGAGGCGCTGGAAGTGCGGCTCCAGTTGTGTGCGGATGGCGGGATCGAGATGCAGGCGGATGAGGTCCTGCAGGCCCCGGTCTATGGCGTAAAAGTCCTGCCCGGCGCAGTCCTGCGCGAGCGGGCTCGGTGCCATGGCAGGTGCGGCGCTACTGGCGGAAAAAAGTGTGAGGTCGTTCATGGGAGGGCCTCAGGGTCATTCGGAAATGTAAGAACAGACAACGAACGCTTCATCCCGGCGAAGGCTGGAACCCACGACGGCTCAGTTGATCTGTTGACCGGCATCAGATGGACCGTCGGCGATTTCACCGGTATCGCTGTCATAGAGGTCTGACCATTCGGGAGAACGACTTTATCAACCGCACCTTCCATGCGCGCCTCCATTCCTTCATGCGCTTTTCGCGAAGGATCGCGCCGCCCATGGTCCGGTGAGTTTCGTAATAGACAAGTTGCTTCATCCCGTACCGTTTGTTGAACCTTCGAAAATGCCATTGATGTGCTCCCACATGCGTCCATGCAGATCGCTGGTGACACCGATGTACAGAACGCCATCGCGCTTGCGGGCCGAATTATAGACGCATGGCATTTTCGCATAGCCCTGTCGGTCGGCATGGCGACTTGTCCTCCCCTGTCGTGGGGCCCGGCCTCCGCCGGGATTACGAAAGATAGAGGAAGCACCATGCGATAGCCAAAGGCCTACCTTGCCAGAGGCGGCAGCCTCTCTGCCGGATCGGCCGTCGCGGGCTCGACGCTGCCGCATCTCCAGCCCGAGGGCTGACAGGCGATGCCGGGAGTCGAGCAGCGCGCCTCGTTCGTGGCGGTGCGCACGCAGACCTGACAGCCGTTGGTGATTTCGTGGCAGCCGGGATTGCGCGCGACGTAAGTGGCGATCGAGTCGGCGGCAGCCGGCAATGTTGAATCGGGCGACTTCGGCGGTGATGGCAGTTGTGCGCGTGCCGATGCCAGGAGTGCGCCGGTCAGCAGCAATGCCGGCACCAAACGGTAGGTTATGTATCTCGTGTCGCGCATGACGCTTGGACGGCCGACTGCTCAACTTCCTTGGGGTGGGGCGAGCGCGGCATCGCGGGCGGCTGCTCGCTTGGCCGCCGGGCGTTCCGACAGCCGCGCGATGTAGGATGCGAACTCCGGCCGGCTCGGCAGCAGGCCGAACTGCGTTGTCCAGCGGATCGCCGAGCCGAAATAGACGTCGAGCGCGGTGAATTTGTCCCCTAAGAACCACGGCGTCTTGATCGCCTTGGCGACCACATCCACGGTCATATCAAAATCGCCGTAGGGCGACATGGCGCGCATGCCCGGCTCGCGCTTCAAGGCTTTGTCGATGATCGCCGGTTCGAAGCAGTTGCCCTGGAACATCATCCAGCGGATGTAGGGCCCGCGCAGGGGATCGCCGATTGCGGGGGCGAGGCCGGCCTTCGGAAACGCGTCGGCGAGATAGAGGCAGATGGCGCCGACCTCGGTGATGAGCTGGCCGTCATGCTCGAGCGCCGGCACCTTGCCCATCGGGTTGATGGCGAGATACGCCGGCGTCAACTGCTGCTGCGCCTTCAAGTCGAGCACGTCGAGATCATAAGGCTCGCCCAACTCCTCGAGCATCCAGAGCACGGTGGAGGACCGGCTCGGCGCAGCGTGATGCAGGCGCAGCTTCTTGGCATAGGCGGGCATGGAAGCGTCCATTCGATTGCGAGGCGGCGCGCCGAGTAATGCCGGGTCAATACCCCTTGGCGCGATCGACGACATTGCGGAGAGGCTTACCCGCCTCATGTGCCAGAATCTGGGCGACAACGTAATCGGAGATGGCGCCTGGACTGGAGTCGGCCGCGTTGTGCGGCGTGATCGTGACCTTGGGGTGTGTCCAGAGCGGGCTCGCTTTCGGCAACGGCTCGGTCTCGAACACGTCGAGCACAGCGGCGCCAAGGGTGCCGTCGTCGAGCGCCGCGACGATGTCCGCTTCGATCTGCAACCCACCACGTCCGGCATTGATCAGCACGGGTTTGCCCAATGCGCCGTCGCGCGCGAGGCCTGCGAACGTCGTGCGACTGAGGATGCCTCTGGTCTCCGGCGTCAGCGGGATCAATGCCACGAGGATGTCGGTGCGGGCGAGGAACGGCGTGAAGCCGTCCGGGCCGTGGAAGCACTGGAGGTACGGCAACGACTTCGGCGACCGGCTCCAGCCTGCGACCTGAAAGCCGATGCGCGCGAGCACCTCGCCGGCGTCGCGGCCGAGTTCCCCCAATCCGAGCAATCCCACGCGCACGTCGCCGGCGGCCCATTGGTCCGGCGCGTCCCAAACCTTCGCCGCCTGCTGCTGAACGAACCGCGGCTGCTGGCGATGCTGGATCAGGCAGTGCATGACGACGTATTCGGTCATGCGCTTGGTCAGGTCATCGTTGACGACACGCACGAGCGGCACACTGCGTGGCAACGTCGTGTCGGTGAGCAGCGCATCGACGCCCGCGCCCAGATTGAAGATAACCTCCAGCTTGGGCAACCGCGCGAGCAGGCCAGGCTCCGGCTTCCAGACGGCGGCATAGCGGACCGCTTGCGGTGCGGCCAGCGCTTCGGCCGGATCGACAATGCTGCGGCCCGGCAGGCGGGCCGCGAAACGATCGCGCCAGGGCCGCGCCGCCCAGTTTTCGCCGTTGCCGTGGATCGCGAGGAGGAGGGTCATGGTCTCGACTACCTTGATTGGTTAGGCGCCTCGCCCTCAACGCGTCGGCGAGCAGCGGGCTAGGCAACTTTGCAGCCGAGCGATGCCAATGCCGGGTCAACTGTAAGAACTGTAAACTCCCGGTCGATCGCCTGCGCCGCCAACAGCCTGTCAAATGGATCCTTGTGCCCACCAGGAAAGCTACCCGCGCGCTCGGCCTGCACCAGTGTCAATTCAGCGATTTTGAAGCCGGCTAGTCGAACCTTTGTAAATAAATCTGGCAACAAAACCTGCGCTTCCGGCCACTTTCCGATACGTACCTTGGTTGCAATTTCCCATCCCGTGACCGCACTGACCCAAAACTGGTGATTTCCGGCTGTAAGGACGTCGCGGTAGGGCACCGGTAATCGCACGTCATCTACAAGCACCCAGAACACAACATGAGTATCCAACAGATAATTCATTCGGAGTGCTCACCCGAGAGCCATGCCAGTTCCTCGTCACTCAGCGGTTCAAGCAACCGATCAGGTACTTTCAGGCGGCCTTTCCACTGGCCTAGGATCGGTTTATCGGGAAAGCTTGGCTCTGCACTGGGCTGTGATGCGTGCATCAGTTTGAAGGTTCCGCGGGCAGGGTCTTTAATCGAAACCTCCTCCCCACGTGCGGCGCGCTCGATCAACTCGAGTAGGTGATCACGAGCATAAGCGATGTCATATTGGTCCATAGCTTGATCCCGATAACATATCGCGGTTCACCCGGCCATCGCGGCGAACCCTCAATTCGCCGTCGCCGCGCGATGGCGGACTTCGAGGTTGAAGGCGGCGGCGAGCAGCGCCTTGGTGTAGTCCTGCTGCGGGTGCTCGAAGATCTCGGTGGCGGCACCTTCCTCGACCACCTTGCCGTTGCGCATGACGATGATGTGGTTGCAGAGCGCGCGTACGACGCGCAGATCGTGGCTGATGAAGAGGTAGGCGAGATCGCGCTTTTTCTGCAACTCGCGCAAGAGGTCGACGATCTGCGCCTGCACGCTCATGTCGAGGGCGCTGGTCGGCTCGTCCAGCATGACGAACTTCGGCTCCAGCACCATGGCGCGGGCAATGGCGATGCGCTGACGCTGGCCGCCGGAGAACTCGTGCGGATAGCGGTCCTGCGCTTGCGGGTCGAGGCCGACCTCTGCCAGCGCCTTGCTGACGCGCTCGCGCCGCTCGTCGAACGACATGTTGGGCGCCTGGATCAGCAGACCCTCCTCGATGATCTGGCTGACTGAGAGACGCGGCGACAGCGAGCCGTAGGGGTCCTGGAAGACGACCTGCATCTCGCGGCGGAGCGGGCGCATCTCCTTCGACAGCAACCCATCGATGCGTTTGCCGACGTAAGCGATAGGACCTTCCGACGAAACGAGGCGCAGGATGGCGAGACCGAGGGTGGTCTTGCCGGATCCGGACTCGCCGACGACGCCGAGCGTTTCACCGGCGCGGAGTTTGAGCGACAGCCCATCGACTGCTTTCACGTGGTCGACAGTCTTGCGCAGCAGTCCGCGCTTGATCGGGAACCAGACTTTCAGGTTGTCGGTCTCGATGATGACGGGACCGTCCGCGTTACTTGCCGGCGGCTGGCCCTTGGGTTCCGCGGCCAACAGATGTTTGGTATAGGCGTGCTCGGGGTTCGAGAAGATCTGCTCGACCGGCCCGGTCTCGACGATCAGACCATTGTTCATGACGTTGACGCGGTCGGCCATCTTGCGGACGATGCCGAGGTCGTGCGTGATCAGCAGCATGGCCATGCCGAGTTCGCGCTGCAGGCGTTTCAGAAGCTCGAGGATCTGAGCTTGAATGGTGACGTCGAGGGCCGTCGTCGGCTCGTCGGCGATCAGCAGATCCGGCTCGTTGGCGAGCGCCATGGCGATCATGACGCGTTGGCGCTGGCCGCCGGACAACTGATGCGGATAGGCATCGAGCCGCTGCTCCGGGTTCTGGATCCCGACCTTGGCGAGCAGATCGAGCACGCGGGTGCGAATGCCAGACTCCGCTTGATGCTCCTTCAGGATTTCGCCAACCTGCTTCTCTATCGTGTGCAGCGGATTGAGCGACGTCATCGGCTCCTGGAAGATGATCGAGATGCGGGCGCCGCGAATTTCGCGCATCTGGTTCTCGCGGATCTTCAGGAGATCGCGGCCCTCGAAGAAGATTTCCCCGGTCGGATGCGAGGCGGCCGGATAGGCGAGCAGCCGCAGAATCGACAGCGCGGACACCGACTTGCCGGAGCCGGATTCACCCACCAGCGCAACGGTCTCGCCGCGGTTGATCGTGAACGAGATGCCCTTGACCGCGACGTTGGTCGTCTCGCCGGATCGGAAGGCGACGGAGAGGTTGCGGACGTTGACGAGTGTTTCGGCGGTCGGTTGCGACATCGGGTTCCAATGGTCGGAGTGGCTTGTTCCTATTCGTCGCGCAGCGTGCGGATCGCGTCGACTGCCTCCACCGGTGTCGCATAGATGCCTTGCCCCGTGCCGATCAACGAGACCAGTGTCCGGCGCGACGGTGCCTCGGCCGGCATGTTGATTTCGACTGTGACGGTCGCGCTCATGCCCGCATCCAATCCACGCCGCAACTTTGCCGGCAACTTGTCGACCGGATCGTGCTCGAGCACGATTTTTTGTCCCTCGCCCATGTGTTCACCCTACCTGATTACCTCCCGCGAATCGAGGGCTGCGTGCTCAAGCGGTGCCTTTCAGCTCGGAGAGCCGGACGTGCTGCAACGGCGGTGGCACCGCCAGGCGCCGGTCCTCCGAGAGGATGGTGGAACAGCCGGCGCGCTCGGCGCTGGCGACGTGAATGGCGTCGAAGGTGCGTCCGCCGAATTGGGCGCGCAGTTCCGCGCCGCGGAGCAGCGTGGCGCGATCGATGGGGCGTACCTCCAGTGCGGAGCCCGGCGCCAGCAGGTTGGCGTACGTCGCGGCGATGTCCGGCCGGCTGTTGGCGATCGGCTTGATCATGACCTCAGTCAGTGCCAACTCGCTGGTGACGGCAGTGATCGTTTGCTCGTCGATGGCGATGAAGAGATCCTGCAGGATGTCGGCGTACAACGGGTGGCCTTCGACGAAGTGGATCAGGACGTTGGTGTCCAGGTACAGCCGGTCCCCGACAAATTGCTCAATGCCCATCATTCGTCCCTCAGCCTGCGGATATAGCTGACGGCTTCGGATTCGCTGTAGACGCCCTTGGCCGCACCGAAAAACGGGGACAGGGCGCGGCGGATCGCTGGTTCGTTGTGCTGATCGATAGGCAAAGGCGCTCCGACAAACGGTGACTCCGATTTGATTTTCTTCGTCTCGCCCATGCCGCTATCCTATCCGAACGTCTTGCGCGGATCGAGCGCGTCGCGGACCGCCTCGCCGACGAAGATCAGTAGCGACAGGACGACGGCGAGCGAGAAGAAGGCGGTGAGGCCGAGCCACGGTGCCTGCAGGTTGGACTTGCCCTGCAGCAGCAACTCGCCGAGCGACGGAGAGCCCGGCGGCATGCCGAGGCCGAGGAAGTCGAGCGCGGTCAAGGCCGTTATGGCACCCGACAGTTCGAACGGGAGGAACGTCAGCGTCGCCACCATTGCGTTCGGCAGCAGATGCTTGAACATGATCTTGACATTGGAGAGCCCAAGCGCTCGGGCAGCGCGGACATACTCGAAGTTGCGGCCGCGCAGGAATTCCGCCCGCACCAGGCCGACGAGCGAGACCCACTCGAACAGCAGCAGAATGCCGAGCAGCGTCCAGAAGCCCGGCACCAGCACCGCGGAGATGATCAGCAGGACATAGAGGCGCGGAACAGACGACCAGACTTCCAGAAAGCGCTGGAAGAAGATGTCCACCTTGCCGCCGAAATAGCCTTGCACGGCACCGGCCGTGATGCCGATCGCCGAGCCGATGATGGTCAGCAACAGCGCGAACACGATCGACAGGCGGAAGCCGTAGATGACGCGGGCGACGACGTCGCGTCCCTGGTCGTCGGTGCCGAGCCAGTTGCGGTTACCCAATGCCTGGAAGCGCGCGAGTTGTTCCGGCGTCGTTTCGCAAAGCGCGGCGTTGGTCGCCCAAGGCGGCGGTGCCGGGAAGCCGAGGCAGCGGTTCTCCGCGCCCTTGATGCGCGGGTAGTCCTTGTTGATCGAGCTGTAGGAATGCCGGATCGGCGGCCACAGCATCCAGCCGTTCTTCTCGATCTCGTCGAGGACGAAGGGGTCTTTGTAGTCGGTGACGGCGAGAAACCCGCCGAACTTGGCTTCGGGGTAGTCGACGAGGAACGGGACCAGCGTCTCGCCCTTGTAACGGGCGATGATCGGCCGGTCGTTGGCGATCAGCTCGGCGCCGAGCGCGCCGACGAGGATGGCGAGAAACAGCCACAGGCTCCAGTAGCCACGGCGGTTGGCGCTGAAGTTGCGCCAGCGCCGCTCGTTGATCGGCGACAGCTGCGGTTTGTGGCGTTGAATCCAGCCGGGCCTATCGCTTACTCCATTGCCGCCGTCGGTGCGTTCGATCTGGTCGTTGCTGCGGGCGTCCATGCTCATACCTCCCGCGTCTCGAAGTCGATGCGGGGATCGACGAGGGTGTAGATGAAGTCGGAGACGAGATGCAGCACGGTTCCGATCAACGCGTAGATGTAGACGGTGGCGAAGACGACCGGGTAGTCGCGGTTGATCAGCGATTCAAAGCCGAGGAGGCCCAGGCCATCGAGCGAGAAGATCTGCTCGATCAGCAGGCTGCCGGAGAGGAACGCGTGCACGAAGGCGCTCGGAAAGCCGGAAATGACGATCAGCATTGCGTTACGGAAGACGTGGCCATAGAGCACGCGGTTTTCTGACAGGCCTTTGGCGCGCGCCGTCGTCACGTACTGCTTGCGGATCTCATCCAGGAACGAGTTCTTGGTCAGGAAGGCCATCGTCG
>JANLQP010000346.1:0-14175 GCA_031367895.1 Hyphomicrobiales bacterium
CACGGTTCGCCCACTGCGGGTTCGACGGATTGTGTTTCAACCAGCGCGCCCAGAGCACGTAGGCCATGGGTGCTGCACCGAGTGGCATGCCGGGATGCCCGCTGTTGGCCTTCTGCACCATGTCGACCGACAGGAAGCGGAGGGTGTCGATACAGTGCTGATCGCGTTCGTCGGACATGGCCGCTACCTCATTCGAGCCTGATGTTCATGCACCTGCTGCACGCAGGAGCCGGTAGCGCCGGAGCAGCTCATTAGTGGAGCTGTCGTGCCGGAGCTCGGGTTCATTGACGCTGGCGATCTCGGCGCTGGTGCGGTTCGCGAGCGCTTTTCCCAACTCCACGCCCCACTGGTCAAAGGAATCGATGTTCCAGATCACGCCCTGCACGAACACGCTGTGCTCATAGAGCGCGACCAGCGCGCCGAGCGTGCGCGGATCGAGCCGCTCGGCCAGAATGGTGTTGCTGGGACGATTGCCTTCGAACACGCGGTGCGGCACCAGCGCCTCGGGCGTGCCATCCGACCGCACCGCATCGGCGGTCCGCCCGAATGCCTGCGCCTCGCTTTGCGCGATCATGTTCGCCACCAGCAGATCGTGCTGCTCGCCGAGGGGGTTGAGCGCGATGCAGAACCCGATGAAGTCGCAGGGGATCAGCCGCGTGCCCTGATGAATCAATTGGTAGAACGAATGCTGGCCATTGGTACCCGGCTCGCCCCAGTAGATCGGCCCGGTGGCGTAATCCACGCGAACGCCGTCGCGGGTAACATGCTTGCCGTTGCTCTCCATCGCCAACTGCTGCACGTAAGCTGGAAATCGCTTGAGATAGTGCTCATAAGGCAGCACGGCCACGGTCGAAGCATCGAGGAAATTAGCGTTCCAGACTGCCAGCAGGCCCATCAGGGTCGGCAGGTTGCGTTCCGGCGGCGTGCTTTGAAAGTGCTCGTCCATCGCATGAAATCCGGCGAGCATCGCGCGAAAGTTTTCCACGCCGATTGCGAGCATGGTCGACAGACCGACCGCGGAGTCCATCGAGTAGCGACCGCCGACCCAATCCCAGAAGCCGAACATATTGGCCGGATCGATGCCGAACGCCGCCACGCCGGCGGCGTTGGTCGAGACGGCGACGAAGTGTTTCGCGATTGCGCGTTCGTCACCCAGTGCCCGCAGGCACCACGCGCGCGCGGCGTGCGCATTGGTCAGCGTCTCGAGGGTCGTGAACGTCTTCGAGCACACGATGAACAACGTCTCGGCCGGATCGAGGTCGCGCGTCGCCTCGATGAAATCCGTGCCGTCGACATTGGAGACGAAACGAAACGTCATCTCGCGTCGGCTGTAATGGCGCAACGCCTCGTAGGCCATAACGGGACCGAGATCGGAGCCGCCGATGCCGATATTGACGACATTGCGGATCGGTCGCCCGGTGTGCCCGGTCCATGTACCACTGCGTACGTGCTCGCAGAACGCCGCCATGGACTCGAGCACCGCATGAACGTCCGGCACAACATTCCTCCCATCCACGTCGATGCGTGCGGCGGCCGGCGCGCGAAGTGCCACGTGCAGCACTGCACGGTTCTCCGTCGTATTGATCCTGTCGCCACCAAACATCGCCGCGATGTGTTCATGGAGACCGCAGGCGCCGGCCAGGTCCATCAGAAGACGCAGCGTCTCGTCGGTGACGCGCTGTTTCGAATAGTCGAGATACAGACCAGCGGCTTCTGCCTGCAGACGTACGCCACGCGTGGCATCGGCCGCGAACAGATCGCGCAGGTGCTGTCCGCGCAGGGTCTCGGCGTGGTGCTGCAGCAAGAACCACTGCGGGCGCCGGGTCAAGGGAATGGGCATTGGCTCTAGATCTGATCGGACCATGATACGCCTCGTTGACGGCCCCTCAGCGCGCGCTGGCCAGCGCCGCGCTCTTGTCCGTGATAGCCTGCAACAGGTGTTGCCAGGATTTGACGAAGGCGCGTGCGCCCTCCTGCTGCAATCGGATCGCCAGTGCGTCGATATCAATTCCGGCCGCAGCAAAGCGTGCCAGAACTGCTTCGGCATCGCCGCCATCCACCGGCATGGGGCCAGCGAGCGCGCCATGGTCGGCGAAGGCCTGCAATGTCTTTTCCGGGACGGTGTTGATCGTGTCCGGCGCGGCGAGAGCCTCCAGATACAACGTGGCGGATGCGTCAGGGTCCTTGGTGCCGGTGCTGGCCCAGAGCAGCCGTTGCGGTTGCGCACCCGCACTGGCGAGTTTGCGCCACCGTGTCGAATTCAGCAGATCGCGATAGGCGCGGTAAGTCCGACCGCTGATTGCGATGCCGAGTTTATTCCGGAGGTCGGCCGGCACGTCGTCTTTGACCGCGACATCCCAGCGGCTGACGAACAACGAGGCGACCGACGCGACGTGCGGATCGAGACCGGCCTCGATGCGCCGCTCGATCCCGCGTAGATAGGCCTCGGCGGCGGCGAGGTACTGCTCGCACGAGAACAGCAGTGTGACATTGATCGGCACCCCGGCGAAGATCGATGCCTCGATCGCCGGGACACCCTCCGGCGTGCCGGGAATCTTCACGAACAGGTTCGGTCGATCGGCTTGCCGGTGGATGCGCGTGGCGGCCTCGATGCTGCCGTTGCAGTCGTCGGCGAGCAACGGCGAGACTTCCATCGAGACCCAGCCGTCATTGCGATGGATTGAATCCACGGGTTGGCTTGCGTCGATGTCGAACACCGGACGGAACAGATCGGCGGCCCGGCAAAGATCCTCGAGCGCCAGCTCCATGAACAAGGCTTCGCCGGATTTACCAGCCTGCGACTTTTCGCGAATGCCGGCGTCGTAGGCCTTGCCTGCACCAATCGCTGCATCAAAAATGCTCGGGTTCGAGGTCAGGCCGGTGATGGAATACTCGTCGATGTAGCGCTGCAGCGTGCCGTTATCGATCAAGTCACGGGAGATGTTGTCGAGCCACAGGCTTTGCCCGAGATCATGCAAGTCTCGCAAGTGTCGGTTCTGTGTCATGGGACCTCCTTGTCGGCCGTGGCCGGCGTCACCGCGCGTGACGGTTGGAAAATGTGAAACCGATCCATCGCGAATTCACACAGGTCTTCGATCCGGTCGACGGTCACATCGGGTGCAAGGCTGATCGTGCTGCGCTCCTGGTCGAGGGCGTAGTGGCCCTGCCGGACAAAGACCGTGGTCAAGCGATCGACCTTTACGCGTTTCATGGCCGCGAGCAGTTGCGGCTTGTCGTCAATCATCACGTAGTGCCCGGCCGGAAAGCGCCGCTGCACGTCGTCGAGTGCCAGTTCCTTGTGTACGTAGACCAGCACGCGGGCATCGACCGCATCCCACAAGCCGGAGCGCTGGATCTTACGCGGTTGGAAAACAATGTCGCCGTCGGAGAGAATAACCGTCGTGCCCAACGTGCGCAGATGCTCGATCGCGGCGATAGCGCGTGGGTACAGCCGCTGGCTGAAAGGATAGTCGAGCAGGAAGGCCGACATCTGCAACAACGCCGGTATATGCTCACGGCCAGTACGGAATTCCTGCAGTGTGCCGAGATAGTCGGCATAGCCGAGCTGTTGGCGCCGCGTATCATAGAGTGACCAGTATCGGCGACGCTCGGCTTCGCCGAAATCGTGATCGAGGCGCGCAGTCAGATCGGCACCGAAGCGATCGTTGTCGAGTAGAGTGTTGTCGACATCGAGTAGGAAAACAACCTCCGCAGACGTCAGCACGGCACCGTCTCCTCGGCTTTCGGCTCGGTCCAACCAACGGCGCTGGAGACGATGCCGGCCGCAGCCGATGGTCCCCAGCTGCCCGGCTGGTATTCGTGCACCGGCACTTTGTCATCGAGCGTGCGGTCGACCACGGCCCACGCGGCCTCGACGCATTCGTCATTGGTGAAGAGCGCGGAGTCGCCGCGAATCGCATTGCCAAGCAGTCGCTCGTACGCCAGCACGTCGCCCTGCTGCTGGTGGCGCATCACCAGCTCCACGGCCTCGCCGCGCATCAATGCACCCGGCTGTTTGACGCGCGCTCCGGCCGCGATCACGACTTCGGGGCTCAACCGGAAGCGTAAATAGTTGGACTGCGGCGGCGCGCAGTCGTCGAACACAGCCAGCGGCGGGCACTTCAAATCGACTCTGACCTCGGTTGTGGAAACCGGCAGGCACTTGCCAGCGCGGATATAGAACGGCACATCGGCCCAACGCCACGTATCGATATGCAGGCGCAGCGCCGCAAATGTCTCGACCTCAGAGTCCGGTGCCACGCCGGTCTCATCGCGATAACCGCGGAACTGTCCGCGCACCACCTGCTTTGGTTCCAGCGGACGTATGGCCCGCAACAGGCGCAACTTCTCAGCGCGCATCGACACGGTGTCCTGCCCGATCGGCGCGTCCATGGCCAGTAGGGCGGTCACTTGCAGGAGATGGTTCTGCACGACGTCACGGATGGCACCCGCTTCCTCATAAAAGTTGCCGCGCCCTTGCACGCCGAACGTCTCGGCCATGGTGATCTGAACGCTTTCGACGTAGTTCCGATTCCAAATCGGCTCGAGAAAAGTATTGGCAAATCTGAAATACAGCAAATTCTGCACCGCCTCCTTGCCGAGGTAATGATCGATACGGAAGATCGCTTTTTCAGGGAAGACCTGGTGAAGGGTCCGATTCAATGATCGAGCCGACGCCAGATCGCGTCCGAACGGCTTTTCGACGACAATCCGGGCGTCGGTGGCACAGCCGGCGGCCGCCAGACCCTGCACAACCGTGCCGAAGATACTCGGCGGGATTGCCATGTAGTGCAACGGCCGCTTGGCGCCGCCCATGGCTTCTTTCAAACGGGTATACGTCGCGGGGTCATTATAATCCCCGTCGCAATACCTCAGCTGCGCCGAAAGCCTGGCGAACGCTTGGACGTCGATCCCGCCATTGTTCTCGACACTGGATTTTGCCCGCGCTCGCAGTCGTTCCAATGTCCAACCCGCGCGTGCGACGCCGATAATGGGCATCTCCATTTGCCCGGCACGGATCAATGCCTGCAGGGCCGGGAAGATTTTCTTGTACGCCAGATCGCCTGTCGCACCGAAAAACACGAAGGCATCCGAAGAGGCTATGGTCATGACTCGTCCCCGGCTCCGTCGTGGGCAAGAAACGCGTTCGACGCCCACCAAATGGCGGGGCGTATGGTGGCGTTCGGCTGACGTCTACGACACGCCTGGAGGCAGCGAGGTCCACGGGCAGTCTCGGCCTTAAGAACATGAAGGCTCGGGATCTCCTTAAGTTGGCCGCGCATGCCGGAACCTCTACAGGAAACGACCTCGCGATAGAAAAGTTCCGAGAAAGCACTGGGTCGTGACTCTGTGTCTCGGGTGCCGCAGCGCTATGTGTCAATTATGCACGGCAGAAATGGGTCTGTGAGCCTCGAGGTAGCCGCCGACGACGGTCGGTCCAGCCCCAGGCCATGCCTTCCTTCGCGCACGCTGTCGCGGAGCAGGACGGCCGGGGGCGAATTCCGATTGGGCACGATGTCGATTCACATGAGCACGTGAATATATGATTTGCACGCTACCGTGCCCAATGGACGCAATTCTTGGACCTGCACAAACAATGTTTGCAGTGCGCACGCAACAACTCTCACTTACCGCACCGGCGCACGATCGCCGCAACCGCGTGGCCCCTGCGTCGCGTAGTAAGGCTCGGAGCTGCCGTCTTCCTTCAGCGTTGGCCCGTTCTGGCCGAGATAGCCGAGCGATCGCGGTCCGAAGTAGAGTACGTGTCCCGGCTGGCGGCCGTGCACGTCGCGCGCCAACGCCTGGTTCTTCGGCTCGCGCGCGTACTCGATGGCAAGCACGGGGAGGCCCGCCTTGTGCCCGTGCGCCATCAGCTCCAGCGCTCGCTCGACGCGCGTGTCGTAGTTGGCGACATCATTGCCACGGTCGCCGAACACGAGGTCCTCCTTGCCCAGTCCGTCGATCGCCGCGACATAATCGGGATTGGCGAGCAATTCCTCGCCATTTTGCGGCAAGATGAGGAAACCCGGTTTCTGCGTTTTCGCCCAGCGCGAGAGATCGATGACGAACTGGATCATGGTGAGATCGGCATCGGCGCGTTCCCCGCACCAGAACTGGTAGACGTCGACACGGTCGAGATAAGCGCCGTCGAAGCCGGCCGCGATCAAGCCGCCAACCAACGATTGCGGACTGCCGAAAACGATCTTCTGCCAGTCGGGATGCCAATGGCGGACGCGGTGATCGCCCTTCCAGAACGCATTACTGGCGCCGAGCCATTCCGGCGGCTGCTTCTCCCAGACTTTCTTCCAATAAGACCGATAGTCCTCGGCTTCACCGATGTTGATGTAGGCGAGGACCAGCCGGCGCTTGCCATCGGGCTTGCGCTGCAGACGCTGCACGTCGGCGCGAGGCAAGTTGGTGTCGAGTACGAGCGTGGCGTAGGCGCTGGCCGCGAGTTGGCCGATGTTCAGGTTCTGTAGCTGGTAAGCCCAGGTCTTCGTTGCCCGCAGCAACGCGACGGGCTCCGACACGGGCAGCGGTGTCGTTTTGCGGGTTTGCGCAAGAGTCGCACCGCATCCGAACACGGCTGCCAGTATCACAATCGCGAAACGCAAAACCATGATCGCCTCGTTGCCACAGCCGGCTGGCCTCACGCCGTACCGCTGCCAGTTGTTCCGGACTTGGCCCGGATCGCAGCCTGAGCCGCGGCCAGACGCGCCACCGGCACGCGGAACGGCGAGCACGACACATAATCGAGCCCGGCATCATGGCAAAAGCCGACCGAGGCCGGATCGCCGCCATGCTCGCCGCAGATGCCGATCTTGAGCTTTGGACGTTTTGACCGGCCGCGCTCGGTACCGATGCGGACCAGCTCGCCGACGCCGCTCTGGTCGATCGAGACGAACGGATCGACCTCGAGGATGCCCTTTTCCGTGTAGTTCGTGAGGATCGGTCCCGCGTCGTCGCGCGACAGGCCGAGGCAGGTCTGCGTCAGATCGTTGGTGCCGAACGAGAAGAACTCGGCACCCCGCAGGCCGTCGGCAATTTCGTCGGCGCGCAGCGCCGCGCGCGGCAACTCGATCATGGTGCCGATCTGGTAGGTCAGCTTGGCCCCCTTCTCCTTCTCGACAACCGCCGCCGTCTTGCGGATTACGTCGGCCACGATGTCGTATTCCTTCCGCCAGGCGATCAGCGGGATCATCACCTCGGGCACGACAGCCTTGCCGGTCTTTGCCGCCGCGTTGATCGCCGCCTCGAAGATGGCGCGCGCCTGCATCTCGGTGATCTCGGGGTAGCGGATGGCGAGACGGCAACCGCGAAAGCCGAGCATCGGATTGAACTCGTGCAGCTCGGTGATGCGGGCCTGCAGTTTCGCCGGAGCAACGCCCAGCTCTTTGGCGACCGCCGCCACCTTGTCGTCCTCGTGCGGCAGGAATTCGTGCAACGGCGGGTCGAGCAGTCTAATCGTCACCGGCAAACCTGCCATGATCTCGAACATCGACTCGAAATCGGCGCGCTGCATCGGCAGGATCTTGGCCAGCGCCTTGCGGCGGCCGGCCTCGGTGTCGGCGCAGATCATCTCCCGCATGGCGAGGATGCGCGTGTCGTCGAAGAACATGTGCTCGGTGCGGCACAGGCCGATACCCTCGGCGCCGAATTCACGCGCAGTCTTGGCGTCGGTCGGCGTGTCGGCGTTGGCGCGGACGCCCAAGCGGCGCGCCTCGTCCGCCCACCCCATGATGGTGCCGAAAGTGCCGGAGAGCTCTGGCTGGCGCATTTTCACGCGGCCTTTCAACACTTCGCCGGTGGCGCCGTCGATGGTGATGATGTCGCCCTTCTTGAACTGTTCCGATCCAGCCGTCATCGTGCCGGTGCGGTAGTCGATGCGCAGTGACGTAGCCCCGCAGACGCACGGCCGTCCCATGCCACGCGCGACCACCGCGGCGTGACTGGTCATGCCGCCGCGCGTCGTCAGAATACCGGCAGCGGCGTGCATGCCGTGGATATCCTCGGGGCTGGTCTCGATGCGCACGAGGATCACCGTCCGGCCCTCGGACTTCAGTTTCTCGGCCTCATCCGACGAGAACACGATCTCGCCCGAGGCGGCTCCCGGCGACGCAGGGAGGCCCATTGCCACGCGATTGCGGTGCGCTGCCGGATCGATCGTTGGATGGAGCAGTTGATCGAGCGCCGCCGGGTCTATGCGCGAGACGGCCTCCTCGCGTGTGATCACGCCGGCCTCGGCCATATCGACCGCAATCTGCAGGGCGGCCGGCGTCGTGCGCTTGCCCGAACGCGTCTGCAGCATCCAGAGGCGGCCCTCCTGGATCGTGAACTCGATGTCCTGCATGTCGCGGTAGTGGTTCTCGAGGCGCGTGAAGATGCTGCTCAGTTCCTTGTACGTGTCCGGCATCAACGCTTCGAGGGAGGGCGCCTCGACGCCGGCTGCCTTGCGGGCAATCTCGGTCAATGGCTGCGGCGTGCGGATGCCGGCGACGACGTCCTCGCCCTGGGCGTTGACCAGGAATTCGCCGTAAATCTCGTTGGTGCCCGTCGACGGATTGCGCGTGAAGGCGACACCGGTCGCCGAGGTAGCGCCGCGGTTGCCGAATACCATCGCCTGCACGTTGACGGCGGTGCCCCAATCGTCCGGGATCGCATGCAAGCGGCGATACGTGTTGGCGCGCTGGTTCTGCCAGGAGCCGAATACGGCACCGATTGCCCCCCAGAGCTGCTCCTTGGTGTCCTGCGGGAAAGCGTGTCCCTTGTGCTCGATCACGGCTTCTTTGTAGGCCGCGATCACCTCTTGCCAGTCCTCGGGCGCGAGGTCGGTGTCGAGGGAGTGGCCGCCGAGGCTCTTCTGGTTGTCGAGGATCGCCTCGAACACCTCATGCTCCATATCGAGCACAACACCGGAGTACATCTGGATGAAGCGGCGATAGCTGTCGTAGGCGAAACGCGGATCACCGGAACGCCGCGCCAGACCTTCGACCGTCTTGTCGTTGAGACCGAGGTTCAGAATCGTATCCATCATGCCTGGCATCGACGCGCGGGCACCGGAACGCACCGAGACCAACAGAGGGTTCTCGGCGTCCCCGAACGTAGCGCCGACCGCCTTGCCCACCACCGCGAGCGCCTTCTCGGCCTCCTGCACCAGCCCCTCGGGCAGCTTGCGGCCATGCTCGTAGTAAGCCGTGCAGACCTCTGTGGTGATCGTGAAACCGGGCGGCACCGGCAAGCCCAGGCTCGCCATTTCAGCGAGATTCGCGCCCTTGCCGCCGAGCAGGTTGCGCATGTGGCCCTTCCCCTCGGCGGGACCGGCGCCGAACTGGTAGACGCGCTTCGGCTGAGAATTGACCTTGGGCGTGGGCGTCATGGGTCGCTCCGTAAGTGCCGAGATCATGGCAGTTCGGATCCTTGCTTAGCGTTGAGTCCAACGCATCGCAAAACGGTTTTTGCGATGCAGCGAGCGAATCGAGCGACCGGAAACGCCGGATCCAGGCAAACGCAAGCGTGCCCGGCCAACTCACCCGGGCGCGCGATGCAAATTCAACGCCCGCTGTTCAGTCCGCGTCGCTTACTGCGATTTCGGCGGCGGAGTGCCCTTGGCGGCGTCCGATGCGGCACCTTTCGGCACCTCCGGCCCCGCTGCCGGGCTGTTGGCGGGAGCCGGCGTCGGGGCATTGGCTGGTGTCGGTGTGGTCGGCGGCGCCGGGGGCGATCCGGCCGGACCCGGCGTTGCAGGCGCGCCGATCGGCGCCAGACGCGGCAGATCGAGCGGTGACGCGGACTTACTGCCTGATTTCGCCAGCAATGTCAGCGCGATACTGGTGCAGAAGAAGGCCGCCGCCAGCCCAGCAGTTGCCCGTGTCAACAGGTTGGCCGTGCCTCGGCCGGTCATGAAGCCGCCACCGCCGCCACCCATGCCGAGGCCACCGCCTTCCGATCGCTGCATCAGCACGACGCCGATCAGACCAAGCGCAATCATGAGGTGGAGGACAAGCACAACGGTTGCCATAGGGCGATCCTTCTAGGCGCAGACTCGAATGAAAAAGACACGGATAATGCGAGCGCCGCCTTCGAGGCTGCGCTATCGCGCCTCGTGGCATCACCCACCCCATGTTTCGCCGACGCTTCTACACCAGTTGCGGGACTGTCGCCAGCTACGATGCGGATGCTGCCGGAAGCTGCTGGCATGGGCCGGCGCGCGGCAGCTAACATCCCCATTCCCATTGCTCGCGTCCGCCACGAAGCGCTAACGTCCGCCGAATTGCTGGCCAATTATTGGAATGACTGCAAGGGAGTAGGCATGGCTTCGCTGATGACGGATGCCCAGCGCGAGGCGTTCGTACGCCGGGTGCGGCTTGAGATGGCGAAGCTTGGCCTGACACGCGAGGCGCTGGCCGAACGCGCCGCCTGCAAGGAGCGCACCCTCGGCAATCTTCTGGCCGGTCAGCCCGTGCGCGATGCGACCGTCGCCAAGATCGCGCGCGTACTCGGGCTTGATCTCGATGATGCGTTTGCACGTGAAGGGCCGCCCCATGTCGCCGAGCCCGCAGCCAAGCTCGATGGCCGTGCGGGCGAGGAGTACGGTGGCTATCTCCTTGCAGCATACGCCCATTATCTCGGCACCTACATCGCCTATCGCCGCGTCTTCTCGGATAGGAACGAACTGTTCCGCTCAGTCTACGAAATTGACTGGGACGACGAGTTTTCGCGGCTGCGTTTCTTTGAGTTGCAGAGGTTTCGCGGGCAGGACAACCGGCCGGTGTCATCGAGCCATGCGGGCGGCATCTATATCAGTCCACATACCGGCATGCTGCATCTGCTGACCACGTTCCAGGGTGCGCTGCGCCTCGTCACACTGACCAAGTTCCGCATGGGCGATAACCGATTACGCGGCGCCATCCTGACGCAGAGCGACCGCGATCAATTCTTCCAACCCGCGACCTCGGCGATCTATCTCGAGAAACTCGAGACCAAGCGCAAGAACTCGGACCTGGAGAAACTGGTCGGGCCATTCGGCCCTACCGACGCGAGCTTCAAGCCCGCATCGGAGGAATTGGCGCGGATCGAAGCCAACGCCGTGCTGTTCGCCGGCATGACGCAGGCAGCGGCGAAGACCTGAACCTCAAATCACCTGCACATGCCGTTCGCCCACCAAACAGAAAAGAGCCCGGCGCTTTTGCTCCGGGCTCCCTACCTCTCTACGGGCCAATCGATTGTTCGGTGGTGCGCGTTTCCGAGTTTGGGTCGAATCGACCCGGCTCGGCCGGTCATCCACACGCTGTTTGCCCGGACCTCGAGGTCTGGTCGCTCTACGGCCGGCTTCGCTGTCGTCGTTTAGCGGGCGGGTCACGCAAGCTGGTCGCTCCATTGCGACAGTCAGCAGACACACGCTCCCTGGCCCGGATCGACTATCGACCACGAAGCCTCAGCCGTTACGGTTTCATTTTGTCCGTTTTGCCGTCCCACGAATTCTTGTCGCGCAGGACGGCTCAGGACTACCCGGTGGCAGCATTTTCCTAGACCTCCTTTGTTGCGCTTTCTGATATGATAAAGGTGGGCTTGACCGGGTTAGTTGTCAACACAACAATTAAAGTTTTATTCTGCAATAATCTATTGCGCACCAAATGGACGTCGGGTCGGACCTCCTGTCACCAGAGCCAGGGCCCGCCGAGCGCCTGCACTTTGGGATCGGCCGTCACCACAAAGCCTCATGGCGCCTTCCTCGTCTTGAGTCAGGTAATCACCGGGCAGCGACGGGAACATATACCGTAACGACGATGCATTCACCTGTCGAAAGGTTGCTTGCGACGACTGCATGAATGGGCGTCGTGCCTGCAATCCCGAGAAGCAAGCAGCTTGGAGATGGAAACTCGCTCGGATAGTCTTCAACCACAATACCTGTGTGCATGACAGACTCGACGTCGACACATTCAGCGACCGCAAGAACATGCGCTTGACCGCATGGTCGCTGAACGTGATCGATGCCCGGTTCATGCCCACCTACCGCGTGAACTTCTTGTACTTGATGCGATGCGGCTCGACCGCATGTTCGCCCAAGCGGCGCTTCTTGTCCTCCTCGTACTCGGCGAAGTTGCCCTCGAACCACTCCACGTGGCTGTCGCCCTCGAAGGCCAGGATGTGGGTGGCGAGGCGATCGAGGAAGAAGCGATCGTGCGAGATGACCACGGCGCAACCCGGGAAATCTTCCAGCGCCGATTCCAGCGCCGACAGCGTCTCGGTATCGAGGTCGTTGGTCGGCTCGTCGAGCAGCAGCAGGTTGCCGCCCTCCTTCAGCATCTTGGCGAGATGCACGCGATTGCGTTCGCCGCCCGAGAGCAGGCCGACCTTCTTCTGCTGGTCGGCGCCCTTGAAGTTGAACCAGCCGCAATAGGCGCGGCTGCTCATCTCGCGCTTGTCACTGAGCTTCATGATGTCCATGCCGCCCGAGATCTCCTCCCAGACCGTCTTCTTGTCGTCGAGATGCGCACGGCTCTGGTCGACGTGCGAGAGTTTCACCGTGTCGCCCAAACGGATCGAACCCTTGTCGGGCTTTTCCGCGCCCGTCAGCATCTTGAACAGCGTGGTCTTACCGGCACCGTTCGGGCCGATGACGCCCACGATACCGCCAGGCGGCAGTTTGAAGCTCAGATCATCGATCAGCAGGCGGTCGCCGAATGCCTTGCTCAGGCCGTCGCACTCGACGACGACGCCGCCCAGGCGCGGTCCAGCCGCGATCGTGAATTGCGCCTTGCCGACATCCGCGCGGCCGGCCTCCTCGGCGAGTTTGTCATAGGCCTGGATGCGCGCCTTGGACTTAGCCTGGCGAGCCTTCGGGCTCGAGCGGATCCACTCCAATTCGCGCGTGAGTGTCTTGGCCTTGGATTCCTCCTGACCCTTCTCGACCTCCTCGCGCTTGGCTTTCTGTTCCAGCCAGCTCGAATAGTTGCCCTTCCACGGCACGCCCTGACCACGATCGAGTTCCAAGGTCCACGCCGTGATATTGTCGAGGAAATAGCGGTCATGCGTGACGAGGATCACGCAGCCCTTGTACTCCTTCAGGAAATTTTCGAGCCAGGCGACCGATTCAGCGTCGAGATGGTTGGTCGGCTCGTCCAGCAGCAGGATGTCGGGCTTGGCAAGCAGCAGCTTCGTCAGCGCCACGCGGCGCTTCTCGCCGCCCGACAGCGTGGAAATCGGACTGTCTCCGGCCGGACAACGAAGAGCATCGAGCGCCACCTCCACCTGCGCGTCGAGATCCCACAGGCCCTCGGCATCGATCTCGTCCTGCAGCGTCGCCATCTCGTCGGCGGTCTCGTCGGAGTAATTGGCGGCGATCTCGTTATAGCGGTCGATCTTTGCCTTTTTCCCGGCCACGCCCTCCATAGCGTTGCCGAGAACGTCTTTGTCGGCATTGAGTTGCGGCTCCTGCGCGAGGTAGCCGACCTTGATGCCATCGGCCGGGCGCGCTTCGCCGAGGAAATCGTCGACGGTACCGGCCATGATCTTCAGCAGCGTCGACTTGCCGGCACCGTTCAGGCCGACGACGCCGATTTTGGCGCCCGGGTAGAACGACAGGTTGATGTCCTTCAGCACCTGCTTGCCGCCCGGATAGGCCTTCGACAACTTGTGCATGTGATAGACGAATTGCGGGTTGGCCATGAGAGCAGTCCTTTTTTGCGCCTTCGGATGCCCACTTCGCATCCGGCGCGTGGATACGGTAACGCCAGTGTTCGTTGCGCCTTCGGATGCCCGTCGTGTCGGAGACACGCCACCAATAAGGCGCATCCGGCGCAAGATTTGGGGGATGGGAGCTTGGCGGGTTGTAGCGGAAGCGCGCGCCAGCCTCAAGCCGTTGCCCGTTGGAGGTTCATCGGAATGGGTATCAACGAGTTCCTTGCCGCAGCCTACATGATTGGTTGCAGCACCTTCTTCGGGGTGTGGTCAGCCGCAGCAATCGTCACCGCGATGCGAACCGGCATCATCGCCAGCCGGGGCTTGGAATACGCCAAATCGAGCAATTGGTTGATGTTTTGGGGAGGGATTGCCTTTCACCTCTTGATCATTGCTGTGGGGGCGTTCGTAATCTGGTCGGCCGTCACGCAACTTTCGCGATGAAATGCCCGGTCACACAGCTTGACCACGGCCACGAGGCAACCGTTTTCGGCC
>JANLQP010000370.1:0-25580 GCA_031367895.1 Hyphomicrobiales bacterium
AACTAGCTAATCCTACGCGGGCTAATCCCTCAGCGATAAATCTTTCTCCTCACGGACGTATACGGTATTACTCCAAGTTTCCCTGGGCTATTCCGTACTGAGGGGGATATTCCCACGCGTTACTCACCCGTCTGCCACTCCCTATTGCTAGGGCGTTCGACTTGCATGTGTTAGGCCTGCCGCCAGCGTTCGTTCTGAGCCAGGATCAAACTCTCAGATTGAAAGTTGAACCTGGTTTTGGCTTGGAGGTTAATCCAAGGATTCTGCGTAACGGGCACCTTCACACTTGACTGACGGTCCAGGTTGCCCCGAACCACCAATCATGGTGATGGCTTGAAACGCAGTATCGCCAGAGTCTTTAAAGTCTCGTCCATGCTGAGCATGAAACCAAGACCCGCCAGGACTCCGCCGCCTGCGTTTCTCTTCCTTCGATTGACTTGTCAAAGAGCGCCGTTAGAGCGACAACGGGACCGCGCGGCAGAACCACTTTCGTGGCCCGCCGGCAGCAATAGAAAACCGCTTCAGGAGACTTCCTGAGGGCTTCGCGCCGGTCATCGGTCAGATGTGGGCGACTGCTTCGTCGGCCCGACAAGGACCCGTTCTAGAGATCACCCCCCCGGGTGTCAATTACAAATTTCAAAATTCCGAAATTTTTCTCGCCGCCATTGGTAAGCCACAGTTTTAGAACAGATTTTTAGCGTGTGCACAGACCACAGCGAATGCGTCTGCCAGGCGGTCAATCGGAATCCACCGCCCATTTCGCGCTGAGGAATGCCATTCGTTGACATTCATGGGCCCGGCAACCAGTTTTGCCGCGCACGTGCTCTATGAGGGCGGCGGCTCGTTGCGCAGCTGATGTAGTGTTTGGGGGACGGGATGAACGAGCTTGCACGGCACGCATCCGTTGGACGGCCACGACGGCGCGGACAAGGGGAGCAACCGCGTGGTCTGCCGCAACTCTATGCATCGCGCCGCCGCCGCATACCGGACCTCTTCATAGCGGACCGCGCCGAAGCACGCCGCGGCGGCGGGTTCCGCTGGTTCTTCAGCACATGCTTGGCGGCTGGTGTCGGCGCCGTCGCCATTGCCGCGGTCGTCATTGGTGATCCCCAGACACAGACACCGCTTCCTCCAATCGTGCAGCAGAAGCCAGAGCCGCGGCCGCGGGCGCCCGCGCAAGTGGACGGCTTGAAATGGGCAACACCCAAGGCTGACCGGCTGCACGCTGCCAGCGGGGCGATGTCGACCAAATTCGTGGTCCAGGACTCAACAAAGGTGATCCGCGGCGCGCGCGAGTACATCGAGAAGCGCTTCTACGCCAGCATTGCCATGCGGCTTTCAGCGGTGCCGGCAAACATCACTGCAGACATCCCGGCCTTCAATCCATTCAAGCTCTATAGCGGCTCCGGTTCCGCCGCCGAGGAGGCCGCGCACGACACGGCGAAGGCTGACGGCCACGCCTCGGTGCGCCTGGTGGAGCTGGTCGGATCGATCCTGCCGCCGGAAGACGGCCAGGAGATCGACAATCTGGAGATCGTCGAGATCGTGCACCGCTCCACCGGCGGCAGCGATGCCATGATCCGCCCGTCATTCGTCCCCGAGGGCACGGAACTCGCTATGCCGCGTGCGGGCGGCAAGGCCCGCAAGCCGACATTGCCCCTCTCTCGGTACGAAACAGTCCTTGAGAAAGCGGTGGCGGAGCACGACGAAATCGCGGACGAAGCCGAAGGCCAGCAGGTCAAGGTCAAGATCCGCAAGGGCGAGACTGTCGCTCAGCTGCTGCAATCGATGGGCGCCGACGCCTGGCAAGCCCGAGAAATGGTCGATAAGGCGAAGCCGATCCTGCCAGAAGCTGCGATCTCGCCCGGCTTCGAGGTTGAATTGACGATGGTGCCGTCGCTGACGAACGCGCAAAAGCTCGAGCCGATGCGCATCACGATCTACGGCGAGAACCGCGAGCATAAGGTAACCGTCGGCCGCAACGCTGCTGGCGAGTTCGTCGCGTCCGCGAGCCCGATCGAGACGGCCCGCGCCACGACTGCGGACGGCGAACAGGCATCGTCCGCAAGTCTTTACGCCAGTCTTTACCATGTCGCGCTCGCGCAGGGGCTCTCGCCTGAAACGATCATGCAGATCTTGCGCGTGCATGCCTACGAAACAGATTTCCGTCGCCGCGCGCGCGGCAGCGATGGCGTCAACCTGTTTTTCGACTTGAAGGACGAGGGCAAGGCTGCCGACAACCCGCCATCGGAACTGCTGTCGACCTCGATTACGGTCGGCGGCGCAACCCAGCGCTACTTCCGGTTCCGGACTTCGGACGGTACCGTCGATTACTATGACGAGAGTGGCAATAATGCACGCAAGTTCTTGATGCGACGTCCTATTCGCAGCGAAGATGCACGCTTCGTCTCTGGCTTCGGTATGCGCCGGCATCCTTTGCTCAACCAAGTCCGCATGCATACCGGCGTCGACTACTCGGCGCCGCTCGGCACGCCCATTCTTGCCGCCGGCAACGGCGTCATCGAGGAGCAGGGCCACAAAGGGCAATACGGCAACTACGTCCGTATCCGCCATGCCAACAGCTACCAGACCGCCTATGGGCACATGCTCGGCCGCATTCCTCCCGACATCCGGGCTGGCGCCAAGGTCCGTCAAGGCCAGATCATCGGCTATCTCGGCAACACCGGCCTCTCGACTGGCCCGCATTTGCATTTCGAGATCCTGGTCAGCAACCGCTTCGTTGACCCAATGTCGATCCAGGTGCCGAAAGAACGCCGTTTGACCGGCAAGCAGCTCACCGACTTCCAACGGGAGCGCTCGCGGATCGAAGAGCTGATGCGCCGCCCGCCAGTACGCGTCGCCCAGCTCGACGCACAATGATGCAAGGCGGATCTGTCGGTGGCAGCGCGGTTGGCGCGGCCGCACCAGCGCAGCGGTTGCGAGCGGTGTGCCGAGGCGTGTCCGGGTGGCGGCACAAGCTGGCGGCGATGTTGCTTGGCGTTGCATCGGTGCTGGCGATGGCGCCGTTCTTTCTCTGGCCCGTTCTCCTCGTAACGTTGCCTTGCCTTGTCTGGCTGATCGACGAGCGACTGCTTGTGGCGGCCCCAGCCGAAGGCGCGAAGCCGACCAACAAGTGGCACACATTCTTGCAACGTCGTTCGATCCGGGCGGCGGTGACAGCTTGGTGGTTCGGTTTCGGCTATCATCTCGCTGGTCTCTTCTGGATCGGCGAGGCGTTCCTGGTCGAGGCCGAGAAGTTCGCCATGCTGATGCCGTTCGCGGTGACGCTGATGCCGGCCGGCCTCGCGTTGTTTTGGGGCGCCGCCGCTGCGGCCGTTGCACCGGTCTGGCGACCGGGCGTTGCACGCGTCGTGGCGCTCGCCATTGCCTTGGCAGTCGCGGAATGGCTGCGCGGCCACATCCTGAGCGGCTTCCCTTGGAACGTGCTCGGCTACGCGTTGACATACCCGCTGGCGCTCATGCAGTCGGCATCACTCATTGGCATCTATGGCCTGGCCCTGCTGGCGCTCATTGCACTGCCACTGCCGCTGATCATCCTGACCGAGGCGAAGATGGGCACGGGAGCAGCGCGGCCCTGGGTCAAAGCCACGCTCCCGTTGTCACCTCTATTGGTATTGGCGGTGTTCGGGTTGCTACGTCTGCGCGCCGCCGAACCAGCCCCGAACCAGAGCCTGACGATCCGCATCGTCCAACCGAGCGTCCCCCAGCGCGAGAAATGGCGGCCAGAGAATCAGGAAAAGATATTCCTCCAGCACATCGATCTCTCGCTGCGCGATGGCCGCGGAACCGAGGACGGCGCCCGCGGCATCAAGCTGATCGTTTGGCCCGAGGCAGCGATGCCATTTCTACCACTGCATTCGCCTGTTGCACTGGCCGCCATCGGCCGGATGTTGCCCGAGGGGACACACTTGGCATCCGGCGCCCTGCGGATGGTCGAAAAAGCCGACCGCACGGGCCGCGACGTCTTCAACAGCCTCCTGGTTTTCGGGCAAGGCGGCCGCCTCACGGCCAGTTATGACAAGATCCATCTGGTGCCGTTCGGAGAGTACCTCCCCCTACAAACGACGCTCGAGGCAATCGGTCTCGAGCAACTGTCGCGGTTGCGCGGCGGTTTTTCGGCCGGCCCCTGGCCGCGGCCTTTGCTGGCTATCCCCGGATTGCCGAAGCTCGGCCCGCTGATCTGCTACGAAGCCATTTTCCCGGCGACCCTGGTGCAAGGCGCTGAGCGGCCGGCAGCGCTGATCAACGTCACCAACGATGGCTGGTTTGGCAACACGACCGGACCGCGCCAGCATCTGCATCAAGCACGGGTGCGTGCCGTCGAGGAGGGACTGCCGATCCTGCGTGCCGCCAACAACGGGATCTCCGCCATCATCGACGCAAAGGGCCGCATCCTCGCCAGCGCCGGCATGAACGTGATCGCCAGCATCGACGGCACTATTCCTGCGGCGTTGTCTCCGCCCCCCTATGCCCAACTCGGCGACTGGGCATTCGCCATTCTATTGGCGTTCGCCGGTGTACTGTGGGGGTGGCTGCGACAACGCGGCGAAAATGGAAAACACGCCGCCTCCCGCAAACCCGACTAACCCGGCATGAGCACGGGTATATGCAGGCGTCGTCTCAATTTTTCCGCGAGCGACTTGCGGTTGACGCATTGCTGGAATGCACCTAGGAATTGCGAGAACGTTCACTTTACCATCTTGGTGTTTCCATGGCCCGGCCTGATGTACCTGGTGACGACCACGAGGGCGGCGACGAGAAAGGCTCGCGCCGGCCGAACCCGATCGACATTCATGTCGGCAGCCGCGTTCGGCTGCAACGGATGCTGCGCGGGATCAGCCAGGAAAAGCTCGGCGAACGGCTCGGCCTGACGTTCCAACAGATCCAGAAATACGAAAAGGGCGTCAACAGAGTCGGCGCCAGCCGGCTGTTCGAGCTCGCGGGGGTGCTCGGCGTGCCCGTACAGTTCTTCTACGACGAAGCGCCAACGACCGCGTCACGTATGGAGCCTCAACACGGCTTTGCCGAGAAGATGCCCGATAGCTACGTGTTCGAGTTCCTGAATACACGCGAAGGCCTCGAACTCAATCGCGCCTTCGCCCGCATCACCGACCCAAAGACCCGCCGCGCCGTGGTCGACCTCGTGCGCGCGATTGGTGCCGACGACGGCGAGATCCCGCTGCCCGGAAAAACCGTCGAGTAGGCGCCAAGTCTGATCCGCGCCTCCACCTCCGAGACCTGCCGGTACAGGCGAGCGTGCGGAAACGTCGGCCGCACGCGCTTTTGTCGCGCTTGACCCCTGCGCCAAAGGCTGCAAAGAACTGCCCAATCCAATCCCGAAAATGAGGTCATCCGCGGTGCGCAAGTCATTTCTATTCACGAGTGAGTCCGTCTCCGAGGGCCATCCCGACAAGGTTGCCGATCAGATCTCCGATGCGATCCTCGACGCGTTCCTTGCCAACGACAAGAAGCTCGGTATCTCCGACGAGAGCCTCGTCAACACGCGCCTCGGCTGCGAGACGTTGGTCACGACGAACCGCATTGTCATCGCCGGCGAAGGTCGCGGACAGGCGCCGCTGTTCAAGAAGTACGGCAACCACGCCATCATCAATCGCGAGCTGATCACCGAGATCGCGCGTGGCGTCGTCAAGGAGATCGGCTACGACCAGGATGGCTTCTCGTTCCATGGCGCGGACGTCGAAGTTGCGCTGCACGGCCAGTCGCCAGACATCGCCATGGGCGTCAACGAGAAGAAGGGCGAAGAGGGCGCCGGCGACCAGGGCATGATGTTCGGCTTCGCCTGCACCGAGAGCGAGGTCTACGAGAAAAACTCGTTCATGCCGGCCCCGATCTATTTCGCGCACAAGATCCTGAAGGTCCTGTCGGAGCAGCGCCGCTCGGGCAAGCTCGGCGACCTGCAACCGGACGCCAAGAGCCAGGTAACCGTTCGCTACGAAGACGGCAAGCCCGTCGGCGCCGCCAAGGTCGTGGTTTCGACGCAGCACAATCAGGCGAACGGCCGCGGCCGCGACTATACGCCTGCGATGATCAAGGACATGATCGCGGACGCCGTGTCCTCGGCACTGCCGAAGGGCTGGATGCCGAAGGAGCGCGATTTCCTGGTCAACCCGACCGGCAATTTTGTCGTCGGCGGTCCGGATGGCGACTGCGGCCTGACCGGTCGCAAGATCATCGTCGACACCTACGGCGGCTACGCCCGTCACGGCGGCGGCGCGTTCTCGGGCAAGGACCCGACCAAAGTCGACCGTTCGGCTGCCTATGCCGCGCGTTACCTCGCCAAGAACGTCGTGGCTGCAGGCCTCGCGACACGCTGCGAGATCCAGGTCGCTTATGCCATCGGCGTTGCCGACCCGATGTCGCTCTATGTCGACACCCAGGGCACCGGCAAGCTCGAGGACGCCAAGCTCGAGAAGGTTCTGTCTGAACTCTTCCCGCTGCGCCCGACCAACATCCGCCGCAAGCTCGAGCTGAACAAGCCGATCTACAAGCGCACAGCGGCTTACGGCCACTTCGGGCGCGCGCCTGAGCGTGACGGCGGCTTCTCCTGGGAAAAGACGGACCTCGCCGCCGCCATCAAGAAGGCAGTCGGCGGCTGATCGGCCGCGATCGTATGATATTGTAGCGGCCGCGAAGCCTCGTTTTTGCGGCCGCTGTAATTTTCTGGGCTGCAGGTCGCCCCTAGCCAGCCAGCCCGTGAGCATGCTGATATCCTGGCGTCTATTCGCATAGAAGAATCCGACCAAGGCACGAAAAGGAGTAGCTCATGTTCTCGCATGTGTTCGTTGGTTCCAACGACGTCACCGCATCGAAGAAGTTCTACGACGCCGTGTTCGGCGCCATCGGCATCCCGGAAGGCAAAGCCGACCCGAAGGGCCGCGTCTTCTACCGTACCAAGACGGGCATGTTCGGCATCTCTAAGCCGATCGACGGCAAGACCGCCACGCACGCCAATGGCGGCACCATCGGCTTTGCTTGCGACAGCCCCGAGAAGGTCAAAGCCTTCCACGACGCGGGCGTCGCGGCCGGCGGCAAGTCGATCGAGGACCCGCCGGGTTGGCGGGAAGGCCCGAACAAGCTCTATCTCGCCTATCTCCGCGACCCCGCCGGCAACAAGATCTGCGCGCTGCACCGCGGGTGAAAATTGCCGTTCGACGAAACGTAACGGTCGCGGAAGTTCCGCGGCCGTCTTTTGTTTGAGACCGCCGATGACGCGTAAATCTGGCATTGGTACAGAACACGCCGACCTGCGCTCCTACGGCCGCCGGCGGGGACGCAAGCTGTCGCCGCGGCAGGCAGCACTGTTGCGCGACCTCCTACCGCGCCTTGCCGTCAAACTCGACACGCCCGCGCCGTTACCGATGCCCGGCCTCTTCGCCGAACCGAAACGTGCGCTTTGGTTGGAAATCGGCTTCGGCGGCGGCGAACATCTCGTCTGGCAGGCGAAGGCGAACCCGGACATCGGCATCATCGGCTGCGAGCCCTTCGAAGAGGGCATCGTCAAGGTCCTCACAGCTATCGACGAGGGCGACCTCCGCAACATCCGCCTGCACATGGACGACGCGCGCGATGTATTGCGCTGGCTTTCGGACGCGTCGATCGAACGGGCATTCATACTGTTCCCTGACCCCTGGCCCAAGACGAAGCATCGCAAACGCCGGCTGGTTAATTCCGCAACGCTGGCGCTCCTCGCCCGCGTGATGAGGCCCGGTGCCGAATTGCGGCTCGGCACCGATATCGGCGACTATGCCCGCACCATGCTGGTGGCAATGCAGGCAACGCCGGCGTTCAAGTGGACTGCAACCTGCGCCGGCGACTGGCGCCAGCGCCCCGCCGACTGGCCCGAGACGCGATATGAGCAGAAGGCCGTTCGCGAAGGCCGCCGCTCGAGTTATTTTCGGTTCGTCCGCACCTGATCGAGCCAACTCGTAAGGGACCCGCGCCTAACCGCCGGCGAGCGGTCCAAAAATTCCCTTGATTCGCAGAACAGTTTAACATAAAAGTGGCTTGCTCATGATCATCTCAACTCAGGGAGTGGATCCTCGTGGTCCGCTCTTTTTGTTTTGGGAATACGCGTGCGCACACTTTCGGAGAGATTTGCTGGTCAGGGTGGGTAGCTTGAGCGGGCCAACCGACGAGGCGCGCTTTATCAAGGAAACGGGCGCAGCCGCTGAGATTGCGACGCTGGCTGAGCCGGTTCTGGAAAGTCTCGGCTTCAGGCTAGTCTTCGTGCGCATCCTCGGCGGGCAAGGGCCGATCCTGGAGCTGATGGTCGAGCGGCCGGACGGCACCATGTCGATCGAGGACTGCAAGACCGTCTCACAAAACTTCTCGCCCTTGCTCGACGTGCACGACCCCTTGCCGGGTAAGAGCTATCGCTTGCAGATTTCGTCTCCTGGCATCGATCGGCCGCTGGTCCGTGCCTCGGATTTCGACCTGTGGGCCGGATACGAAGCGAAGATCGAGGTGAAAGAGCTGATCGACGGACGTCGGCGCTTTCGCGGCATTCTCGAAGGCATGGAAGACGGCGAGGTTCGGATCGAAGTCGAGCTCGGGCAAGCCGGGCTGCAAGTTCTGGGGCTGCCACTTGCACTCATCGGAGAGGCGCGGCTGGTGCTGACGGAGGAACTGGTTCGCGAGTCGCTGAGGCGGGGCAAGAAATCGAATACACTGCCGCCGGACGCTCCGGAAGCAACCAGCGAAATCGAGACGCCAACGGACGGCGAACCGGACGGAAAAAAACCGGCCGACGTAACGACCGACGGCAAAAACGACGGCAAGAAGCAATCCACGGGCCAGTCAGGCAGGCACAAAACGGCTGGACCCAAGGCAAAGGCCCGGAGCGGCCAACTCCGGAAGGGTTAAGGCAAGAGAAGGCGCGGAAATAATGGCTCAGGCAGGCATCAGCGCGAACCGGCTGGAACTTCTGCAGATTGCAGAGGCGGTTGCTCGCGAGAAATCGATCGACCGAAAGATCGTGCTCCAGGCGATGGAGGACGCGATCCAGAAGTCGGCGAAACAGCGCTATGGCCAGGAAAACGACATCCGCTGCACGATCGACCCGAAGACCGGCGAGACCAAGCTGACGCGCGTCGTCACGGTCGCCGAGGTGGTCGAGAACGACAGCCAGCAGATCAACGTCGCCGACGCCCAGAAAAAGAAACCGGGCGCCGTTGTCGGTGAAGAATTCGTCGAGTATCTGCCGCCGCTCGATTTCGGCCGCGTCTCGGCACAGAACGCCAAGCAGGTCATCGTGCAGAAGGTGCGCGAGGCCGAGCGTGACCGGCAGTTCAGCGAGTACAAGGACAAGGTCGGCGAAATCGCCAACGGCACCGTCAAGCGCGTCGAATACGGCAACGTCATCGTCGATCTCGGACGCTCTGAAGGCATCATCCGCCGCGACGAGATGATCCCGCGCGAGAACGTGCGCTTCGGCGACCGCATTCGCGCCTTCATCTACGACGTCCGTCGCGAGCCGCGCGGCCCCCAGATTTTCCTGTCCCGCGCGAAGCCCGAATTCATGATGAAACTCTTCGCAATGGAAGTACCCGAGATCTACGACGGCGTCGTCGAAATCAAGTCTTGCGCCCGGGATCCGGGCTCGCGCGCGAAAATTGCCGTGGCCTCGAAGGACAGCTCGATCGATCCCGTCGGCGCCTGCGTCGGCATGCGCGGCCAGCGCGTGCAGGCGGTGGTCAACGAGCTGCAGGGCGAGAAGGTCGACATCATTCAATTCAACGAGGACGCCGCCTCCTTCATCGTCAACGCGCTGGCGCCAGCCGAAGTCTCCAAGGTCGTGCTCGACGAGGATTCCAACCGCATCGAAGTCGTCGTCGACGAAAAGCAGCTCTCGCTCGCAATCGGCCGGCGCGGCCAGAACGTACGGCTCGCCTCTCAGCTCACCGGCTGGGACATCGACATCATGACCGATACCGAAGAAAGCGAGCGGCGTCAGAAGGAATTCTCCGAGCGGACACAGATGTTCATGGAGAAACTCAACTGTGACGAGGTCATCGCGCAGTTGCTGGCCACTGAAGGCTTCGCCTCGATCGAGGAAGTCGCCTACGTCGAACTTGGCGACATCGCCCAGATCGAAGGCTTCAACGAGGAAAGCGCCGCTACCATTCAGACTCTGGCGCGCGACCACTTGCAGCGACTGGAGAGCGAGCGCGACTCGCGGCGCCGGGAACTTGGTGTTGCCGACGAGCTGGCAGAGGTTGCCGGCGTAACGACAGCGATCATGGTTGCACTCGGCGAAAGCGGTGTGAAGACGGTCGAAGATCTGGCCGATTGTGCCACCGACGAACTGGTCGGTTGGACCGAGCGCAAGAAGGAAAAGGACGCCGAGCCCGTCCGTCACAAGGGCTTCCTGGAAGGCTTCGAGATCGGCAAGAAAGAGGCCGAGGATATGATCCTGGCGGCCCGCGTTCATGCCGGTTGGATCAAAGCCGAAGATCTCGTGCAGCCGGAGCCGGAGCTGGCCGAGAACGCCGAAGTCGAAGCCGAAGCGGAAGGTGCGGACGCCCAGGGCGGCGCCGCGCCTGCCGGGGCTTAAGGGTTATGATCCGGAGGCTGATACAGCATCATGAGTGCAGACGCGCTCGAGCAAGGCAGGACGAAGCGGACGCTCGGCGCGGAGCCGGAGCGGACGTGCGTCGTGTCGCGCGCGGCGCTCCCACCCGATGAACTGATCCGGTTCGTCCGCGGCCCAGATGGCGTGATCGTGCCGGACCTCGCGGGCCGGCTGCCCGGACGCGGTGTCTGGGTAACCTGCGAGAAAGCTGTCGTCGTCAAGGCCGCCGAACGCAATGCGTTCGCCAGGAGCCTGAAGATGCAGGTGACTGTCCCGCCAGATTTGGCGGGGCTCGTGGAATCCCTGCTGAAAGCACGCGCATTGGCTGCGTTGAGCTTCGCCAACAAGGCCGGTCAGGTCTTGTGCGGTTTCACGAAGGTCGAGATCTCGATCACGAAGGGCGAAGCCTTTGCACTGCTGCATGGCTCCGATGCAGCAATCGATGGCCGCAACAAGCTCGATCGAAAATACAAGGCGGTCCACACCGAGATGGGCGCCAAGCACCCAGCTCAAATCATCTCCACATTCGGATCGGAAGATTTGAGCTTGGCCATGGGCCGGTCACATGTGGTACATGCTGCTCTAGCAAAGGGCGGAGCAGCCCGTAATTTTCTCAAAGAAGCAGAGCGCTTGCAGCGCTATCAATCACATTCCAGTGGCGAGGCGGCGCTGCCGCTAGAAACAGGTTCGGGTACGGAACAGGCATGAGCGAGACGAAGGAAAACTCCGACAAGTCGGGCGCTGGCGGCATTCGCAAGCCGGCCGCCGCACCTCGCCGTGCGGACTCGTCAGGTCGCGTGCAGCAGAACTTGAGCAAAGGCCAAGTCCACACGGTCGTCGTGGAGCGCGTCAAGCCAAAGCGCAACTTCTCGGCGCCTGGCGCCCCGAAGACCGACGCAGCTGTCGCCGGCAAACCGGCCGCCGCCATTGGTAGCGCGCCCCGCCCGACGGGCATTCCTGGCCGGCCGTCAGGCCGCCCACAGGGGCAAGCTCCCAGCAAAGGTGGACTGTCCAACAACGAAAAAGACAAGCGCGCGCAGGCCGTTCTCATCGAGAGAGATCGGGCCGAAAAAGAGGCCCAGCGCCACACCATCGAGGAGGCCAAGCGTCAGGCCGAAGAGGCCGAGCGCGCGCGCGTCGAGGCCGAGGCCCGTCAGAAGGCGGAAGCAGAGGCAAAGGCTGCCGGTATCGAACTGCCGCCTTTGGCACCGACACCCCCACCAGCGCCTGTAGCTGCTGCAACGGCATCGCCCACGCCAGTAACGGCCCCGACAACGGCAGCACCGGTCGCCCGTGGACCCGATGATCAGGCTCGCCCGTCGTCGACGTCCCGGCCGCCGTTCGCACGACCAGGCGGACCCTCCCCACGCCCAGGCACGGCGCCGACGGCAAGGGCCGGCGCACCCGTTGTTCCAGCGGAGCCGGCGCCACCCAAAGGCGGACTCGTGACGGCGCTGCGCCGTCCCCGTCCCGACGACAAGACGATGGCGGAGGAAGAAGAGTCCAACAAGCGCAAGGGCGGCCCCGGCGTCAAGGCGCCAAGAAGCCCCGTGAAACCGGACGAGCGTCGCACCAGCGGCCGCCTGACCGTCGACAAGCTGCTCAACGACGAGCAGCGCGAGCGCTCTCTCGCCTCGCTCCGCCGCAAGCGCGAGCGTGAGGCTCGGCAGCGTTCCGGCGTTCAGCAATCGCGTGAGAAAATCGTGCGCGAGGTCATCGTTCCTGAGGTCATCACGATCCAGGAACTCGCCAACCGCATGACCGAGAAGGCTGTCGACGTCATTCGCCTGCTGATGAAGCAAGGCGCGATGCACAAGATCAACGACGCCATCGACGCCGACACCGCCGAGCTGATCGTCACCGAGTTCGGTCACAAGGCCAAGCGCGTCTCGGAAGCCGACGTCGAAGAAGGCTTCATCAGCGCCAAGGATGCCGACGAGCATCAGGAGAAACGCGCCCCCGTGGTAACGATCATGGGCCACGTCGACCACGGCAAGACCTCGCTGCTCGACGCCATTCGTAACGCCAACGTGGCGTCCGGCGAAGCCGGCGGCATCACGCAGCACATCGGCGCCTATCAGGTGGCGACGGCGAACGGTGACAAGATCACGTTCATCGACACGCCGGGCCACGAGGCGTTCACCGCCATGCGTGCCCGCGGCGCCAAGGTGACGGATATCGTCATCCTGGTGGTCGCTGCCGACGACGGCGTCATGCCGCAGACGGTCGAGGCGATCAATCACGCCAAGGCTGCCGGCGTGCCGATGATCGTCGCCATCAACAAGATCGACAAGCCGTCTGCCGACCCGAAGCGGGTCGCGACCGAATTGCTGCAGCACGGCGTCGTCGTCGAGAGCATGTCCGGCGAAACGCTTGATATCCCGGTCTCGGCGATCAAGGGTACGAACCTCGACAAACTGCTCGAGGCGATCGCCCTGCAGTCGGAACTGCTCGAACTCAAGGCCAATTCCGACCGCTCAGCCGAAGGCTTCGTCATCGAAGCAAAGCTCGAGCGCGGCCGCGGTCCGGTCGGCACGCTGCTCGTGCAACGTGGCACCCTGAAGGTCGGTGACATCCTCGTCGCCGGCTCGTCTTGGGGCCGCGTTCGTGCACTGCTCGACGATAAAGGCAAGACCGTCGTCAATGCCGGCCCATCGGTCCCGGTCGAGGTGTTGGGCTTCGACTCGGCACCTGAGGCCGGCGACCAGTTCGCCGTCGTCGAGAACGAGGCGCGCGCCCGCGAGATCACCGACTACCGCGTCAGGAAGCGCCGCGAGGCGCTCGGCTCTGCCGGTTCTGCCCGCACACTCGAGCAGATGATGCAGCAGCTGAAAGAGGCCGGAAAGAAAGAGTTCCCACTCGTCGTCAAGGGCGACGTGCAGGGCTCCGTCGAAGCTATCATGGGTGCGCTGGCGAAACTCGGCAACGAGGAGGTCACCGCCCGCATCATCCACTCAGGCGTCGGCCAGATCACGGAATCCGACATCTCGCTGGCGTCGGCCTCGAAGGCCATCATCCTCGGCTTCAACGTGCGTGCCAACGTGCAGGCGAAGCAGGCCGCCGACACCCAGGGCATCGAGATCCGTTACTACTCGATCATCTACGACCTCGTCGACGAGGTGAAGGCAGCCATGTCCGGCTTGCTCGCACCGACCCGGAAGGAAAACTTCCTCGGCTACGCCACGATCAAGCAGGTCTTCAACGTCTCGAAGGTCGGCAAGGTCGCGGGTTGCCAGGTCACCGAGGGCAAGGTCGAGCGTGGCGCCAAGGTGCGTCTGCTGCGCGACAAGGTCGTCATCCACGAGGGCGCGCTGTCGATCCTCAAGCGCTTCAAGGACGATGTCCGCGAGGTGCCGGCCGGCCAGGAATGCGGCATGTCCTTCACCAACTACCAGGACATCCGCGAAGGCGACGAAATTGAGTGCTTCCAGGTCGAGATCATCGCCCGGACGCTTTGACAACTGCCGGGCCTTTGAGGCTTTGGAGGTGGGGCCGCATCACGCGCCCCACCTTTTCATTTGTGGCGACAGACAGACCACGATGCCGGTGCTGCCGGTCGCGCAAGTGGGCAAGTACACGGCAAGGAGCTATCGACCGGAGGAGCTGCACATGGGTGACTTCATCAAACGCCTGCCGCAGTTCACGATGTTAGCCGATCGTTCTGGCAGCCAAGCTCGCCTACGACCAACGGCACGAACACTGCCGCGGCGTGATCATCGTCCGCCATGACAGGATCGAGGCCGACCTGCATGTCCGCACCGCGGATGCGTGGACGAGACACGAACTTCGCGATGCATCGACCCGCATCAACATTCCCGATATCGTCGACATCGGCCCACTCGGCGATCTCTACCGGCACACGCCGCTCTATCCGAAAATCAGTTGACGCTGGTGGCAATCGGCGCGACAAGCCGCGTTCAATTCACGTGATCTGCAAGTGCGATCACATTACCTAAGCTGCCGCCGGTCCAAACCCGGCCGCAGGGAGACACTGATGCCACGACAGAATTCGAAAATGGGCGACGCCCCCGGGCGCGGCCCCTCGCAACGTCAATTGCGCGTCGGCGAGCTGATCCGCCACAAGATCGCGGAGATGCTGGTGCGCGGCGAGATCCATGACGACACATTGGCGACGCACGTCGTCACGATCCCCGAGGTGCGCCTGTCGCCGGACCTGAAGACAGCGACCGTCTTCATCATGCCGCTCGGCGGCGACGGAAAGCACGTGAAGCCGATTCTTGCGGCACTCGAGCGGCACCGGAAGTTCATCCGCGGCGAGGTGGCAGGGGCCGTGAACGTGAAATACGCACCGGACCTGCGCTTTCGGTTCGACGAGACCTTCGACATCGCCAACCGCATCGACGCGCTGCTCGACAGTCCGGCGGTCAAGCGCGATACGCAGAAGCAATAGCATACCCCCTTCTCCCGATGGCCTGCACGTCGATGGGGAGTGGGTTGGGGTGAGGGCGGCCCCCTTGCTCGGAACTTGTTGGCGCCCCTCACTGGGCTTTTCCGCCCTCACCCTAACCCTCTCCCCGTCCAAGTGCAGCGGACGGGGAGAGGGGACGAGCAAGCTCATGGCACGACGCAAAAAAGGCAATCCGGTCCACGGCTGGATCATTCTCGACAAACCGATCGGCATGACGTCGACGCAGGCGGTCGGCAAAGTGCGCTGGCTGCTGCAGGCACAGAAGGCCGGACACGCCGGCACGCTCGATCCGCTGGCAACCGGCATCCTACCAATTGCCCTCGGCGAGGCGACCAAGACCGTTCCCTACGCCGTCGACGGCCTGAAGGCCTATCGCTTCACGGTCCGCTGGGGCGTGGAAACCGATACCGACGATTCCGAAGGCCGGGCCACCAAGACCAGCGACGCGCGTCCAACGCGGCAGCAGATCGAGGCTATCCTTCCGCAATTCCACGGCGAGATCCTGCAGACGCCGCCGCAGTACTCGGCGATCAAGATCGACGGTAACCGCGCTTACGATCTCGCCCGCGAGGGCGAGGTGGTCCCGCTCGAGCCGCGCCCCGTGCAGATCGACCATTTCGATCTCGTCGACATGCCGGACGAAAGCACCGCCGTTTTCGAGGCGGAATGCGGCCGCGGCACTTACGTGCGCGCGCTGGCACGCGACATGGGGCGGCTGCTCGGTTGCCTGGGACACGTGACGCAGCTGCGCCGGACCGAGGTTGCGGCCTTCCACGAGGACCAGGCCGTCACCATCGCCGAGCTCGAAGCCGCGCACGCGGCGGAGGATGGCGGCGTCGCGCTCAATGCTTACGTCCAGCCGATCGAGCTGGCGCTGTCGGACCTGCTCGAGGTGACTGTCGCACCGTCGGACGCATCGCGGTTGGCGCGTGGCCAGTCCGTGCTGATGCGCGGGCGTGACGCACCGATCATTTCAGGCGAGGCGTTCGCCATCTGCAAGGGCACGCTGATCGCGCTCTGCCAGGTGGAAAAAGGCGAACTGGTGCCGATCCGCGTCTTCAACTACGACGCGAAGTGATCGCGCGAGGCGGGGCTCACGCGGGTCCGCGATCGGCGGCGCAGAGACGCGCAGTGATCGTCACAGATGGCTTCCGGAGCTTGAGGTGTTTCATCTGCAAGCAACGCGGTCGTGCACGCCTCCGCGAAACCGGTTTACTGCGGTTCGACGCCCGCATCCTGCAGCGCCGACTTCCAGATGGTGTTTTGGTCCTTCAGGTAGGTGGCAGTCCCCTCCAGCGGCATTGAGCGCGCAACCACGCCGTGCTTCAGCATTTGATCGCGCACCTCGGACTTGGCAAGAGCCGCCGCCACCTCCTTGTTCATGCGTGCCACGATCTCCGCCGCCAAGCCGGCGGGTGCCACCAGGGCGAAATAGGAATCGAACGGGTGCTGCTGCTGCCCGGCCTCAACCATCGTCGGAACGTCGGGCCAAAGTGGGTTACGCATGGGCGTGGACGCCGCGAGCACGCGGAGCTTGCCGTCCTTGGCGTGCCCGTACACAGCGGTGGAGGTGCTGACCATCATGTGCACGCGACCTGACAGCAGGTCGACGATGGCATCGGGCTCCGACTTGTATGGGATGGTTTCGACCTGGAGGCCGTTCTGCTTGGCAAACAGGCCGGTGGCGACGATCGCGTAGGTATGGCCGGTCGCGGCATTGAGCTTGCCCGGGTTGGCCCGGCAGTAGGCAGCAAGGTCAGCCATGGTTTTGGCGGGAATAGACGGATTGACGACGAAGAACAGCGTATTCAAGCCGACCAACGAGATCGGCGTGAAATCGGTGAGCACGTTGTAGGGCGGCACTTTCCGCAAGTTCGGCGCCACGGCGAGTGCGCTGTTGGTGCCGAATAGGAACGTGTAGCCGTCGGGCGCCGAACGCTGGACCTCGATGCCGGACAGCGAGCCATCGGCACCAGGCTTGTGAATGATGACGACCGGCTGCCCGAGCAGAGTTGTCAGCTCCTGGGCGAGGATGCGTGAGAGCGCGTCACTTGCCGATCCCGGTCCGAACGAGATCACGAACTTGATTGGCTTTGACGGCCATGTCTGCGCGCTCGCGATCGCGGGTGGCCAGAGCAGAAGCGCGGCGAGCACGGCCAGTAACAACTTTCTCATGTGATTCCCTCACTCGGCTTGTCGCTTACTGGTGAAGGTCGGCCACGACGTCTGCGCGACAGACCTGTCTCCAAGAAGGCTGAGCCTGCCGCTTCCGATCGCCTTCGGTCAAGGCCAGCGTGCCAGGCCAGCCTGCCGGGTTCGAGCCGCGACCAGGGAGATCACGCGTCCGTCGCAGCATGGATGGCCACATCTTACCGTTGGCCCGTCGCGGCAACCGAGCGATGATCCGTCTCCGATCATTCTCACGAGCGCCCTGGTGGTGCAGGGGCCAGCCCTGGAGATTCAACGGCTGCCCTGGAGCAATCTGGTCCCGCCGAGCCTGCGCCCGGCTATTCGGCCTTGATGCCGAAATCCTTGATGATCTTGCCAAAGCGGTCGTAGTCATTCTTCAAGGCTTCGGCGAGCCCTGCCGGCGTCGTGGCGACAGGTGACAGTGCGAACTTCCGGTGGATCGTCTCGACCTCCGGGTCCTTGGCGATCTTCGCGATCTCGGCGGCGAGCTTGTTGACGATCGCATCGGGCGTGCCCTGCGGCGCGAAAAGCCCGAACCAGCCGACGAAATCGAGGTTCGGGAACACTTCCTTCAAGACCGGCACGTTCGGGTAATCCGGATGGCGCTGGCGATCGATGACGGCGAGCAGCTTGCCCTTGCCTTGCGCGATGTGCGGGAACGTATTGGGATCGGAGTGGATCTGGATCACGCCAGAGAGAAAGTCGACGATCGACTCGCCGGCGCCGCGATAAGGCACGTGCAGGATCTCTATGCCGGCCTCGCGGTTCATGACCTCGAGCATGATGTGCGACAGCGACCCGATGCCGGCGGTTCCCCAACCGATTTTGGCGGGGTTCTGCTTGATGTAGGCAACCGCCTCCTGCAGCGTGTTGGCCGGGACCGTCGGGTGCACGGCGAAGAGCACCGTTGCCGTCGTCAGCATGGAGACGGGCTTGAAGTCGTTGATCGAGTGGTAGGCGGTTTTCCGCAAGTGCGGCACGATCATCAGGCTCAGGCTCGGCGTGATAGCGAACGTGTAGCCATCGGGCGGCGACTTCATCACCGCTTCGAGGCCAATGGTGCCCGATGCGCCGCCACGGAACTCCACCACGAACTGCTGGCCGAGTGCTTTGGCAAGCCGCTCGGCATAGGGCCGCATCGTGTTGTCGGCCGAGCCGCCGACGCCATAGTTGGCGACGATCTTGACCGGTTTGTTGGGCCAGTCCTTCGCGGCATCCTGCGCCCTCGCCGTGCCTGCTGAAGCCGCCACCACCAGTCCTGCGATCCAGGCAATTGCCGGCAACCGTTTGAACGCTCCAAGAACATTCATTGCGCACTCCCTCCCGCGAATACATCACCCTATCCAGGCCCTGCCGTCAATTGAGCCACAACAATACGCAAACCAGCGCCACAGCCGCAATGAGCGTATTCGCCCGTTTGGCATCGCGTGTCGAACTCGCTTTGGCTTGAATTTGCAGAAGAACTTCACGACGAGATTGCTCTCGACGTAAAGGGCGACGTCGCTCTCGCGCGGCTCGCGGCCGCCTCGATCAAACGCCGGAGTTGTGCCGACACGTCATACCGACGCAATTGCGCAAGCTGCGGTCCGGCCATAGTCTCAGTCCAGGTCGAGGTTGCAGCAGCGGGAGCAAGTACATGGCCGTCATCGTCGGAAGTGGCGACCACACCTATCGTGTCGAAGAGGGCTGGGGGACGCTGCCGCCCGGCTACAAATTCGGCGATGTGGCCGCGGTCGGCACCGACAAAAACGACAACGTCTACGTTTTCAATCGCAGCGCGCATCCGATGGTCGTGTTCGACCGCGCCGGCAATTTCCTGCGCTCGTGGGGTGAGGGCAACTTCCCGCGTCCGCACGGCGTGCACATGGGGCCGGACGACACGATCTATCTGACCGACGACGGCGACCATTCGGTCAAGAAGTGCTCGCTCGACGGCCGGGTGCTGATGACGATCGGCATTCCGGGGAAGCCGGCGGAACGCTTCTCAGGCCTGCCATTCCACCGCTGCACGCACACGGCACTGTCGCCGCAACACGACATCTACGTCTCGGACGGCTACGGCAACGCGCGCGTGCACAAGTACGATCCGGCCGGCCGGTTGCTGTTCTCATGGGGCGAGTCGGGCTCGGGACCGGGAGAGTTCAACATCGCGCACAACATCACCTGCGATGCGGACGGCTGGGTCTATGTCGCCGACCGCGAAAACCACCGCGTCCAGGTGTTCGACGGCAAGGGAAAATATGAGACGCAGTGGAACAACCTGCACCGGCCGAGCGGGCTCTACATGACGCCGGGCAAATGCCCGATCTGCTACATCGGCGAGATCGGGCCCCATCTCCCTGTCAATCGCGGCGCCCCAAATCTTGGCCCGCGCGTCTCGATCGTCGACCACAAAGGCAAGCTGCTGGCCAGGCTCGCGCGCGTGCCGTCGCTTGGACAGGAGCCTGGGCAGTTCATCTCGCCGCATGGCATTTGCGTCGACAGCCGCGGTGACCTCTATGTCGGTGAGGTCGCTGACACCTCGTTCAAGTCGAGCCACCCAGGACAGCCGCAACCGGACTATCTGCGGGCGCTGCAAAAGTTCACGAAAGTGGCACCAGGGACGACGTCTTGAAGGCGCGTCTGGTCGCGCATGCGGGATAACTTCGCGCGATGAACGGCCGCTCAAGTTTCAGCCTTGGATTCGCCTCCAAACGGGAACATCATCCTTAATGTGGTTGAGGGAAATCAGCCACGAAGTTGCATTCAAAAACTTCGGCGAGGAAATTATCATGAATAAGTTCATCGTTGCGGCGCTGGCTTTGGTCGGGTTGGCGCTCTCGTATCCAAGCCTGAGCCAGGCCCAGGTCGGCAATTGGGTGGTACTCGGAAACCAGACGGTTCTGAAAATCAAGCCGGACCATGACGTCGTCAGCGTCGGCAACACCCAAGGCTTCTTCACGCACCTCGACATGAAGGTCGCAAAGAACTCCGTTCACTTCTACGACGTGAAGGTGATCTACGGGAACAACGAAGAAGACCATCTGCAGGTTCGCAGGCTCGTTCCGGCCGGTGGCTCAACCGGACCGCTGGAGCTCAATCGCGAGAAGTATCGTCAGCGCGTGATCAAGGAGATCCACCTGACCTATCAGTCCGGCAAGTGGTTCAAGGGCCGCGCCGAGGTGCAGATTCTCGGCAAGCACGGCGCCTGATCGACGCCCGGCCGACGATAGCAGACGATCGAAATAGAAGAGCCGCGAGGAATGCCTCGCGGCTCTTCTATTTGGTGGGCCTCTTGGAGGTGCCTACTTCGGCGCGCGCTTGGCGAGAATGCGCTGCAACGTGCGGCGGTGCATGTTGAGACGGCGCGCGGTTTCCGAGACGTTGCGGTTGCACAGCTCATAGACGCGTTGGATGTGCTCCCAGCGCACCCGGTCCGCCGACATCGGGTTCTCAGGGGGAGCGGCCTTTTCGTTCGCCGGCGCCAGCAGCGCGTCCGTCACCTCGTCGGCGTCTGCGGGCTTCGCCAGATAATCGACGGCACCGAGCTTCACGGCCGATACAGCAGTTGCGAAGTTGCCGTAGCCGGTCAGCACGATCGCGCGCGCGTTCGGCCTGAGCTTCGACAGCTCCGCAATCACGTCGAGGCCGTTGCCGTCATCGAGCCGCATGTCGACCACGGCGAAGGCGGGCGGTTTCTGCCGGATGAGATCCAGCCCCTCGGCAACAGACGAGCCCATGCGCAGGTCGAATCCGCGCAATTCCATGGCCCGGCCGAGCCTTTGCAGGAAGGCCTTGTCGTCATCGACGATCACGAGCGATTTATCCTCCGGCAGTTCGTCCTGGCGGAAGGAGAGATCCTCGGTCTCTTTGATATCTTTCTTGTCCATGCGACAATTATAACCACTCCTGCGGCGGCGCCAAGGGTTTCCGTGCACGAGGTGCCATCAATGGTTGCAGCGAGACGACCCTGGAGGCCGGTCCAGCCACGTGCTAGGGGAAGCGCCAAAGCCCACCATACCGCGACCGGAGACACCGATGACCACGCCCAAGACCCGCACCGAGACCGACACCTTCGGGCCGATCGAGGTCGATGCGACCCGCTATTGGGGGGCACAGGCGCAGCGTTCACTGGGCAACTTCAAAATCGGCTGGGAGAAGCAGCCGAAGCCTGTCGTGCGCGCCCTCGGCATCGTCAAGCGGGCCTGTGCTGAGACCAACATGGTCTTGAGCGGCCTCGACAAGAAAATCGGCGAGACCATCGTCGCAGCGGCCCAGGAAGTGATCGACGGCGAGCTCGATGATCATTTCCCGCTGGTCGTCTGGCAAACCGGCTCCGGCACGCAATCGAACATGAACGCCAACGAGGTGATCTCGAACCGGGCGATCGAGCTGCTCGGCGGCGTCATGGGCTCGAAGAAGCCGGTGCACCCGAACGATCACGTCAACATGAGCCAGTCGTCGAACGACACCTATCCGACGGCGATGCACATCGCCTGCGCCGAGCAGATCGTGCACGACCTCATTCCGGCTCTGCGCAAGCTGCACGAGGCGCTTCTGCTCAAGAGCCACGCCTTCCAGCATATCATCAAGATCGGCCGCACACACACGCAGGACGCGACGCCACTGACGCTCGGCCAGGAGTTCGGCGGCTACGCGATGCAGATTGGCAATGGCATCCTGCGCATCGAGCAGACGCTGCCGTCGCTGATGGAACTGGCGCAGGGCGGCACCGCCGTCGGCACCGGCCTCAACGCGCCGAAGGGTTTCGCCGAAAGGGTGGCCGAGCGCATTGCCGCGATCACCGGCCTCGCCTTCACGACCGCGCCAAACAAGTTCGAGGCGTTGGCCGCCCACGACGCCATGGTGATGAGCCACGGCGCCATCAACACGGTGGCGGCCTCCTTGTTCAAAATCGCCAACGACATCCGCTTCCTCGGCTCGGGTCCGCGCTCAGGGTTGGGCGAATTGAACCTGCCGGAGAACGAGCCGGGCTCCTCGATCATGCCGGGCAAGGTGAACCCGACGCAGTGCGAAGCGTTGACGATGGTGTGCGTGCAGATCTTCGGCAACCAGTCCGCGATCACGTTCGCCGGCGCGTCGGGCCACTTCGAACTCAACGTGTTCAACCCGGTGATGGCCTACAATTTCCTGCAGTCCGTGCGACTGATGGCGGACGCGGCGGTGTCGTTCACGGAAAATTGCGTCGTCGGCATCGAAGCGCGCGAAGACAACATCAAGGCGGCACTCGGCCGTTCGCTGATGTTGGTGACGGCACTCGCCCCGAAGTACGGCTACGACAAGGCCGCCAAGATTGCCAAGACCGCGCACAAGAACGGCACAACGCTGCGGCAAGAGGCTCTGAAAGAGGGCATCTCAGAGGCCGATTTCGACGCCATCGTGCGGCCGGAGAACATGATCGGGCCTGTGTGATTGGGGCCGGCGGGGCTAAGCCCATCGTCTTTGATGTCGGGCCGGCCTTTACGTAATATGCGCATCGATCATCCGCATCATGCATGCGGAGGCGGTATGCAGGTCACGGCACCAAAGAAGCCGAAGAAATCCGTCAACCTGTCGATCGACGCTGAACTCGCAGCCGAGGCGAAGGAGGCCGGCACGAACATGTCCGCGCTGCACGAGACAGCGCTACGCGCGGAACTGAAGGCGCACCGCGAAGCGAAATGGCGCGAGGAAAACCGCGCGGCGATCGAGGCCAGCAACGCCGAACTGGAGCGCAACGGCCTATGGTGAGTGTGAAGGGGCAGGGTCATCGTTACTCCGCCGCTTCGCGCTTTGGCGATGCCTTCTTCGGCTTGACTGCTGCGGGCTTGGCCGCGGCCTTCACGGCGGGCGCTGCGTCGCCCCGGAACGCGGTGCGCCGCTCGTCCCACTCCGCCGCGCCGAAGCGCGCGAACGTCTTGGCGGGTCCACCACCGCTGAAGGTGCCGGGCACCTGCCCGGTTTCCTTCACCTCGGCGAGCAGCTTGTCACAGAGCCCGATGATGTTGGAAAGCAGCATGCCCGGCAGGATCGAGATGCGGTAGCCCATCTTCTCGGCGTCCTCGAGCACGGGGAGCGGCGTCTTGCCGTTCAGCACCATGTTGAGCAGGCATGGCCCCTTCACCAGTTTCGGCACGCTCGCCACTTCTTCCAGCGTTTGTGGCGCCTCGACGAACACCATGTCAGCGCCGGCAGCCAGCGCGCCATTGGCGCGGAAGATCGCCTCTTCGAAGCCGGCGACGGCGCGGCTGTCGGTGCGCGCGATGATCTGGAAATCCTTCGAGCGCTTGGCCGCCGCCGCCGCCCGGATCTTGGCGAAGTAATCCTCGGCCGGGATCAGCTCCTTGTTTTCCAGATGTCCGCACTTCTTCGGGAACACCTGATCCTCGATGTGGATCGCCGAGACGCCGGCCCGCTCGAACTCCTGCACGGTGCGGTAGGCGTTGAGCTCGTTGCCGTAGCCGGTGTCGCTATCGGACACGAGGGGAACGTTGATGCAGCTGGTGATGCGGCGCGCGTTGGCGACCATCTCCGTCATCGTCAGCAGGCCGTAGTCGGGCAGGCCATGTGCGGCCGAGGTGCCAGCGCCCGTCATGTAGACGCAGGGAAAGCCGGCCTGCTCGATGACGCGCGCGGTGATGCAATCATAGGCGCCGGGTGCCACGATCATGGGCCCGGACTTGATCATGTCGGCGAATGTTTTCGACTGGGCCATCGGGCGCTCCTGACAGGGTCATTCGTCTTGATATGACGATATGTCCGGTCCGGTTCGTCCGCAAGGAGTGGATGTTCGCTCAGAAGCTGCGCGCTAAGCCACGAACTTGAAACACCAAAGTTGTCATGGTCAGGCTTGTCCCGGCCACCCATGGCTCCACGGGTGCAAAAGGTAACTGTTTGGATGCGTTTCCGCGAAAATCGGTTCTCGCGCTTGCGGCACCATGGGTCCTCGGGACAAGCCCGAGGATGACACCAATTTGGTATTTGCCGTGCCGATCGGGTGGGACCGGCCTCACGCGATCGGCGTCTCTGGGAACGACAGCTGCTCGCGGGCGCGCCAGTCGTTGGTGACATAGTTGATGATCACGGACTTGCGGATACCCTCGATCGTGCGCGATTCAAAGCCGTGATAGGTGTTCGTCGAGGGTACGAAAACCATAGCCCCGTTCGGCTGGAACGGCGAGCGGGCGACGTGATTCTTGTCGGCGTCGTAAATGTCGGTGCCGAGATCGCGGTGCACCGCGTCCTTCGACAGGTACAGCAGCATCGTGAACACCTTAACGCCAAGATCGGTGTGCGGCTCCAGCCAGAAGCCGCCGGTATCTTGGGCGTATTCGAGCCGCAGATAGGTGCCGCCGAGCTTGGTGCCGAACGCCCGTTCGATACGCTCGGTGACCGTGTGCGACTGGAACGCCTGCGAAAACGCCTCGACGGCGCCGAACTTGGCCCGGTTCTCGATGTCGAAATACTTGCGTGTCGCGTTGTGCAACTCGCGCTTGCCGGAGAGGCCACCCAAGGCCGGCGGCGGGAACGGCAGCGCCGTGATCTCGTCGGCAACGGTGGTCGGCAAGCACTGGCTCAAAAACCAATGGCGGTAGGGCTGTTCGTGGCGTTTCGCCGTCTCGAAGCTGTGCAGCAGGGCACCGACAATGGTTTCGGTGGTCGTCGTCATGGCACTGGTCCCTATGGCTCGGACGGCGCATTTCGCCGGCATGATCTTGGCAAGTGCGATGGTTCGCAAGTACGGTACGCGGCGCGTACGATGGGCCAACACGGCAACGGGGCCACATTCGGGTGGCGCAAGCTGCATCCCTGCCAATCTGCGTCCCTTGCAGGGCGCGAGGATGGCAAAGCAAACCGGCACTCGCTCAAATCCCATGTAGCACCGTCGGGAATATCCGCCCTAGCTGACACGGCGTCGCGCTGCAATGTAGGCCCCGTGCCATTTGGAAGCAGTTGGCAGAAGCAAACACGATGTGTCGCCACAGGAACGAAAGCCAATGCGATGTCCGCCGACCAGCCCGAGCCTCCGATCCTTGCAACCGACGGCCGCCAATCCGCCCGCGCCGCCGAAATTTCCCGCGGCTGCGGCCGGCTGATGGCGCGCTATGGCATGCGGGCAATCAGCGAGCTTTCGCTCGGGAATGGCCGGCGGGCGGACCTGATCGCCGTCGGCGAGGACGGGACCATCGCCATCATCGAGATCAAATCGAGCCTGGAAGACTTCCGCGCCGACCGGAAGTGGCCGGAGTACCGGGAGTTCAGCGACAAGCTGTACTTCGCGGTCGCCCCCGGCTTCCCGCAGGACAAATTGCCGAGCGATACCGGGCTCATCATTGCCGACCGCTACGGCGGCGAGATCGTCCGCGAGGC
>JANLQP010000394.1:0-11925 GCA_031367895.1 Hyphomicrobiales bacterium
TCCAGCCACACGTCCTCGAGCCGCCAGTTGTTGTAGATGCTGTTCTGGTGCTGCACGAAGCCTTTGACGTGCGGGTGCCAGCAGGTGGCGTCGCGCGGATGATAGATGACCGGGCGCGCCAGATCGTCGTTGAGCTTCTGCTCGATCGCCCAGACCAGCTTCTTGCGCTTTTCCTTGTCGATCTCCTGCGACTGCTGGTCGATCAGCTTGTCGACCTCCGGATTGCAATACTGCGTGTAGTTGCGCTCCGACTTGCAGGCATAGTTCTCATAGAGGACCGCGTCCGGATCATCGACGGACATGCCGGTCAGATTCATGCCGAGCGTGTAGTCCTTGCGGGCTGCCTTGGCGTGCCAGATCGTGGTGTCGACGACTTCCAGCTCGGCGTCGACGTAGATCTGCTTCAGCTGATCGATCAGGATGACGGCCGGGTCGCGGTAGATCGCGATATTGCGCGTCGACATCTTGACCTTCAGCGGCTTGTCCGCGCTGTAGCCGAGGCTCTCCATGATTTTCTTGGCTTCGGCGCGGTTCTTCTCGACGTCGCCGTAGCCGGCCATCTTGGCCATTTCCTCGGGCGGCATGCCCCACTGTCCCTCTGGCAGCGGCAGCATATTGCCGCCGACATCACCCTTGCCCTCGGTCAGGATGTCGATGAACGCCTTGCGGTCGAGTGCCAGTGCGAGAGCTTGTCGGAGTTTCGGCTCGTTGAACGGCGCCCCTTCCCGGTTCACCATCAGGTTGCGGTGCACGTACTGCGGCGTGACATCGCAAATCGCGTTCGGCGACTGTGCCTTCATATCCTTGAGCAGGGGAACGGTTATGTCCTGCGAAAACGTCATGTCGAACTCGCCGGCCTGGAAGGCCAGGATGCGCGTCGAGCGGTTCGCGATGATGCGCATCTCGATGGCGTCGACGTAGGGCTTGCCCTTCTTGAAGTAGTCCGGGTTGCGCACGAGGCGCACGGATTCGTTCGCCCTGAACTCCGCGAACTTGAAGGGGCCCGTGCCGACCGGCTTGGTACGCATGTCACGCGAGGATACGTGACAGGGGTAAATCGGCGAATACCCGGAGGCGAGCATTGCAACGATCGACGGCTGTGGCCGGGTCATCTCGAAAGTGACCTCGTGGTCACCGTTCGGCACGACGTCTTTGACGTTGGCGTACCAGATCGCGCGCGGGTTCTTGCGGAAGCTGTCCTTGTCCTTGCCGGTCAGCTTGTCAATCGTGCACTTGACGTCCTTGGCCGTGAACGGCTGGCCGTCGTGCCATTTCACGCCTTGGCGCAGCTTGAACGTCAGTTTGGTATCGCCAGTGTCCCAGGACCAGCTCTCGGCCAGATCGGGCACAATCGTCTCGGCGGAGTTCACCGCCTTCGTCTGGTCGTAGAGGACCAGATTGTTATACAGCGCCATGAACGGCAGGTTGGTCGAGACCGTCGATTCCTCGTGGACCGAGGCGCTCGGGGGATTGTCGCGGTGATAGATCCGGAGCGTACCGCCCTGCTTTTGAGCCGCTACCGGCGCGGCCATCACAGTGCAACAGGCAGCGGCAGACGCCGCCCAAAAAGCGATACGACTCAATAACATAACGTCCTCCCTGCGCGCGCTCTACGCGCCGGCCCATTCGGGCTCGTATTCAATGGCCGTATTGACCTTGACCGACCTTAACACGCTAGCCGGTCGGCCATCGACAATCAATCTGCGGCACGTCAGTTCACCATCAGTGTGTGGCGACTAATTGTCCAGCCACACGTCCTCGAAGCGCCACTGGTTATAAATGCTGTTGTCGTGCCGGATCAGCCCCTTAACTTTCGGCTGCCAGCAGGTGCCGCTCACGGCGTGGTAGAGGACTGGACGGGCCGCGTCTTCGACCAGTTTGCGCTCGATTTCCCAGACGATTTTCTTGCGCTTTGCCAGATCCAGTTCCCGCGACTGGGCGACGATCAGCTTGTCGACTTCTGGATTGCAGTAGTTTGTGAAGTTGCGCTCGGACTTGCAGAGATAGTTCTCGACCAGAGTGGCGTCGGGATCGTCGACGCCGACACCAGTAACGTTGAGCGCGACCGTATAATCCTTCTTCTGCATGACGTTGTACCAGACGGACGAATCCGCCACGAAAAGCTCGCCCTCGATGTGGATGTGCTTCAGCTGGTCGATCAGGATGATCGCCGGCTCTTTGTACTGGTCGAGCGCGCGCGTCGTCACCTTGATCTTGAGTGGCTTGTCCTTCGAATACCCAAGGCCTTCCATGATCTTGCGGCCTTCGGCACGGCTTTTATCGACGTCGGCGCCGTAGCCGGGCAGTGCCGCCGTCACGTCGGCCGGCATGCCCCATTGCCCCGCGGGCAGCGGCACCATCGCGCCGCCGATCAGCTGCTTGCCCTGGCCGAGAATGGTGTTGAAGGTCGCACGGTCGAGCGTCAACGTCATGGCCTGACGGATCTCGGGCTTGTCGAACGGCGCAGTGGTGCGGTTGACCATCACGTTGGCAAAGACGTTGGACGCATCGAGCGAGCAGACGGCTTTCGGCGCATTGGCCGTGATGTCGGCCAGCAGCGGAATTGTGATGTCGTCGACGAAAGTGAGATCGAACTCGCCGGCGACGAACGCCAGCACCCGTGTCGACCGGCTCGAAACGATGCGGAACTCGAGCGCATCGAGGTAAGGGCGGTCTTTCTTCCAGTAAGCCGTGTTCTTCACGAGGCGAATGACCTCGTTGCTCCTGAACTCGGCGAGCTTGAACGGACCGGTGCCGATCGGCTTCGTGCGCATTTCACGCGGCGCCACGTGGCAGGGATAGATCGGCGTCAGACCCGAGGCGAGCAGGTTCAGCAGTGACGGTTGCGGTGCCTTCAGCTGGAACGATGCCTGGAAATCGTTGTCGGCCGCAACCTTCTCGACGTTGTCGTACCAGATCTTGCGCGGGCTCTTCCGCGCGCCTTCGGTGGTGCCGTTGACGAGATCGAAGGTGCACACGACGTCCTTGGCCGTGAACGGTTTGCCGTCGTGGAACGTGACGCCCTGGCGCAGCTTGAAGGTGAGCTTGGTTTTGGCCTCATCCAGCGTCCAGCTCTCGGCCAGCTCCGGGATCACCGACCCGACGTTTTCAAGCTTCTTCTGCGGATCGAACATGACGAGGTTGTTGAAAACGCCGCCGAATGGAAACGCCGTTGAGATCGTCGCTTCCTCGTGGATCGACGCCGATGGCGGATTCTCGCGCTGATAGGCTTTCAGCGTGCCGCCGCTTTTCTGTGCGAGGGCAGGCGATGCGCCCAATGCCGCTAAAAGCAGCGCCGCGCCAAGTCGCGCGAATGTATGCTTGGTCATGTCTTTCCCCCGATACGGCCGTCTGGGCGTGATGATAGGCGGTGCGAGGATGGCAAGCAAACGCGCTTACTTCGCCACCAACCCACCGTCGAGCACCATTTCGCTGCCGGTCATGAAAGCCGATGCGCCGGAAAGTAGCCATATCACCGCGTTGGCAATTTCAGCTGGCTCCGCCATGCGCCCGAGCGGGATGTCGGCCTTCATCCGGTCGACTGCGCGGGCCGGGTCGCGCGTGGCGCCAGCGAGGCCCGCCACCATGTCGCCCTCGACGAAGGCCGGATGCACCGAGTTGCAGCGCACGGGTGGCGATTTGCGCGCGCCTGACAGCGCCACGGATTTGGTCAGCAGCCGCACCGCGCCCTTCGAGGCGTTGTAGGCCGCGAGGTTGGCGCCGCCGACCAGCCCCGACACCGATGATATGTTGACGATCGAGGGCGCTGAGGATTTGGCCAGCAGCGGCATCGCGTGTTTGCAGCCGAGAAACACGCCGTCGACGTTGACGGCCATGACGCGGCGCCAGTCCGCGAGGCTGGTGTGCTCGACGTCACCCATGATGATGATTCCAGCATTGTTGACGAGGCCATCGAGGCGGCCGTGGCGTTGCGCAATCTCGGCGACGACGCCGATCCAATCGGCCTCACGCGTCACATCAAGGGCCAGGTCCATGCCCGGCCGGCCCGCGAGATCGGTGGCAACTGGCGTGCCGCCCGCGGACGTCAAGGCGGACACGATGGCTTTGCCGATGCTGCCGGCGGCCCCGGTGACTAGAACGACACGGCCGGCCAGCGAGGTTGGATTGGGAGCGTTTGTCATGCCCCACCATTGCCGATGCCGCGCGTATCCTCAAGCCTTGACGGACGCGCGTTCCCGCCAACCTCGCACGCCCTGATCAAGTAGCACGGCCGACATGATGATTGCGAAGCCGATGAGATCGTAGAGCGGTGGCCGCTCGCCGATGAGGACAACCGCACCGAGCACGCCGAACACCGGCACCAGCAGCGTTCCCAGCGCCGCGGTCGAAGCGGGTACGCGCGCGATCAAGCCGAACCAGAGTGCATAGGCGGCTGCCTGCGGAAAAATCACGTGATAGGCGAACGTTGCCAAAATCTCGGGCCGGTGCAGCTCCAGGCGCGGCGTCTCGAACAGCACCAGCCCGACATAGGCCACCGCTGAGCCGAGCAGGATCTGCCACGCCGTCAGCGCCATCGGAGCGCCCGGAATCTGCGCCCGCTTCGTATAGACGGTGCCCGCCGCCCAGGTCGTTGCCGCGCCCATGACATAGACGAGGCCGATGGGAATGCTGCCCGCTGCGATCGCCGGCCAGAACGGCCGCGTCAGAATTGCGATACCCACAGCACCGAGAACCAGCGTCAACGTGCGCAGGCGATCGATTTTCTCGCCAAGCATGATGCGAGCAAAGACCACCGACCAGAGCGGCATCGTGTAGGTCAGGATCACAGCGCGCGACGCAGGCATCGACATTTGCGCGAATACGGCGAAGATGTTGAAGCAGACGACATTGAGAAAGCCTGCGATCAGCAACCGGCCCCAGTGCTCACGGGCTATCGCCATCGATTGTCCGGTGGCGAGCGTCGTTGCCGCCAACAGTAGAAAGCCGAGATTGAGCCCGACCGCACGCAATGTCCACGGACCCGTGCCGTCCAGCAGGATCTTCACGACGGGCCAGTTCAAGCCCCAGAACAGGGCCGCCGCCCAGATGCGCCACATGGTGGTCCTTGTTTAACCCGACGCGCATGACCGATCATACTTGGCGAAATCTTCGTCAAAATCACGGGCCGCTGGCATATCGCCGCTGCGATGGGCATCGAGGCGATCACGCGCTTCCGCGGACCATTTGTTCGAATTCCGCATCGGGCTTGTCGAGAGACTCGAGGAACAGCTCGATCCGTTCGCTCGGCGCCAAGCGATCGACCTCAGTCAGCAGCTTCTTGATCTGTGCGTTCATGGCGAAACCATATCATACTGGCCCACTTTCGCGTTCACTCACCCACCCGCCTTCCGGAACCCGGTTGCCAGCACGTAAAGCTCGGCTGAATCGGCCCGGCTGGCCGGCGGCTTGATGTGGCGGACGACCGCGAAATTCTTTTTCAGCTCGGCAAGCAGATCGCGCTCGGTGCCGCCCTGGAACACCTTGCACAGGAAGGCGCCACCCGGAGTCAGCACCTCCAATGCAAACGCCAATGCCATTTCCGCCAGTCCCATGATGCGCAGATGGTCCGTGTTGGTGTGGCCCATGGTCGGTGCCGCCATGTCGGACAGTACGACATCCGCGTGCCCCTCGCGCAGCAGCGCTTTCAGTTTGTCCGGTGCGCTCGCATCGGTGAAGTCGAGTTGCAGGATCTCGACGCCGGTAATCGTATCGAATGGCAGATAGTCGATGGCGACAACTTGGCCTTTGGCGTCCATCGATTTCACGCGCTGCGCTGCCACTTGCGACCAGCCACCTGGCGCCGCACCTAGATCGATAACGGTCATGCCGGGCTTCAAGATGCGATGCTTGTCATCGATCTCGATCAACTTGAATGCTGCCCGCGATCGCCAGCCATCCACTTTGGCGGCGACGACGTAAGGGTCGTTCAACTGCCGCTCGAGCCATCGTTGCGACGACGCGGTGCGCCCGCGTGCGGTCTTCACGCGGACGTTCATGTGGCGCACGCCACCGCGTGATCCAAGCGCACTCTTGCCGACCCCTTTGGCTGCTTTCTTGCCGGTGCCCTTGCCGCCCTTGATGCTGCTCATTCGCGCCTCCGGCCACGATCGTCGAAGTTGCGCCGCTGGTTGCGGTAAACACCGTCCTCGCTCATCAGCGATGCGAGAATGCCCTCGCGCAAGCCGCGGTCGGCGACGCGCAGCGTTTCGCACGGCCAGGTCTCAGCGATAGCCTCGAGGATGGCGCACCCGGCCAACACGAGATCGGCACGTTCGCGGCCGATGCACGGCTCCGCCACCCGTTCATCGTAACTGCGGTCGATCAGGCTCTGCGTCACCGCACGCGCGTCCGACGTGCGCATCCAGCAGCCGTCGACTCGCGAACGATCGTAGCGCCGAAGCCCAAGATGGATGCCCGCCACCGTCGTGACCGTGCCGGAGGTGCCGAGGAGATGCGAGCGCTCGTTGCGCATGCGATCACGGAATCGGTGCTCGGCTTCGAATGGCTCCAGGTACGTATGGACGTGATCGACCATGGCGTCGAAATCGTCGCGCGTGACGTGACGGCCGCCAAAGCGCTCGGCGAGCGTGACCACGCCGACCGGCAGCGACGTCCAGGCCGCGATACAGTTCTGCGCGTCGATGCGTTCCTGTACCGAGCGGGAACGGTCTCCGGCGCGCTTGGAAAGGTCGAGCCAGACGAGTTCAGACGATCCGCCTCCGATATCGAACACCAACGCCAGATCCGAGCGGCCATCGAGCAGCGCTGCGCAACCCGAGACGGCCAGCCGCGCTTCCGCTTCACGCGACAGGATCTCGATGTCGAGGCCTGTCTCGATGCGGACACGTTCCAGAAACTCGGCCCCGTTGCTCGCCACCCGACAAGCCTCCGTCGCGACGAGCCGGTGCCGCACGACGCGGGCGCGGTCAAGTTTGGTGGCGCAGACCTTGAGGGCGTCGAGCGTGCGGTTCATCGCGACGTCAGACAACATGCCGGTGGCGCCGACACCCTCACCCAATCGAATGATGCGCGAAAACGCATCGACGACGACGAAGCCGCGCCGGGAAGGACGCGCGACCAGCAACCTGCAGTTGTTCGTGCCAAGGTCGAGCGCGCCGTAGCTGTGATCGTGAGGGCTACTGCCGGTGCCCGAGTCGTGGCCTCTGCCGCCGAGCCTTGCTCCGGATGCATTTCGGTCACCGATGGATGCGGACCGAGCCGCTCCCTTCTCCTCGCCGGGCTTTGCCAACATTATTCCCCAGGGCCTGGATCTCGCTTCACCTCCCGTGGCGTGCACGGTAGGTCATCAGGCGATCGACTGGATATATCTTGGGGCGACAGTAGCAGCTTGGTTGCCCCGGCAAAAGGCTCGCGTTACGCGCTCAGATCGGCGTTCCCGACGTGCGAAAGGATCTGGTGCAGGCGCAGTGACATAATTGCAGCAATTGCAAGATTTTGGGGACAAGATGCAACGAAACTGGGCGTTCACACTGTTGCACATCGGCGTCATGCTGCTTTCGTTCATGTGCTCTACGGCAGCGCATGCGCAACTGGCTAGCGAGGCGGACGCCATGAAACTCGAGCACTTGGTTAAGTCCTACCCAGACGTCCTGGCCCGGATCGACGGCAACTGGCTGGTCTGGAAGGACGCTTCACGCATGCCAGTCGACGACAGCCGTGGACCAAAGACCGCAGCCCAGCGTCTCGAAAATCCAGACATCAAGGACATGCTGCATGATCTTTACCCGGCAGGGGCAGCGGGATTGCCGACTGCACCTGACGCCGATCCAGGGCGCGCGCGGCCCGACGCCTTCTTTGCCAAGATGTACGGCGATTGCCGGAAAAGCGAGGTCCAATCCAGCCTTGTCGATGTCGTCTGGCTGCCGAAGAAATGGGGGCGGCCGCTCAAAGTTACCGCCCGTAACGGAGTCGCGGAAAAGCTCGCTGCGATCAGCCGCGAACTCGATGCGCTCTCGAAGGCGTTCGACCGGTATCTCTTCCCGCCGGCCGGCACCTACAATTGCCGCCCTATAGCGGGCACCTCACGGACCAGCGCACACGGTCACGGCATCGCCATCGACCTTGCGACCGGGCAAGCCGACTACTGGCGCTGGAGCAAGCCGGGCAAAAATGGCAAGGCGGATTACCGCAACCGGTTTCCAATCGAGATCGTCACCATCTTCGAGCGGCACGGCTTCATCTGGGGCGGCAAGTGGGCCCACTTCGACACCATGCATTTCGAGTACCGGCCCGAGCTTTTACCGCCGCTCGAGGCAATACAGCCCAGCCCGGCTAAGCATTGATCTTGTCGCCGCACTTCAGCGAGCCGCCGCGATCCACCTTGGCGTAGACGCCGAAGTCCGAATGCCCGAACGTGCGCAGCAGCACCTGAGGAATCGCCATATCGCGCTGCGCCGTCGCCGGATCGACGTTGGTCGCGTCGCAGCGGACCGTCCGCTTGAACACCGACAGCCGAACGGCGCCCGCCTCAACGTTCTTATCCAGCCAGCGGAACTCCTCCCAGGCCGGTACGCCATCGATGTAGACGTTGGCGCGGAACCGCAGCGGATCGACCGGACGGCCGACGGCACGTTCCAACTCCCGCAGCGACGCCAAATTGACGATGTGCAGGCACTTTGCTGCCACATCCGAGAAGCAGTGGCCAGGCGCGCGAACGACCTTCGGCGCGCCGCGCAGGCTCTGCGTCATGTAGGCGGCCATGAACTGCTCGATCATCTGCCGGCCGATCTGCGTGCCGAGCCCTCCCTTTGCCACCTGCTTGCCGTCACGCAAAATGGTTAATGTCTCGGTTGCGTCGTCGAAGCGGGTATCGAGGCTCGCCAGCCGCTCGTCGCGCATCAGCATCAGGAAGTTGATTTTCGCCAGATGCCGCGGATTTTCTGGATCGAACCGGCCCGGTCCGTTCTCGATCGCAAACGCCCGGTCGAATGGCATCGTGGCGCCAGGTTGCAGCGTCACGCTATCGAGGCGTTCGGGCGTAAGCCCTTTGACCGGATAGCGGTAGAGGTTCTGGACGTGGGGGACTTGGGCGTCGGTCATGGCTGTTGCTCGGGTACTCGTGTGGCGGCTCGGAACTGCGCGCATTTGGGCGGATCGTGGACGCAAACTTATCACCGTTGCGCTCGTCTGTGCTATGCATGTCAGGCTGCCACAACCCCGGGCAATATCCCATGAGCGACATCCGCACATTGACCGAAGACGGCTTTATCGTCAGCAACCCCGCGATCCTCGGCGGCACCCCGTGCATCCAGGGGACGCGGCTGAACATCTATGCCATTGCAGCCCGTCTCGATGGCGACGAGGAAACGCCGGATGATATCGTCCGCGAGAACCCCTGGGTGACCGTTGAAATGGTACTGGCGGCCGTCGCCTACGCCAAGCAGGTTCCGCAGGTCGAGCACCCGGACGGGAAGCCATGGCGGAACCGCGCAGTCAGCAAGACGCCGGCATGAAGTTCTTGCTCGACGAGTGCATATCGCACGCGTTCGTGCAGAGACTCGCGGCGCGCGGATATCCTGACAGCGTCCACCCGATTAACTTAGGTTTGCGGACCGCAGACGATCATGTCTTGGTGCGGCGCGCGCTTGAGCAGGATCGAACGATCATCACTGCAAACGCCGACGATTTTCGAAACCTGCTTATGCGGCAGCCAATTCATGCGGGATTGATAGCGCTCCCCAATGTTCAGCGCGAACAAAGTTGGCGCCTGATCGAGGTCGCGCTCGCATTCCTCGAATTGCGGCTGAGCCCTTCTGATTTCATGGTCAACCGGGTGCTCGAAGTGTCAGCCAGCGAGGGCATCCGGCCGTACCTGCTTCCCGAGACAGACCGTCCTTGAGCACGCGCCTCGGGCGGTCAGTAGATCGCTGCAGACCATCGCACCCCGTTGAAGTCACGGCTGCGCTACCTACATGTGCCGTTGGGCGTGCCAAGTTGGGCGCCTGCGCCTGACGGTGCGTTGCATCAACTAAGATCACGGCCGGGCCTGTCGCTTCGGGGCACGTTCGGCGGGTGGAGGAGAGACCATGAACATCGAGCAATACACCGAGCGCGCCAAGGGTTTCATTCAGTCCGCTCAATCCCTTGCGCTCCGCGAGGGGCACCAGCAGTTTACCGCCGAGCATCTATTGAAGGTCCTGCTCGACGATCCCGAAGGTTTGGCGGCGGGTCTCATCGACCGCTCAGGTGGCCAATCGCGCCAAGCGCTCACGGCCGTCGAACTCAGCCTGTCGCGGCGCCCGAAGATCTCCGGTGGCGGGGCCGGTCAGCTCTATCTGGCGCCTGAGCTTGCCCGCGTCCTCGACCAGGCCGAAAAGATCGCGACCAAAGCCGGCGATAAATTCGTAACCGCCGAACGCTTACTACTGGCAATTGCCGTCGAAGGAGCGAGCGAAGCCGCCCGGGCCCTCAAGGATGCCGGCGTCACTGCGCAAGGGCTGAACACCGCGATCAACGACATCCGCAAGGGCCGCACAGCCGATACCGCGTCCGCCGAGCAAGGCTACGACGCATTGAAGCGCTACGCCCGCGACCTGACTGAAGCCGCCGCCAACGGGAAGCTCGACCCGGTCATCGGCCGCGACGAGGAGATCCGCCGCACGATCCAGGTTCTCTCGCGGCGTACCAAGAACAACCCTGTCCTGATCGGCGAGCCGGGCGTCGGCAAGACCGCGATTGCAGAGGGCTTGGCGCAGCGCATCATCAAGGGCGACGTGCCGGAGAGCCTGAAGAACAAGCGGCTGCTGTCGCTCGACATGGGCTCGTTGATCGCCGGCGCCAAGTATCGCGGCGAATTCGAGGAGCGGCTGAAAAGCGTGCTGAAGGAAGTCGAGTCCGAGGCTGGCCGGATCATCCTCTTCATCGACGAGTTGCACACCATCGTCGGCGCCGGCAAATCCGAGGGCGCGATGGACGCCGGCAACCTGCTCAAACCCGCGCTTGCCCGCGGCGAGCTGCATTGCGTCGGAGCCACAACGCTCGACGAGTACCGCAAGCATATCGAGAAGGACGCGGCGTTGGCGCGGCGCTTCCAGCCCGTGTTCGTCAACGAGCCGACGGTCGAGGATACGATCTCGATCCTGCGCGGCCTGAAGGAGAAGTACGAGCTGCACCACGGCGTGCGCATCACGGATTCGAGCCTCGTTGCAGCCGCGACGCTCTCGAACCGCTACATCACCGATCGGTTCCTCCCCGACAAGGCGATCGACCTCGTCGACGAGGCCGCGTCGCGTCTGAAGATGGAGATCGATAGTAAGCCCGAGGAGTTGGACCGCCTCGATCGCGATCTCATGCAAATGAAGATCGAACGTGAGGCATTGAAAAAGGAAACCGACACGGCGTCAAAGGAGCGTCTCGCCAAACTCGATAAATCGATTGCCGACCACGAGGAGCAATCGCGCGATTTGACCCGCCGTTGGGAGGCAGAAAAGTCGAAGCTGGGTGACGCGCAGAAGTTGAAGGAAGAACTGGATCAGCTCCGCAACGAGTTGGCGCAGGCGCAACGCAAGGGCAATCTGGCGCGGGCGGGTGAGCTCGCCTACGGCGTTATTCCAGATCTTGAGCGGAAAATCGCGGCGCTCGAAGCTAGTGACGGCAAAGTCGCAATGCTGGAAGAGGCCGTGACGCCCGATCAGATCGCGGGCGTCGTGTCGCGCTGGACCGGCGTGCCGGTCGTCCGGATGCTGGAAGGCGAGCGCGATAAACTCCTGAAAATGGAAGACGCAATCGGCAAGCGCGTCATCGGCCAGAAAGAGGCAGTGATCGCGGTCTCGACCGCGGTCCGGCGCGCGCGAGCGGGACTGCAAGACCCGAACCGGCCGATCGGCTCGTTCATGTTTTTGGGCCCCACGGGCGTTGGCAAGACGGAGCTGACCAAGGCGCTGGCAGGCTTTCTGTTCGACGACG
>JANLQP010000009.1:0-56290 GCA_031367895.1 Hyphomicrobiales bacterium
TAGCGGTACGTATCGGGCTTGAACGGCCCGGTCACCGGTACCGAGATGTAGTCCGACTGCTGCTTTGAAAGCTTCGTCAGCTTCACGCCGATCTTCTCGAGGTGCAGCATCGCAACCTTCTCGTCGAGGTGCTTCGGCAACGTATAGACCTTCTTCTGGTACTGACCGGGCTTGGTGAAAAGCTCGATCTGCGCCAGAGTCTGGTTGGTGAACGAGGCCGACATCACGAACGAGGGGTGGCCCATGGCGTTGCCGAGGTTCACGAGGCGGCCTTCCGAAAGCAGGATGATGCGCCGCCCGGTCGGGAACTCGATCTCGTCCACCTGCGGCTTGACGTTATGCCACTTGAAGTTCTTCAGAGCTGCAACCTGGATCTCGCTGTCGAAGTGGCCGATGTTGCACACGATCGACCGATCCTTCATGGCGCGCATATGGTCGACTGTGATGACGTCGAGATTGCCCGTCGCCGTGACGAAGATGTCGGCGCGGGTCGCTGCGTCCTCCATCGTCGTGACTTCATAGCCTTCCATCGCCGCCTGCAGGGCGCAGATCGGATCGACTTCGGAGACGAGCACGCGACATCCGGCCTGCCGCAGTGATGCGGCCGAGCCCTTGCCGACGTCGCCGAAGCCCGCGACCATCGCAACCTTGCCGGCCATCATCACGTCGGTGCCGCGACGGATACCGTCGACCAGCGACTCGCGGCAGCCGTAGAGGTTGTCGAACTTCGACTTGGTGACGCTGTCGTTGACGTTGATCGCCGGGAAGAGAAGCTTTCCTTCCTTCTCCATGATGTAGAGACGATGTACACCGGTCGTCGTTTCTTCCGAAACACCCTTGATGTTCTTGGCGAGCTCGGCAAACCAGCCCGGCTTTTCCTTGAGCGTGCGCTTGATCAACGCGAAGAAGATCTCTTCTTCCTCGTTGCCGGGCTTGTCGAGGAACTTGGTGTCGCCCTTCTCGGCACGAAGTCCGTGGTGGACGAGCATGGTCGCATCGCCACCGTCGTCGAGGATCATGTTCGGCGTGCCGCCATCGCTCCATTCCAGGATCTTGCGCGTGTACTCCCAGTAGTCCGTGAGGCTCTCGCCCTTGATGGCGAACACCGGAACGCCGGTCGCGGCAATGGCCGCAGCAGCATGGTCCTGCGTCGAGTAGATGTTGCAGGAGGCCCAGCGGATGTCGGCGCCCAGCGCCGCCAGCGTCTCGATCAACACCGCCGTCTGGATCGTCATGTGCAGCGATCCGGCGATCCGCGCACCTTTCAGCGGCTTTTTCCCGCCGAACTCCTTGCGGGTCGCCATCAGGCCCGGCATCTCGGTCTCCGCGATCGCGATTTCCTTGCGGCCCCATTCGGCGAGCTTGATGTCTTGGACGATGTAGTCGTTGGCACGGGTCATGGCCGGTGGTCCTTTCGGGAAAAGCGTCGGGTTCAAAGGTCGATGATCGTTGGCTCGGGCTGCTCGAGTGGCGCTGGGTTCGATCGGCATGCAGCGGACGAGCCGCTCCAGCCTGGAAAAGCCGCCAGGATAGACCTCCTATAGCGGGCCTGGCACCGGCTGGCAACACGGATATAAAGAAATGTTTATGTCCTTGTTTGGCGTAGCAACCGCACAGACCGATATGCTCGCTCGCGTGCCGTGAGGTCGATCGCCAGTGAGAACGGGTCAGTCGGCCAACATTTTGCATTAAAACAAGCAACACCAGAGCTTAAAAGACTAATTGTTTGTTGTTTCCCAAAGTACAATTTGATTTAAATTGAAGTAATACAAGAATACGCACGGCCAACATAAATTTTCGACCTAGTTTTCGGCTTTAACGACATGGAAACACCTCATGCTGTATTACAAAGGGGTATAAGAAAATTTGCGCAGGAGGCGTATCATGTTTGACGCAGTAAGGCAGCCCTTTCGAGCTGCTCAGCGTCTTGGCTGCTCCACGATGAGCAAGTTCAGGACAATGGTTTCCAATAACTCGGATCGCAACTTCGCGCGGAACGAGAAGGGCAACGTCGCGATCATCTTCGCCCTCACCGGGTTCGTCGTCGTATCGCTGGTTGGCGGCGCCGTCGACTTCGGTCGCGTCTACTCGATGCAGACACGGTTGCAGAACGCCCTCGACTCGGCGTCGCTCGCAGCTTCGTCAGCCTACCAGAACGACCCGAACCACGACGCCGCGTCGGCGCTCGCTCATGCCGATAAGTTCTTCAATGCGGCAATGACCGGCGTCACCGGCGCCACCATGACCCGAACGATGGACACAGCGTCGAAGACCGTGACGATGTCGGCGAGCATCAACGTGCCGACACCGTTCCTGGCGATGGCGCCGCTCGCCAACATCCAGTCGATCACGCTGAATGCGACGACCGAGTCGACCTCGACCGAGGGCGTCGCCGGCGGCGGCGGCAGCAGCGAGGTCGAACTGGCGCTGATGCTCGACACCACCGGCTCGATGGGCTGGGACTCAGGCAATGGTACCTCGAAGATTTCGGCGTTGCGGACCTCGGCGACGAACTTCGTCAACATCCTGATCCCGGATACCGGCACGTCGCACGCCAAAATCGCGCTGGTGCCGTTCGCGCCGACCGTCACGGTCGACGACACGACGGCGACGCTCGTGACCGGTCAACCGCTGACCAAGACCGTAACGGAGCCCAGCTCCAGCCTCAATTTCTGCGCCGGCAAGCCCACGTCGTGCGTCAACACGACGTGCGCCAGGTTTCGGAGCAATGGCACCTGCAGAACCTGGAACCAGGACTGCACCTGCACCGGCTACCTGAGTCGCTGCATGATCGATCGGACAGGTATCGCCGCGACAGCCGAGACGTCCCCCGGCTCCAATACCTACATGACGGCCAACTGGGCGAGCGATCTTGCGACCGCAACGAGCTGCACCCCGTCGCAGAAGTACGTGCCACTGACCTCGACCAAGGCCACCTTGCTCAACCAGATCTCGACGTTCACGGCCAACGGCTCTACCTCGGGTGCACTGGGAACGGCCTGGGCGTGGTATGCACTGTCGCCGACCTTCAACCTGATCATGCCAACCCCGCCGGCCAACTTGGGTGGTGCGAAGCCCCAGGCCTACAACACGGCGAACCTGAAGAAGATCGCGGTGCTGATGACGGACGGCGAATACAACTGCGGCGCGGCGGCCTTCGGTTCCTGCGGTGACACCAACACGAACACCATCAGCCAGCGCGCCGTCGACCTCTGCACCGGCATGAAGGCGAGGGGCATCGAGGTCTACACGATCGGCTTCAAGCTGGATGTGCAGATCGCCCGGGACACGCTCGCTTCCTGCGCCACCGACACGAACCACGCCTTCCTTGCCGAGGACGCCGCCACTCTCGAGAAAATCTTCAAGGAAATCGCCTACCGCGCCGTGCCGGTCCACCTCAGCAAGTAATGACATTACAACCGCGCACCGCTTGACAGTGGTGCACGGGACACAAAATCCGCTTCCTGACCCTGAGGGGACGCTGCTCGCGTCCCCCTTTTTGCGTTCGGGACAACGAACCCTTTTCACATCACTCTTTTCTCCGGCGCGCCAGGGCAATAGGGTCATGGGCAGAACCCATGCCCCAAAGGACCTGCCGATGCTCGAGGATCCCCCGCTTCTCACCATCAAGAAAACCTGGAAACGCCCGGCCGCCGCCAAGCTCGCCAAACTGAAGGGCGTGCAAACCGGCCAAGCCGTCGACGCCATGGACGGCCGCGGCGGTCTCGATGCCGCGATCAAGCCACTCGATCCCGATTGCTGCACCATTCTCGGCACAGCCGTCACCTGCGAAACCGGCCCCAACGACAACCTGGCCATTCTCGGTGCGCTCGCTGTGGCCAAGGCCGGCGACGTCATTATCTCGGCGAGCGAAGGCTTCGCGCATTCAGCCGTGGTCGGCGACAACATTGCGCTCATGGCCAAGGGCAAAGGCATCGCCGGCCTCGTCGTCGACGGCATGATGCGCGATCTTGCTGGCCTGCTGCCCGTCGGCATTCCTCTTTTCTGCCGTGGCATCACGCCGAACTCGTGCGTGCGCAGCGGCCCGGGCCGCGTCGGCCTGCCCGTGGTCGTCGGCGGGTTGACGGTGCATTCCGGCGACATCGTCATCGGCGACCGCGACGGCATCGTTGTCATTCCACTTGCCGACCTCGACCGCCTGCTGCCGCGCATCGAGCAGATCCTGGCCGCCGAAGCCGACACGCAGAAGAAGATCAAGGGCGGCTTCACCAATCTCGGCGGCATCGAGGACCTCTTGAAGTCGTCGAAGGTGCGGTACGTTGATTAGCGCGGTTTCCGGCTGAATTGGATCACATCGAATGACAGTCCTGGCCCGCAGAAAAAGTCCGGCTTCCCGTCTGGAAGTAAGCGATGCCTCCCCCTTCCCCCCTCGCGGGGGAAGGGGGAAGCGAGAGGTGTCGCTCGCGAGGTCGAGGGAGATTTGCGATCAGCGCTGGTCCAACTCAGCCGGAAGCTGCTCTAGCTGCGCCTTCGGATGCCAACTTGCGCATCCGGCGCGTGAAAACTGAACCGCACGAGGAAAGTCGCCGATGCCCAACTTGTTCCCCGAGCACATGTTGTCCGTCCGCGCCACGGTCGAACCCGGCCGCGAGGCGGAGTTTAATCTTTGGTACGACAACGAGCACATGCCGGACGCGGTGCGCATGTTCCCAGGTTGCACCGGCGGCGCGCGTTACAAGGTGATCCTCGGCGATGGCTCCCACCAGTACATGGCGCTCTACGCCTTCGAGAGCGCGGACAAGCTTACCGCCGCGCTGAACGGGCCTGCGGTCAAGGAATTGATCAAGATCTACGACCGTGACATCGGTGCCTTCTCGACCCGCGTGCGGACGACCTACGAGCGCGTGCTGCTGCATACGAAGACATAGCCAAGGGGTCAGACCCATGGGTCTGCCCCCATCACACCACACACTCGCCGCCGCCGTATCCACGCGCCGGTTGGCACTGGGCAACCGAAGGCGCAACCAAGAATGAAAGTCACCGCCATCGAAACGATCCGCTCGGCCGAGCATCCCAATCTGCTGTGGGTGCACGTCGAGACCGATCAAGGCCTCACCGGCCTCGGCGAGACGTTCTATGGACCGGCCGCCGCCGAAGGACATATCCACGGCATCATCGCGCCCTATCTGATCGGCAAAGACGCGACCAACATCGAAGCACATCAGGCGCATCTGACCGGCTACGTCGGCTTCGTCGGTGCCAGCGCCGAGATGCGCGGCCGTTCCGCAGTCGACATTGCGCTCTGGGATATCCTGGGACAGGCCAAAGATATGCCGATCGCGGACCTGCTCGGCGGGCGCGTGCGCGAGCAGATCAAAGTCTACAACACCTGCGCCGGCTACTCCTACGTCCAGACCAAGGCGACGCAGGGCACCGCCAACTTCGGGCTGACCGCCAAGACCGGCCAATTCGAGGACCTGCACGCCTTCCTCAACCGCGCCGACGAACTCGCCCATTCGCTGCTCGAAATGGGCATCGACGCCATGAAGATCTGGCCGCTCGACTACGCGGCGGAAGCCTCATCGGGCTATTGGATTTCACCCGCCGACCTGAAGAAGGGACTCGAACCCTTCGAGAAGATCCGCAAGGCCGTCGGCGACAAGATGGACATCGCCTGCGAGTTGCATTCGCTCTGGAGCCGGCCGCAGGCGATCAAGATTGCGCAGGCGCTGGAACCGCTCAAGCCGATGTGGGTGGAAGACCCCGTCTTCATGGACCACATGCACTCGATCGGCGAAGTCGCACGCGCGACGCGCTCACCGATCGCGGTCGGCGAAACACGCGGCGGCCGCGCCGATTTCCGCGGACTGCTCGAGTTGCAGGCGCTCTCGATGGTGATCATGGACGTCGCCTGGTGCGGCGGTGTTTCCGAGGCGAAGAAAATCGCGACCATGGCCGAGGCCTATCACACCCCCGTCGCGTTTCACGATTGCACCGGACCGATTGCACTGCTGGTCTCGACGCATCTGGCGCTCAACACCCGCAATTGCTGGGTGCAGGAGATCGTGCGCGCCTTCTACTATGGCTGGTACCAACGCTACGTCACCGAACTGCCGCCGATCGAGAAGGGCATGATCACGATCCCGAAGGGCGCCGGCCTCGGCACCAGGCTGCAACCGGACGTAAAGACCCGGCCGGGCGTCACTGTGAAGCGCACGACGGCGCAGGACTTGTAAGGCTGGCGAGAAAATCCAGGATGCCATCTCGATGCGCGGCCTCGGTTGCAACTTCGAAGCACCCGAGCAATATGATTGCTCATCAGCAAGGAGGACCAGCCATGGGCAATTGCATCGTCGTCGTCCAGTTCGATTTGGCCAAGCGCACAGAGGAACAGGCGATCAAGGGCGGCACATCGACCGCACCGATCTACCGTGACCTCGGCAGACAAGGCCTGATCCGCAAAGACTACCTGAACGGTGAAGCAGGCACCGGCGGCGTCTATCTCTGGGATAGCCGCGCTTCCGCCGAAGCCTGGTTCACCGAGGAGCGGATGGTGGAGTTGACCAAGCGCTTCGGCGCCCGCCCGCGCCTGACCTGGTATGACACGCACGTCACGGTCGACAACCTCAAGGGCGAGACGCGCGTCGACGGCCGCGCGATCGAGACGGTCGGTTGACCGGAAAGGTCGGGTCGAGCGTCATTGCGGAGCGATGCTCTGCAATGACGCAAGTCTCGACCCGGCGCAGCTATTTCTTCCGCGCCCGCCGGTCGAGCATGTTCAATCCCTCGACCAACGCGGAGAAGGCCATGGCGGCGTAGATGTAGCCCTTGGGCACTTTGGCGCCAAAGCCCTCAGCGATCAGCACCGTCCCGATCATCAGCAAGAAGCCAAGTGCCAGCATCACGATCGTGGGGTTGTTGTTGATGAAATTCGCGAGGGGCGTCGCTGCCAGCAACATGACCGCCACCGCAACGAGGACCGCGATCACCATGATCGGCACATGGTCTGTCATGCCGACGGCGGTGACGATGCTGTCGATCGAAAACACGAGGTCCAGGACGACGATCTGACTGATGGCGGCGGCAAAGCCGAGGCTCGCGTCACCCCGTTCAAACACGTCCGGGCCGTGATCCGGATCGACACGGTGATGAATTTCCTTGGTCGCTTTCCAGACCAGGAACAGGCCGCCACCGATCAGGATCAGGTCGCGCCACGAGAAGGTTTGCCCGAGAATGGTGAAGATCGGCGTGGTCAGCTTGACGATGATCGCCACGGTGCCGAGCAGCGCCAGTCTGAAGACCAGCGCAAGCCCGATGCCGATGCGGCGAGCCCGTTCACGATGTTCCTGCGCAAGCTTGTTGGTCAGAATCGAGATGAAGATCAGATTGTCGATCCCGAGCACCACCTCCATGGCGATCAAGGTCATCAGGGCTGCCCATGCAGCGGGGTCGGCAGCCAGCGTCAGCAACGAGTCCATTTTTTCTTACCCAAAATGATCGCGGCGATGCCGCGGCGCGCGCTCCCGATTAGCACGACCAAGGCCTATTTGGGTGGCAATTCACCTGTTCGTCAGTTTCAACTCGATGCGGCGGTTGCGGCGCAGCACGTCATCGGCGGTGCCTTCTTCCAGCGGCGCGAACTCGCCGTAGCCGGCCGCCACGAGCCGGCGCGGTGAGACGCCGCGGCTGATCAGATACTTCACGACGGATGTGGCGCGGGCGCTGGAAAGCTCCCAGTTCGAGGGAAAATCGCGGCTCGCGATTTTGCGGCTATCGGTGTGACCGTCAACCTGGAGCGCCCAATCGATCTCGGCCGGAATCTGCCGTTCGAGTTCGACGATGGCGCCGGCCAGCGCATCGATTGCCCCCAAGCCTTCTGGCGTCATCTGCGCCTGCCCCGAGGGGAACAGCACCTCGGACTGGAACACGAAGCGGTCGCCGACGACGCGGATATCGCGGCGATCCTTCAGCAGCTCGCGCAGGCGCCCGAAGAAGTCCGAACGGTAGCGCTGCAACTCCTGCACCTGCCGCGCCAGCACGACGTTGAGGCGGGCGCCGAGATCGGAGATGCGCGTCTGCGCGTCCTTGTCCTTGGCTTCGGCCGCCTGCAACGCCTCGTTCAGCGCGGCGATCTGGCGACGCAAATTGAGCAACTGCTGGTTGAGCAGATCCACCTTCACCAGCGCCTCGCTGGCAATGCCCTTCTCGTCGGTCAGCGCCTTGTCCAGGTTGGCGATACGTGCCGCCGCTTCGCTGGCACCCTTGTCGCCCAGTCCGGCGGCACCAGTGAGATTGGCGTTCTCCTCCTTGAGCGACGAGAGAGACGCCTGCAGCGCCGCCATCTCGTCCTCGAGGCTCTTGCCCTTGCCCTTCTCCAGCGACAGCAGACTCGTCAATTCAGAGATCTGGCGGGTGAGCTTGCGCAGCACCGTGTCCTTGCCGGAAGATTCCTGGCTGACGAAGAACTGCGACAACATGAAGATCGACAGCAGGAACGTGACCGTCAGCAGCAGCGTCGAGAGCACATCGACGTAGCCTGGCCAGAATTCACCGTACTCGGTGCCTTTGCGGTTGCGTCCGCGTGCCATCGGCTAGCCTCCGCGTTGCTGCGACATGGCATTAGCGAGGTTGGTCAGCGCGCTCGCCACCTCGGCTTGCCGCACCGCCTGCTCATCCGCCCAGCCGCGCACGATGTTCTGCTCGGCGCGCATCTGGCGGACGAGTTGATCGACACCGACAGCCAGATCACGCACGGCCTGGTCGCCGACACTTGGGCCGGTAATCTGGCCTGCCGCAGGCGCGTGCGCACCATTGGCCGAGATCAATTGCACCTGCGCCGAAAGCTCAGCGATGGCGCGCTGCATGTCGTAGGCGGCGACGGCCAATTGACGCGTCGCCTGATCCGAAGTGGCACCACTGCCGGCAGGCGTCAGCTCGGTAATGCCTGAAAGCCATTCCTCGAGCTCATTGTAGAAGCGATTGTGTGCGTGGCTCGCCTGCAGATCGAGGAACCCGAGGATCAGCGAGCCGGCGAGGCCCATCAGCGAGGACGAGAACGCGGTACCCATGCCCTTCAATGGCGCGGCGAGGCCTTGTTTCAATTCCTCGAAAACCAGCACGCTGTCGGATTGCTTGGTGTCGAGTGTGTTGATGACGTTGCCGACCGACTGGATGGTTTCGAGCAGGCCCCAGAACGTGCCGAGCAGGCCGAGGAAGACGAGGAGACCGACGAGATACCGGCCGGTATCGCGCACCTCGTCCAACCGGCCGCCGATCGAGTCCATGATCGAACGCATGGAGGTCGTGGACAATGACAGGTGCCCGGTGCGGTCGCGCAGCATGGTGGCGATCGGCGCCAGCAGCACGGGCTTGTGCTCGATGGCCAAGCCCGGATCGGCGATGCGGAAGGCGTTGATCCAGCGGATCTCGGGGTAGAGGCGCACCACCTGCCCGAAGGCCCGGAGGACACCGATCATGAGCACGCCGGTGATCAAGCCGTTCAGAACCGGATTGGTTGCGAATGCAACAAAGAGCTGCTTCGAGATGATCGCGACGATCAGGCAGACCAGGGCCAGGAAGATCAACATGCCCCACAGGAACGGCGCCGGCGTGTTGAGCACGCGGTGCAGCGGTCGGGAACTCTGGTCGGTTACGCGCATCTTGGCCATTCGGTCTCTCCGCGGTCTTCGCGCAACGGCTGTGCAAAACTTAAAACATGATCATGGCAAGACAACCACACTGTGCCTTTTTGTTTGCGGGCCGCGCAGCGCAGCTGTTTCGACGGTCACGACTGCTTGCCTTCCGGTCGGCCACAGCCGTGTTTTCAGCCGATTCGCGGCCTGTCCGCTATTGTTGCGGCGCCATATCATTGCGATTTGATCACACTGGCACGGTGCATGCTTCTGACGTTGCGGGTGTCGACGGCCGGAGCAAGGCTCGGATTTTTGGTCAGAAAAGAGACAACGATGCCGCTTCGATCAGCTCTGGCAGTAGCGCTTCTGCTGTTCGCCACAGGCGTCAGCGCCGAAACCATCCCGCCGTCAGGCTACGCGTTCAAGGCGGCCGAACCCTGCATCGAGAACCCCGAGCGGGCATCGAAACCACAACGGCCGGGTGATGCGGTCTATCGCGCCTGCGACGACCAGATGGCGATCCTGAGCAAGGGGCTCGAGCAGGCCAAAGCGCAAGGCAAGCTGCTGCTGGTGACCTTCGGCGCGCCCTGGTGCCCCGTCTGCGCCAACCTGCAAAAGCTGCTGCCAGCCGATGGCGTGCTGCGCCACACGGGCGACGCGCTCGACTACGGCCACACGTTCCATCACATCGAGATCGCGCTCTCGACCCTTCACAACGGCAAGATCACGCCGATCCCGAGCGGCGACGCGGTCTTGAGCGCGGTGCTGTTTCGCGCCCCCGGCACGAAGCTGCGGGCGATCCCGTTCCTGGCTGTCATCGACCCGGTAAAGCCGGACCGCGCCTGGGCGCGCAACATGGACGATGTCTACCAGGCGGACGGCAAGATCGAGGCTCAACGCATGCGGGCGCTGCTCGGCGACGCACATGCCTATCTCACGAGTGGCGGCCCTGCGCCGAACGAGCCCGGCTGGTTCCGCCGCAAGCTCACCAAGTGGTTCGGGATTTGAGCCGCGCCGGTTCGTGACTTGAGGGGTAGACGCTTGTCCCGGCAGTCAATCGGCATGCAGTCCTCAAGGGTCTGCCCCGATCGACGACATTATCGATCCCGCGACCACCGGCCCCCAAAGTTATCCCCCTCGCCCTGTGGCGTTGCATTCTTGCCGCCATCCCGTTGCGTCACACGTGACGCGTGTCCAGGGCTGCGACGTCGAGCTGTGTTGCAGGACACGACAGAGTTCAGCTTCAAGCGCGAGCGCCCCGAGTTGATCGGCTTCACGAAAAGCATTCGCACCGGCAACAGCAAGGATCGCCGCAAGAGCGTGCATTCGGTCTGCGGCATCCTCTTGCATACGAGCCTCGCAGTGACGACAGACGGTCTTCGTTGGGCATGGCTGCGGTCAAGTTCTGGACGCGAGAAAATGGGGACAGTTCGAAAATCGGGACAGTTTCCATTCGTCGACATCGCCATGCACGTGCACCACAACCGAAAATGGTAACTGTCCCCATTTTCAAACGATGTCGAAGCGGACGACGTTGCTTCCGACGAGAAATGGGACGAGAAATGGGGACGGGCACGAATTTCGCGCAAGCCCAGACCGTATGCGACAGCCGAAAAACGGCAACGGTCGCCTTTTATTCTAACGAATAGCATCGGAACGACTCCTTGACGCCGCGTTCGTAGCATTCTGTGCTCAGAATTTCGGTGAATAAAGGGGGGGCAGTTACCGTTGCCGAAGGCGCGTGCTTCCAGCACGACGGGTCGGTGCGGCAGCCACGGAATTGCAGCCACTGCACGATCATCTGCTCGACATCCTGAAGGCATCACCGAGACGCTTCTGCGACATGCTGAAGGCGTGACGGCGCGAGCGCGCGCGATCGAACGAAAATCATCAGATGCCTTGCGGGGGGTCATAGGTTGAGGGAATGACCCAGCTTACTGACGAAGGCCGCAGCTGCACCACCGATTTCAGCAATTTTCAGAAGCTGACATTTTCAGAAGCTGACACTTCAGAAGCTGACACTTGGACTGCCGTCGACGATGGCCTATGCTGCAACGATGTCCAAGCACGAAAACGCCAAGCTCGACCTTGCCACGTTGCGTGCCATCCCGTCTGGAATCTGGGCGCTCGGCGTCGTCGCCCTGTTGATGGATATCTCATCGGAGATGATCCATGCGCTGCTCCCCATCTATCTCGTGACGGTCATGGGCGTCTCGGTGCTGACCGTCGGGATCATCGAGGGCATCACGGAAGCCACCGCGGCCATCGTCAAAATCTTCTCCGGTGCGATCAGCGACAAGCTCGGCAAACGTAAGATGCTCGCCGTCATCGGCTATGGGCTGGCAGCCTTCACAAAGCCAGTTTTCCCACTGGCCGGCGCAGTCGGTTGGGTGGTTGCTGCGCGCTTCATCGACCGGATCGGCAAAGGCATCCGGGGAGCGCCGCGCGACGCGCTGATGGCCGATATCAGCCCCGAACACTTGCGCGGCGCGAGCTTCGGCCTCCGCCAGTCGCTCGACACGATCGGTGCGTTTGTGGGGCCGCTCCTTGCGATTCTTTTGATGTGGCTGTTCGCCAACAACATCACAGCCGTGTTCTGGTTCGCGGTGATTCCCGCCTTCCTGGCGATGTTTTTCATGATCTTCGGCGTACAGGAACCTGATCGGCCGCCGGGACTTCGCAAGGTGAAATCGCCGTTCAGCCGGGAAGAGCTCAAACGCCTCGGAAGTCGAGGGTACTGGTCCGTTGTCGCCGTCGCGGTGGTGTTCACATTGGCGCGCTTCAGCGAGGCCTTCCTGCTGCTCAAGGCACAATCCACTGGCTTGCCCATCATGCTTGTGCCGGCTGTCATGGTCGTCATGAACCTCGTCTACGCCCTCGCCGCCTATCCAGCTGGCGTGCTGTCGGACACGGGTGGTCGAGTTCGGGTGCTCGTCGTCGGCCTATCAGTCCTCGTCATTGCCGATCTCGTCCTGGCGTTTTCGACCGGTGTCATTGGGGTGATGATCGGTGTGGCGCTTTGGGGGCTGCACATGGGCCTCACGCAAGGGCTTCTGACGACGATGATCGCAGACGAGGCGCCAGCCGAGCTGCGTGGTACAGCCTTCGGGATGTACAATCTGCTGACCGGGCTGGCGCTGCTTGCCGCGAGCATCATCGCGGGTGCGCTTTGGGAATGGGTTGGGCCGAAAGCGACGTTTCTTGCTGGCGCCGCCTTCACGGCCGTATCGCTCATCGGTTTTGTCGTTCTCGCCCGCCGGCCCGCCAATCAATACACTGCCGAAAACAGCAAGCCGCAACCGTGATACAGGTTTTGTGCAATTCAATAATCACGGAAGGTGCCAACCGCCTGATTTATTCAATCGAAGCCGTTGCGAGACTTCCATGAAGTGCGTGCGCTTTTGGCATCCACTGCTCTCTCATAAAGCCGAAGAATAGGCGTCGGTTTCAGCCACCGGCACGATGATCGCAACGGGTCAATACACCATAGGTCCACCGTCGAAGACGGTCGCCTTTACACTCGAAACCGCAATTGTTCCGTGAAAAGGAGTGGGGCTGCGAAGCGCCGCGACGCAGCGAGGGAAAGCCTTCCCACTGGATCCCTCGGCCGGACCGTGTCCCCTACCCGCACCCGTCGCGTCTGTCGTCGCTGCAGGCGCTGGCGCGATCGTGTTGACCGGCGCAACGACAGGCGTCTGCGGGTGTCCGCGGACGGTGTCAGCCCCATGGGTCTGACGCCGAGCCTGGAGTTTCGCTCAAAAGCGCCACTGCACCGGCTCGGCGCCGGCAATGGGCGACTTGAAGCTCGGGATGCCGGAGCCCGCGAGGTTGCCGAGATAGACCGTCTTCAGGTCTGGCCCGCCGAACGCGACGCTGGCGATGTTCTTCAGCGGCGACGTGACGCCGACTTCGACATGGTGGCGCCCGCCTCTGTCGGCATTGAAGAACGCCTCACCTTCGGCGACCTTTGCCGGCTCGGAACCGTCGACGACCAGCGTGCGCTGACCCGACGTCTCGATGCGAACGACGCGGTTCGAGCAGACGCAGGCAACCCAAACGCCGCCCTCGCAATCGAACGCGAACCCATCCGGGAATTCGCCGGCGCCGAACTCGTGCACGGTCTCGCGGCGGCCGAGCTTGCTGCCCTTGATCGCGAACCGCGAGATGCGCTTGCCCGAGGTTTCGTTGACGTAGACCCACTTGCCCGTGGGATCGACGCGGCATTCGTTGGTGAAGCCGAGCCCGTCAGCGACGATGTGGGCGCCTTTCGCATCGCGGCGCACGATGAAGCCGTCGGCATGAAGCGGGCGCATGGCGAGTTCACGCGGGAACGCCCGCGTCGAGATCGAGATCCACTCGGTGGCGGCCGGATCGACACCGACAAAGTTGCACACGCGGAGCAGTTCGCCGTCGGCTTCGAACAGGTGCGGGAAGAGACGCCAGTCGCGATCGAGACGCCACACACCGCCGCCTGGGCCGAGATTGGCGATCAGGAACTCGCGGTTCTTGGTCATCGCGACGCCGTTCGGCAAGAAGCCCGGCGGCGCGCCGGCAATGTCGCGTTTCGGCTTGCCGACCTCGACGATGCCGGAATGATGGTCACCGGCGAACAGTTCGCCCTTGGCGGTCGTCAGCACGCACTCGGGGCGCTGCAAGCCATCGCCGATCCAGGTGATTGCGGCAAGGGGTATGAGCGGCGTCTCGGTGTTGGGCATGGTGGGCTCCGAATTGGTTCGGGGCCGAGTGTGCGGAGACTTTGTAGGTTGGGTCAAGCACTGCACTTGCACGCTGCTGCTGACACGCCGCCGCTGACGCGCTGGACACCAACGAAAACGGGCGGCCCCTGCGAGCCGCCCGTCGAAAATCGTGACCGCGCGCGTCGCTTACTCAGCGGCTACGTCGGCGACCTTCTTCTTCGCGACGACGCGCTTGGCGACGGCATAACGCGGACGCTGCTCGCCCGGCTCGCTGTAGGTCTCGGTGCCCGCAGGTGCAGCGCTCGGCGCGTAAGCCGTGGCGGCCGACGCCTGAACGGGAGTGATCGACGCCATGCGGCGACCGGATGCACGCGCCTCGCGCGGCGCGGGGCCCGATGACGGCGGCAAACCGGCTTGTGCAACACCACCGCGGAACGTTGCCCACGTCACCGTCACTTTGGCGCCAACGGGAACACGCGGGAACAGATCGACCACATCCTGATTGTACATCCGGATGCAACCCTTCGACACGGCCGAGCCGATCGTCCAGGGAGCGTCCGTGCCGTGAATCCGGTAGGTCGAGGACCCGAGATAAAGCCCACGTACGCCGAGCGGGTTCATCGGGTGGCCACCCGGCACCCAACGCGGCAGGCGTGGATTTTCGGCGATCATCGTCGGTGTCGGTGTCCACGACGGATTGATGCGCTTCTGGGTGACGGACGTGACACCCTGCCAGCGGCTCTGCTCGCGCGGGATCGCGATCGGATAGCTCAGCGCCTCACCCGTTTTCGTGATCAGATACAGGCGACGGTCACTGAAGCTGACAATGATCTGGCCGGCCGGGTGGGCTGGGCTAAACCGAATGACCTCACGCCCGCTACCGCCTTGCGTGGTGCCACCACCCCAAAGCGAATCCTGTTGCTGTGCCAGTGCCGTCGTCGTTCCTGCAACGGCAGAAAACGCGAGGCCAGCGGCCACCAGCAAGGCGCGGTTGATTGCGCGGTTCATCATAATCATCTCCAATCGTGCCGCTTTTCGGTCTCTTGGGCGCCTCAATCTAACACCCACGCACTTCGCAGTCGACAGGCTAATCGCAAGCCGTGAACATTGCGTTTAACCGCGTACCACGATGGGATCGTATTGAGGCAACTCCGATTTTTTGCTTCAGCACTTCGTTTCGTCAGTACCACTTGCGTTAGTACCACTTGCGTTAGTCCCACCTGCGGTCCGAAGACGGCCCACAGAACGGCCCGAGACGTGACTCTGTCGCTTTCACGGCGGCAGTCAGCCACGGTCTGGCTCAGATGGCAACGGTACGCGCGGCCGCACCGCGCCGCAATTGGCCCCAGATTTCAAGGTTGCGGCTCGGTTGTGGGAAATCGGTCACACAACTGGCTGTTCGCAAGCCGGTTCGTGTCAGGCGGACCGCGTCGCGGGACCGGATTTCGCGGAACTGAGCATATCGAGGCCGCCAAACGTTCTCATTAAGTTCTGATTTTTATTGACACCACCTCGCGCGCCGATTATGGAATAAACCAAGAACACCGCGCTGGCAGTTCAAGGCACGCGACGCCGTCGCACCGGTCGACGGTTGGCGTTTGCCGGGTGACGAGTGACGAGTGCGCGTTTGTGTTGCGTGCGCGTCGACTGGGCGTGCGTTTTCGTTGCATTTGCGTGGTGTTGGCTTTCCAGCGCCAAGGTGGTGAGAACCGCTGACGGCCAAGGGGGCGCGTTGAAGTGAGCCTGTTGAGTTTCCCGACGTTCCGGACAACCCCAAATCAGCCTTGGCAACGAGATGCGCGTGCCGATGCCCCGGGATACCCCATCCCCGGCACGCGCTCTCGGTGCCGACGCTGATCGCCTTGCGTCTGCGTTGCGTTGCGTTGTCGATTGGGTTCTGGCGTCGCGTTGCGTTCAACTGAGCCGGGTTACAGCTGGCTAAGCCGCGCCTTCAGTTGCGCTTGCATCGCGCGGTCGGTGAGATTCATGTTCAGCGGCGTCACCGAGATCCAGCCGTTGTAGACCGCCCAGATGTCAGTCCCACGCTCCGGGTTCGAGCGCCGCTTGGCGTAGCCGAGCCAATAATACGGGTTGCCCCAGGTGTCGTGCCGGGCGTCGACGCCGAGCAGCTGCTGGTCGCGCCGTCCTTGCCGCGTCACCTCGATGCCCTCGATGTCGTCCGGACCACGGTCGGGGAAATTCACGTTCATCAACACGCCCGGCGGCCAAGGCTCGGCCAACAGTTGCCGGATCAACGCCGGCGCGTGCTTGATCGGCGTCTCCCAATGCGGGTTGTCGCCGGCCTCGTAGCTGTACGCTTGGCTGACCGCGATCGAGCGCACCCCGAGCTGCGTTCCCTCGAAGGCGCCGGCGATGGTGCCGGAGTAGGTGACGTCCTCGGCAATGTTGGCGCCGCGGTTGATGCCCGAGAGCACGAGATCCGGCAGCCGGCCCTTCAACACGTGCCGCATGCCCATGATGACGCTGTCCGTCGGTGTTCCGCGCACAGCGTAGACGCGTTCGGCGACCTCGCGCATGCGCAGCGGTTCGTTCAGCGACAGCGAGTGGCCAGCCCCGGATTGGTTGGTTTCCGGTGCCGAGACCCAGACTTCACCCGCGGGACCGGCCAGTTCGGCGGCAATCTCGCGCAGCGCATGCAGGCCCGGCGCGTCGATGCCGTCATCGTTGGTGAGAAGAATGCGCACGCGTCACTCCCTGGGCTCCAGGCGCACAAGCAAACTGGCAAGTGGCCGTGATCAGCTTTTGGCCAAGGTAGGCGCGCCGACGCCACGCCGCAATATGCGGCTGGCAGATGAGGGCACCAACCGCGCTCGCCCTCACCCGCCCCAGCTACACACGAACTCCCGGCACTTCCGCAAGCCGCCGATCTCGCATTTGGCGGCGACCAGCTTGCATGTGCGGCAGCTGTAGGAAGAGAGGCAGCCGCGCACGGCGCCGTTCTTGGCGAAATTGCACGTGCGGATATACTGGCAGTCCCGCCCCGGATTGACATTCCCGCCACCCTGCTGCGCGCTAGCCGGCAGCGCCGCAAGCAAACCGGTGCCGACCACGAGAGCGGTGGCGACAGCAACGGCAAGGCCTCGGGCGCGGGTCATGAGTTCTCGCGGTCTTGGTCGTGTGAAAAGGGTCAGCCAGGGTCAGATACGGACGTAGAGCAGAATGGCGGGACGCAGAGTAGAATGGCGGGACGTAGGGCAGCGGAACGTAGGGCAGGAGTGGCCTACGGCGGAATTCTCCTGCACTTGACCGTCTGATTCAATGCGCGCTTTGCTTTCGCGCCGAATCAACCCCGCCACTGTGCCCGATGCGCCACGCTTTGCGCGTGCAGGCAGGTAGGCAGCCGGCAAGGGACGTCACGCCTGATTGGCGCGCCGCACCGTGTGCAAATGCCATATCGCGACCGCGAACACGAGCATGGCTCCGGCCTGATGCGCGACCCCGAGGCCGAGCGGCACCCACGCGAGCAGCGTCCAGACGCCGAGCGCCGCCTGCGCCAGCATGAGCACCGCCAGTGCCACGGCTGAGAAACGGACGCGCTCGTCGTCGGCGGTGCGGTTGATCGAAACGGCATGCGCGATCGCCAACGCCACCAGTCCGTAGGCGAGCAGCCGGTGATTGAACTGCACGGTCGCGGCATTCTCGAACAGATTGCGCCAGCCCGGCGACATCTGCGCGAGACCCTGCGGTACGAACGCGCCGTCCATCAGCGGCCAGCTGTTGTAGGTCCGCCCCGCCTTCAAGCCCGCAACCAGTGCGCCGAGCAGTGTCTGCAGATAGACGAGAGCCAGGAGCGTCGCGCTGGTCCAGGCTTGGCGACGGGTGATGGTCGCGAAATGCCGCCGCTCGTGGTCGGGATCGAGCCGCAAGAACAGCCAAAGCGTGCACCCAAGGATTGCCACCGCCAGCCCGAGATGCAGCGCCAGCCGGTATTGGCTCACATCCACCCGGTCAACCAGGCCCGAGCTGACCATGTACCAGCCGGCGGCACCCTGCAGGCCGCCGAGTGCGAACAACCCGGCGAGTTTCCAGCCCATGGCCCTAGGGATCATGCCGCGCGCGAAGAACAGCACCGCCGGAATCAACACCAGAACGCCGATCGAGCGCGCCAGCAACCGGTGCCCCCATTCCCACCAGAAGATGGTCTTGAAGGCGTCGAGGCTCATACCTTGGTTGAGCTGTGCGTACTGAGGAATGGCCTTGTAGTGCTCGAACGTCTGTTGCCAGGCCGCGTCGCCGAGTGGCGGAATGACACCCAAGATCGGCGCCCACTCCGTGATCGAGAGGCCGCTGCCGGTGAGACGGGTTGCAGCACCGACAATCGCCGTCAGCGTGATCAGGGCGGCGATCAGGGCGAGCCAGAGGCGAATGGCGTTTGAGTTTTCGGTGGCAGACACGGGCAGATGCTCGTTTGGGGCGGGAAACGGGATGCTGGTGCGTTTTACGGCGACTCTGGCTCTTATAGATGAAACGACAGCGCGCGCACTATGGATGCTGTGCCCCCCTGCGCCGCAAAGACGCGCATTCGGGGCTGGAGGCGGGCCGGCCATATCCGCTATCATACGGGCATGAGACCTAATGGCCGCCGCCTCGCCGGAACGATCCTGCTGCTGCTGTTCGTCATCGCCTATGTGTTCGCGGCGATGCTGGTGGCTGTCGCCATCTTGCCGACAGGTGGCCAGGTCGTGGCGTTTTTATATTACGCCATCGCCGGCCTCGCATGGGTGCCGCTCGCCGGCCTCATCATCTCGTGGATGCACAAGGTCCCAGCACAGCCGCAGACGCCCGCTCAGAAATGAGCCTCGCCCTGCATTGACGGCGCCAGCTTCAATCTCTTCGCCATGTTCAGGATCGCGAACGGGACGCCGGTCAGCATCACCTTGATGTAGCGCTCCTTCTGGAAGTCGCCATTCAGCGACAGCCGCGGCAAAGCATTGAGCGTCTTCGAATGGCGTGCGTGGATCAGGCCTTTGCGCGTGGTCACGGCGGTCTTCAGGCCGAGTTCGCATACCATCTCGAACTCGCGCGGACCCGCACTACCGGCATCGCCGTAAGGAAAGCTGAAATGCCGGCACGGCCGGCCGAGTTCCGCCTCGAGCCGGCGGACACTGTCCTCGATCTCCAGCCGCGCCTCGCTGGCGCTGAGTTTTGCCAGCGCGAAATGCCGCCGCGTGTGCGCGCCGATCGTCACCAATGGGTCGGAGGCGAGGTCGCGGATCTCGTGCCAGTTCATGACGAGATCGCTGCAGAGGGTCTCGACATCGATCTCGTGCAGACGGCAGAGATCATTGACGACGTCGCGCGCCTCGGTCTCGGGGATGCTGCGCAGCCACCAGTAGATCTGGTCGAACGCGGTCTCTTTTTGTGCGCGCGTGCGGCACTCGAAGCTGGTCCAGGCGCCGTGCATCTTCACCTCGACGGTGGTCAGCGCGCTCACCACTTTCTCGAGCTTCAGCCACCACAGATCACCGCGGCCGTCCGGGAAATCGGTCGGCACGTAGATCGCGAACGGCAGCCCGTAGCGGTGGAAGATCGGATAGGCGTACTGCTTGTTGTCGCGATAGCCATCGTCGAAGGTGAAGCACGCGAACGGGCGATCGAAGTCGCCTTCCGAGAGGCGCTGCTCGACCTCGCCGAGGGACAACACCTCGAAGCCGCGTTCGACAACGAAGCGGATGACGGAGTCGAGAAACTCAGGTGTGATCGACAGAATGCGGTTCGGCTCGAAATCGCCAGGCTTCTCGGGGCGCACGTGATGCAGCGTGAAAATGACGCCGACACCGGAGGTCAATGGCGAAAGCATTCCGTCCGTGCCTGTGTAATGCAGGGCGGACAAGGCCGCTTTCATCAATCCTGTGGTGTGGCGGCTCATGCAACTGAAACCCTTACACTCGTGAGATGACATCTCGGTTTGAACGCTCGCCCCAAACGCTTACCCAAGGTTTGCAAGATGCATGCAGCGGCCAGCGCAGGACAGCGTTTTGATGTGCGATATTTGCACGGGATTAACAAGCGGTTAACGGCCACGCGCTGCGCATGTCACCAAACGCGTTGCGCGCGGGACACTGCCCCGCGCGCAAGACTTCGTGGATAGCTTCAGTTGCAGATCAGACGCGCGCTTCCGGACCGCTGCGAGCAAGCTGCATCTTGCGTCGGGCGGCGCTACCGGCGTCGCCACGGTCGATGCGCAGCACGTCGATGTCGGTCACCTGGAAGCCGAGGAAGATGCCGTTGCCGGCGTCGCCCGCTGCCGCCGGGTAGCGCGGATCGGCAACCACCACGCCCGCATCGAACCGGCCCTGGATCGCCAGGAAGAGATCGCGGATCACAGCGTGCTCACCGGCGACGACGACGTGGTCATAGGCCTCGTCGAGCGCGTCGAGCACCAGATTGATCCGATCCGCGGTCGCCGACTTGGCGGCGGCACTCGGTGTGCCACAAGGGATCACATGCACGTCGCTGTCGGGCAACCGGCGGATGACATCTTCGAACGAGGCGCGGCCACCGAGCAGATCCATCAGGCCGGGCGTGACGTCGAGGCCGAGCCCTTCGCTGAAGCCGCGACCGTCCGTGCTCCAGTCGACGAGCACGACCTGCTTGCCGGCCGCAGCGAGACCACCGGCCAGATCCAGCGCCTCCTCGTGTGCAACGATGTCGGCAGCGGCGCCCGTGATCACCGTGCGATAGCCACCCTGGCCCTGGGCATTGCCGGCGAGACGGCTGGCAACGGCGTCGATCGAGGCACTGGGCGCCGATGGCGCAGGCGCTTCGATCGGTGCCGCGGTGCTGCGGACCGCAGAACTGGCGGGCACGCGGATCGTACGGGCGGCCGGAGCTGCTGCAGCAGCAGCGGGCTGGGCGGCCTGCTGCTGCGCGGTATGGAAGGCCGGCTCAGCCATTGCAGGATGCGACTGCTGCATCGGACCACCGCGACGCGAGCTGGTGAAGAGCTCCTTCAGAATGACCCAGGCAAAGCCGAGGATCAGGCCAGCCGCAGAGGCCAGCAGCGAGAGCATGGCGCGCTTCGGCGAGGACGGATCGGTCGAGGGACGTGCGTCGCTGATGACGCGCGCTTCGATTGGCGCCGTGCCCGAGGTCTTGAAGTTCTTCACCTCTTCGAACTTCTTTTGCTGCATCTCAAGCTCAGTGCGCTTCGCCTTGGCCTGGCCCACGAGACTTGCCAGCTTGACGTTGTCGACCGATTTACCGCCGACACGCGCCTTCATCTCGGCGACGCTCTTGGCCGCCAGTTCCTCGCGCAGAGCCAGTCCCTTGGCTTCGCGCTCGAGACCATCGACGATGGTGGCTGCTTCCTTGGTCACCTGACGGCGCAGATCGGCGACGTTGGCATTGAGCTGCTTCATGCGCGGATGGCCGGAAAGCAGCGTCGTATCGGCTTCGGCCTTCTCACGCTCGGCGCGGGTGCGCTGCGCGATCAGGGCCTGAATGACAGGCGATTTCTGCACTTCGGGAATGGCGTCGGCGCTGCCGCGCTGCATCAATTCACGCGCCGTGCGGGCCCGCGACTCCGCTTCACTGCGTGCTGCTTGGGCCTTCGTCACCTCGGTGGTCAGCTCGGTCAGGCGCTGCTCGTCGAGGCCGTTGCGACTGGTGCCGGTACCGTTGGCGGAAGTGCCCTGATAGATATCGGTTTGCGCGCGGAAGCGCTCAACCTGCGATTCGGCCTCGGCCGCTTCGCGCTCGAGCTTGGCGATCTGTTCCTGCAGCCGCTTTTCCGTCTGTTCGGTCGGGATGAAGTGGCGATTGCGCAGCTCGTCTTGATAGAGCCCGGCAAGGCGGTTGGCGGCATTTGCCGACAGATCGCTTTCGGTTGACGAGAATTCGATCGTCAGGACTCGCGACTCCTTCACCGCGAACACGCGAAGTGCCTTGTTGTAGGCAAAAAGGACGCGTTCCTCCTCCGTCTCGCCGTCGCGCGGGCCGGCAAGGCCGGCCAGACGCAGGATCGCGTTTGCGATGCCTTGCTTCAGCTCGCTGTTGAATTCAGGGCGCGCATTGAGCTTCAGCTCCGTGGCAAGTTTCCGCGCCAGGTTCTGCGATTGCAGCACCTGCACCTGGCTCGCGATGGCTTCCTTGTCGACCTTGGTCGCTGAGTCGTTTGGCGACTGGTTCGGTCCGCTCGTCGGCGTCGCGAGCATATCGATCGTGCCTGGACCGCTGATCTCGATTTTCGCCTCTGAGGTATACTTCGAGGGGATCATCAACAGGATGCCGAATGTGCCTAAGCCCATCACGGCGGAGATGCCGGCGATCTTCTTGGAGTTCCTCTTGATCACTGACCAGAGCGACGCGATGTCGATGTCGTCGGCAGAAGCGTGATTGTGTGTGCGCATCGTCTCACCTGATGGTGCTGCCACCCGCCGAATCAATCCGCGGGCCTTATTGAATGTGCCGAATTAGAACGCGTTCGCGTAACGAATTGCTTAACCGCACCGCATCGGTCCGATTCGAAACATCCGATCAGCCTTTCTTAACCAGTATGCGGTTAAAAATGGCGCTATCGACAGTCTCCATGCAGGAACGATGACAATGACGTCGCGTCTCGTGCCCCTCTCTCTCGGCATCGTGCTTCTGGCCAGCCTTGGCGGGTGCAAGCACTTCGAAGACTCCTGGTCTGACGTGACGACGACAGTCCACGCCGGCGAAGAGTCAGTACAGGTCTCGGATCACGGACATGGCCACGGTCATGACGGTGTTCCGCATGGCCACGGCCACGCTCCGCAAAACGCGGCGCTGCATGCCTGGAGCAGCCCGACGGTCGTCCCGTATGCGCTGCAAGGCCCGCAGGCCGTCGCAGATTCGGATGGTCCGTATCTCCTCGATACTGGCGACCGGCTCCGCATCTTCGTTTACGGCCAGCCGAACCTGTCGCGCCTCTACACCGTCGATCACGGTGGCTGGGTGACGGTGCCGCTGATCGGCACCGTCAAGGCCCGCGGCCGCACCACCAACGATCTCGAGCATTCGATCAGGGCCAAGCTCGGCACGCAGTACGTCAAGGACCCGCAAGTCACGGTCGACGTGCAGCAGAACCGCCCGTTCTTCATCCTCGGCGAAGTCAAGACGGCGGGCCAATACCCCTACGTCAGCGGCATGACGATCAAGACGGCAGTTGCGATTGCCGGCGGCTTCTCGGAGCGCGCCAACGAACGCAAGGCGCAGATCACGCGGCGCATCAACGGTCTGGTCGAACGGCTCGACGTGCCCGACGACTATGTCGTGCAGCCCGGCGACACCGTCTACGTCTACGAGCGCTTCTTCTGAGACCGTTAACCGTTTCGAAATGCACATCCCGGACGATCCCCGCCAAACCGGGGATTTGCCGGGATGTTTTCGTTGCGATTTCGGGAGACCGTGCACACGATGACGGCCAAGCAGCTTCGCATTCTCCATTGCCTCCGCGCGCCGGTCGGCGGTCTCTTCCGGCATGTGCGCGATCTCGCGCGTGAGCAGGCAGCGCGCGGCGCCGAGGTCGGCGTGCTCTGCGATTCCCAAGCGACCGACCCATTGACCGAGGCACGCCTCGACGAGATGGCGAGATCGCTGGCGCTCGGGCTGCACAAGGTGCCGATGAGCCGGGAGGTCGGTTTAGCCGACATCGCCGCAACGCGCACGACGCGGCGGATCGCTACCGCGTGGAAGGTCAACGTGTTGCATGGCCACGGTGCCAAGGGCGGCGCGTACGCGCGGCTCGCAGCGGCCACGTTGAAGCAGACCGGCCAGCCGGCCACGTGCTTTTATACGCCGCACGGCGGCAGCCTGCATTACGATCCGGTCTCGCTGAAAGGCCGCGCCTTCATGGCCGCCGAGCGGCATCTGATGGGTGCAACCGACGGCCTGATCTTCGAGAGCCGGTATGCCGCCGATACCTTCGCGGCCAAGGTCGGCGCGCCAACGTGCGCCTACCGCATCGTCCACAACGGCGTGCTGCCGGAAGAATTGGCCCCGGTCGTGCCTCGACCTGACGCTGCGGAATTTCTTTTCATCGGTGAACTCCGCCACTTGAAGGGTGTCGACGTACTGCTCACCGCGCTCGCCGCCATCAACAAGGAGCGGCCCACGCGTGCCGTCATCGTCGGTGCCGGACCTGATGACGCGATGTTCCGCGCGCAAGCAACGGCCCTCGGTCTAGACAGCGTCGTAACATTCACCGGTGCGATGCCGGCACAGAAGGCATTTCCGCTCGGCCGCATCTTCGTGATGCCGTCGCGTGCAGAGAGCCTGCCGTACGTCGTGCTCGAAGCGGCCGGCGCGGGATTGCCGCTGATCGCAACACGCGTCGGCGGCGTGCCGGAGATTGTTGCAGGCACCGGCGTCGAACTCGTCGAGCCTGGTGATGCATTAATGCTTGGCGCTGCAATGCGGAGTGCGCTGGTTAACGTCTCGCGTTCCGGAAAAGTCACCGCTGAACTCCAACGTGCCATTTCCGAACACTTTACCGTCGCAGCGATGACCGACGGTGTCCTCGCGTTCTACGCAGAAGCCTCGGCCAGCCGGGCGCCGGCGCTTGTGGCCGCCGAGTAATCGTAAAGCCCTGGTGAATCCGGCTCCGGCCGGGCGCCCGGCGCGTTAACACTCGCAAACACTGCCCATTCGTTAACACCCGCGTGGTGTTGGCACGGGACATGCTTTTCCTGTCGGCAACCTGGCGTTTAGCGCCGTTTCTGACACAAGAGCCATGTCGAACCTCACCGAACTGCAAACATCGCCTGCCGCTGCTACCGCGACCCCCACGGTCGCTGTTGCCGATGCGCTCAAAGATGCCGCCGGCCAGCGCCGGATCTCGCCCGCGATCGTCATGGGCCTCGTCCGGCTCGGCGAGATCCTGACCCTCGCCAGCACCGGTTTCGCGGTTGCGACCGCCTGGGTCGGCACCGCCGACGCCTTCGAGGACAGCCGCTATCTCGTCGCGGTCATGGCAACGGCATGCGCTGCCGCAGCGGCGAGTCAGCGCCTCGAACTCTTCACGATTGCAGCCCTCACATCGCCGCTCCGCCAGGTGCCGAAGATCGTGCTCGCCTGGACGACGGCGATGGCCGCCCTCGTCGCCACCGTCTTCCTGCTGAAGGTCGGTCCCGAATTCTCGCGTGGTTGGCTGCTGCTCTGGTACGGCACCGGCTTCGCCTCGATCGTGCTCTTCCGCTACGCCACGTCCGTCGCCGTGCATGGACTTGCCCGTGAAGGCCGGCTCAATCGCCGCGCCGTCGTGTTCGGGGCGGGTCCTGAAGGCCAGGCGCTGATCGACGCGCTCGAAGCCGACGAGGCCAGCGACGTTCGTATTTGTGGCGTCTTCGACGACCGCGGCGACGACCGGGTTGCAACGACTGTGCGCGGTTACCCCCGCCTCGGCAATGTCGACCAGCTGGTGGACTTCTGCCGCCAGACACCGGTCGACCTGCTGATCGTTTCCTTGCCGATCACCGCCGAGTCGCGCCTGCTGCAGATCCTGACGAAACTCTGGGTGTTGCCAGTCGACATCCGCCTCGCCGCGCACGCCAACAAGCTGCGCTTCCGTCCACGCGCGTATTCGTTCGTCGGTCGCGTGCCGCTGATCGACCTCTTCGATCGTCCGCTCGCCGACTGGGACAACATCGTCAAATCGACGTTCGATCGGATCGTCGCGGCGCTGGCGCTCGTCCTGCTGGCGCCGGTCATGGCAGTGGTCGCGGTCGCGATCCGTTATGACAGCAAGGGTCCGGTGCTGTTCCGCCAGAAGCGGCTCGGCTTCAACAACGAGCTGATCGACGTCTACAAGTTCCGCTCGATGTACACCGACCGCAGCGACACCAACGCCGTCAAGCTCGTCACCAAGGGCGATCCGCGCGTGACACCGGTCGGCCGTTTCATCCGCAAGTCCAGCCTCGACGAGCTGCCGCAGCTCTTCAACGTCCTGTCCGGCTCACTCTCACTCGTCGGTCCGCGGCCGCACGCGCTGCAGGCCAAGGCCGCCGACCGGCTCTATCACGAGGTCGTCGATGGTTACTTCGCGCGCCACAAGGTGAAGCCCGGCATCACCGGCTGGGCACAGGTCAACGGCTGGCGCGGAGAAACCGACACCTCGGAGAAGATCCAGAAGCGCGTTGAGCATGATCTCTACTACATCGAGAACTGGTCGCTGTTCTTCGATATCTACATTCTCGCACGTACGCCCGTATCGCTCTTGAAGTCCGAGAACGCCTACTGAGCCGGTTCCAGCTCAGCAAAACGAAACGTTGCGTTGAAGTTGCGTTGAAGGAGTACCGGGCGTGACCATATTTGGGCCCGACGCGACGGCGCGGATCGCATCGCGCGCGCTCTCGCAAGGGACGACACCACCAGGGCGCCGCGTCCATGGCACCCGCTTGCCCGTCGACACGATGCCGCCGCCGCGCAAAAGCGCGGTCCACACGCTGGTACTCGGCCTCGTGTGGTTGACGATGTTTTCCGGCTTCTTCGTGGCCTTCGAACCGGCGCCGTTCGATGCGCTGCTCGTCGGCCTCGTCGTCCTGCTGCCGGTCGTCGGACTGATCGCGATCGGCCCGGCGCAACTCGTCCACCTGTGCTTCTGGCTGTTGATCGTCGCCGCCGGATTCATCGCCTGTATCGCCGCGTCCGACCCGTCGACAGCAGTCACACATATCGGTGTGACGCTCTACCTCGCGCTCGGATCCGTCGTTGTCGCGGCGTTCGTCGCGAAACGGCCCGAGGCCCATGCCCGGCTCATTTTCCGCGCGACCACGGCCGGCGCCATGGTTGCGGCCTTGACCGGCATCCTCGGTTATTTCGATGTGCCACCCGGCGCCAATCTCGTCTTCACAGTGTTCGGCCGCGCCACCGGTTCGTTCAAGGACCCGAACGTCTACGCGCCGTTCCTGGTGCCGCCGCTCGTCTACCTGCTGCATCAGGCGCTCACCAATCGCGTGCGCGGGCTCTTTCTGCCGCTCGTCGGCATGGGCATTCTGGCCGTCGCCTTGCTGTTGAGCTTCTCGCGCGGCGGTTGGGTCAACGCCCTGGTGGCGCTCAGCGTCTACGGCCTGCTGACGTTGGTCGGCGCGCGCACCAACTGGTTGCGCGTCAAACTGATCTCGCTTGCCGGCGTCCTCGTCATCGCCGGCGCCGGCCTGATCATCGTCGTGCTCGCGAGCGACAGTGTTTCAAAGCTGTTCGACCAGCGTGCAGCCGCTTCGCAGACCTACGACGAAGGCCCGGAAGGCCGTTTCGGCGGACAGGAAAAGGCGATCCGGTATGTCCTCGAGAACCCCTTGGGCATCGGCGCACTGCAGTTCGGCGGCATTTTGCATCCCGAGCAGCCGCACAACGTCTACATCAGTCAATTCCTCAACGGCGGCTGGATCGGCGGCTTGCTCTACTTAGCTCTGATTGCCGCCGGTCTCGTGCTCGGCTTCCGCAGCCTGCTGCGGCGGAGATGGGAAACCCCACTGCTGCCGGTTGCCTATGCGGCCTTTGCCGGCCTGGTCGTCGAGGGCTTCGTCGTCGAAACGGACCATTGGCGCACGTTCTACGTCGTGCTGGGGTTGTTATGGGGCCTGACGTTTCCATCAACAGGCGAACAGCGACTGCGCCTCCCGGTCATGGGATTGCCGGCGGACTTGGCGATGCTGCCGATGCAGCCGCCGCGTCGGACGCCGCGGATCACCGGGCGGGCACCGCGCATCGTGCAGCCGGTCGCCGCCGCCTATCGCCCGAAGACGCGGCGACGGGAGCCGCGCCGAAAAGCCCGTATCGTCGTGCACTGAGTGCAGAGCCGAGTTCGAATACCAAAATACGAAACGAGGCCCGCGGCGATTGTCGCGGGCTTCTTGCTGTGTCTAACTGCGGCATGATGTGGTCATTCCGTCTACCGGAGAAAGCAACAGCCATGGGCACCAAGGATCCAATTCTCAACCCTAAGATGATCACCGGCCGCGTGCCGGGCCCACGCGCCTGGCACGGCCCCGATCTCGAGGACGCGGATTTCGTCATCAAGCTCGATGCGGCCTGCATGGCGGAACTCGAGCATGTCGTCGCAGAGCAGGTGAAAGCCCCCGTGCCGACACTCATCCTGCAGCCGTCCCACTTCCAGCTCGATGCCTGCGCCAAGCTGATGGCCGGCGCGAAAAAGCGCCTCGACCAGGGCCTCGGATTCGTCATCCTCGACCGGCTGCCGGTCGACCGCTGGACGCAAACGCAAATCCACGACATCTATTGGCTGCTCGGCAGTTTGCTTGAGCCACCCGTCGCGCAGGAATGGTCCGGCACGATGATCTACGACGTGCGTTATGACGGGCAGGGCTACACGGCCGACACGCGCACCGCGCTGACGCCCGAAGGCCTCGACATGCACAACGACAGCTCCATGGGCGAGGCACCGGCCAACTACATCAGCCTGCTCTGCCTGCAGACCGCGGTCGAGGGCGGCAAGAGCTCGCTTTCCAGTGCCTATGCCGCGCACAACCATTTCGTCGACAAGCATCCTGAACTTCTCGAGCGGCTCTATCAGCCGTTCTACCGCGACAAGCAGGAATATCAGCCAGCCGGCGCGGAGCGCACCAACTGGCACCCGATCTTTGCGAAGGACAATGATCAGCTGCGCATCCGCTTCAACAACCGCGTCATCCGCCGCGGCTACCAGAAGACCGGCCAGGTACTGGACAATGCCGGCGCGCAGGCCGTGGAGATCATGAATAATTTTCTCGCCGATCCAGCACACCGGCACGACTTCTGGATGGAGCGCGGCCAGATCCAGATCCTGAACAACCGCTCGATCGTGCACGGACGCACGCCCTACATCGACCACGAGGCACCGGACAAGCGACGCCATCTCGTGCGGCTGTGGCTCAGGGCCGGTGACCGGCGGCAGTTCCGCGGCTGAGCGACGATCTCAGCTTTGCACCGGCGCCGGCGCCGGCAGACTGACCATCCGCAGCCAATACTTGTTCAGCGCTTCGACGAGTTCGATCAACCCGTCGAAAGAGTTGGGCTTTGGAATGTAGGCGCTGACGCCCAGATCGTAGGTGCGCTGGATATCGTCGTCGGCGTTCGACGTCGTGAGCACGATCACCGGGATCCGGCGCAGTTTCGAGTCCGTCTTCAGATGCATCAGCGCGGTGCGCCCATCCATCAGAGGCATGTTGAGGTCGAGCAGGACGAGCCCCGGCAGCTTGCGCCCCTGATACGGCGCCGCGCCATGCAGGAACTTCAAGAGTTCCTCGCCGTTCTCGACGAACGTGATCGGGTGCTTGAAATCGGTCTCGCGGAAGGCATCCTCGAGCAACATGCGATCGTCGGGATCGTCATCGGCGATGACGATCGGAATCTCGCGGGCCGGCACGACCGCTGCAGGCTTCAGTGCCGGTGCTGGTGCCGATATCGGCACGGCGGCATAACCAGCGGGGCCGGCTCGCTGCGGTTGCGATTGCGGTACGTCACGCGGCGCGGTAACGGGCAGGACAGCGGATGCCGATGCCGGGCGGGCAATAGGAGCTGCGATCGGCGGTACGATCTTCTCGGCTCGCGATTCAGCGCCGGTGTCCGGCCGCAAATCCTGACGCCGCAGCGTCGGCTTCGTCCGGGAGGCCGCCGGAATGGCGACAGCGACGGACTGCGCGCGTTTCGGCGCCACCATGGTCGGTGGTGCCAGAAAGCGCACGCCGATCTCTGCGACGCTGCGCCAGACGATCTCGGCCGGCGCCTCGAGGCCGTCCAACTCGACGATCAATTCAAATGTATCTGGGACGGATGAGACCTGCCCCACTTGCAGTCGCGCGCCGGTATCGGAGATATCACGCACGACACACGGCAGCGTCGCATGCCGGGCAGCGAACGCAATGGTTCCACCTTTCAACATGCGCTTGCGCGGGTGCCGACGATGCTCAACTAACTCGCGCCGAAGCATGCGGATCTCCCCCGGTGATTGCCGGGCGTTTTCTTATTCTGACTGGACCAAGCGCTGAAAATACAGGCAAAATGCTAACAATCTGCTGATTTCGCTGATTGGTGCCAGCTCTCGCTCATTGGTGCCAGCTCTCGCTCAATGGTAACCGCGGATCGATGTCAGGCGGCGAGCACCGACCGGGCCGCCAGTTCATTGAGGCCGCTCGGCAGACCGCACGCTTCACGCTTGAGATAAGCAAGCAGCGCCATCTCGTTCCGATCGAGGCGGCCGTCGCGACCGAGGCGAGCGGCGAGCCAGATTTCACCACATTCGTCGATCTGCTCGTTGGTGACGATCTCCAGGCGCTGCCGTTCGAGGCGCGCCATGGCGCGCTCCTCGGCGGTCTGCTGGCGGCACGAACTCCAGATGCTGCCGGCACCGCCCGCAATCACCGTGCCCCCGAAACTGCCGAAGCTGCCGGCCGGGTCTGCCGGTACGGCGCCGACGCCAGGCAAGCCAATCGACGTGGCGGAGCCGCCGCTGAAGGCCCAGGCGTCATCTGCAAACGCGCGGCCGCGGCTCGGCACGGCACGCCCCAGCGCTGCCAGGACGCCATGTCCCACGGCGTTGACGAAGAAATCGGTCCAGGCTGGCGGGCACTTCTCCGGCGCGATCGCCTGATTGATCGCAATCAGCGCCCCGGCCTCGGCGCGTGTCACGGCAACGCTGCCTTCGCGGCCGAAGCCAAGCACGATGCGCCGCAGCATATTGATTTCGGCTTGCGTGATGGCGCCGATTTCGGGCGCCTGACCCGAGCGCAGCGGTCCACTACCGCTTTCGACGGCGTGCTGCACCTGCGACAAGGCAAACGCTGAGAGGCTCGGCGGCGACCAGCGCGCGGTTTCGATGACGCCGACCAGCAGTTCCAGCTCGCTGTGGCTCCTGAGGCGTCCGGCCGCGCCGAGCTTGGCCGTCAGCCATTGCGCCTTCTCGGCCACCACGTAACCCTCGGGCTTCATCTGGTGCACGACGAAGTCCGTCATCGTTTCGGTGAAGAAGCCGGCCCACGCGGGATCCTTGATCGGGCAGGCCTCATTGAGCGCGAAGAGCGCATCGGCCTCCTCGATCGAAATCAGCGGCTCATCCTGCAACGCCCGGCGCATCTTGTGGACATCGCTGTCCCTGATACTGCCGCGATTGCGGATCTCCTCGAGTGAAACGAACGATATCATGCCCATCAGACCCTACCGAACACAGGACTACAGTACGTCCGGAGGGTACGCAGTGATGGTTACCAACACGCTAAAAAGCTGGCATATCGGATGCAGGTGTGGCCACGGCGCCGCACGCGGATGGCCGGAACCGTGCCGGAATTGTGTCTCGCGTCGCGCAACACCGCGATCAGAATTCGTAGCTGAAGTGGCCGATCTCGGGCGCATACCAATCCGCGACCAGGGCACGGCTTGCGTCCGTGTAGTAGCTGCGGTAGGCGCCGCGATCCTTCGACACGTTCGCCTTGGGCAAGCTGACTTGGCCATGCAAACCGATGCGCGCCAGCACGGTATCGAAATCGGCTTCCAGATTTTCGTAGCGGCCGACGAAATCGAGGATCGGTGCGCCGCCGGTCGTATAGAGGTCCCAGTTCTCGACGAAGGCGCGGCGGCGGTCCTGGTTGAACGCGTCGAATGACGGCTTGGCATCGCCGGCCTTGGATTTCGTCTTGTAATGGTACCAGGAGACCTGCCGGTCCCAGGGGTTCCGCTCGAACGAGAACTTGTAGTAGCTCCGCCAGATCTCCTCGCCGCAGTAGAGGCGCACGCGCCAGGCCGGCATGTGCTCGTAGTAACCGACGGAAGGGTGATAATGCCGCTCCGGCCGGCCGAGCAGCGCCTTCCAAAGTGGCCGCTTCGGCTTTTCGGGATGCTCGATGCGGTAGTTCTGCGCCGGCTTCTGGCGGACACCGCGCAACTGCTCACTCGCCTCGGTCAGCACGTCGTCCGGCCCGCAGACGCCCGACAGCGCCGCCTCCACCGACGTCGAGCCGGTCTTGTAGGTCTTGATGTAGATGAACTTATGGGCGTGGCTGAGGATCATGGGGATCGGCCTCAGCTCGCCAGCACGGCCAGCGCCTGGCGCAGCTTTTCGGCACTGGCGGCCAGCGCCTCGCCCTTTTCCATCGTCGCCGTATGCGGCCCGAGCCTGACGCCGTCCCAGCGCGGCAGCACGTGATAGTGCAGGTGGAACACCACCTGCCCCCCGGCGGCCTCGTTGAACTGCTGGACGGTGACGCCGTGCGCCTTGAACGCCACGAGCTGGGCGCGTGCGATCCGCTGCACCGTCGCGAGGCAGGCGGCGAGCTCAGCCGGCGTCGCGTCCAGCAGGTTGCGTGTAGGCGCCTTGGGGATCACCAGCGCGTGCCCCTCGCAGCGCGGCATGATGTCCATGAACGCCAGCGTTTCCGCATCCTCGTAAACTTTGTGCGCCGGCAGCTCACCGCGCAGGATCTTGGCGAAGACGTTACTCGTGTCGTAGGCCATGGCTTGGCTCCCTGGCTGGCAGCGGCGCGGCAAGCCTTGCATGCGGCCCCCCGTCCCTATCGCCACTCGCATAGTCCAGCAGACGGCCTGTTGTCGATCCCGCGCATGGATCAGGCCCCAGAAAATCAAGTCACGACAGGTCATACCGGCGAGCAAAATGTTCGACCTGTCATCGACCAGCCAGGCGCCGGTATCGCTTTACTTTGCGCCATCCGACTCCCCTGCAGGGAGCCGGCCGGATGACGCGGGCAGCGGCGAAGCACAGGTCAAACAATCTGCACAACGGTATCAGGTCGTGCGCGGAGGTCTTGGAGGCCGCGCCGACTGGGCGTGCAGGGGTGCAATCAGCCGCTCTTGCGCCAGCCCTTCTGCGACTTGAACACGATCTGGGCGCCGAGAATGACGATGCCGAGCCGCACCAGGTGGTGCAGCGCGACATAGGCGACATCGAGGCCCAAGATGTAGGCGAGCAGGTTCAACTCGGTCTGTCCGCCGGGCGCGAAGGCCAACAGCACCGAGACGGGGTCGAACCCGGTCCACAGCGCTACATAGTGCGCGACGAAGGCCGTGATCACCAGCAACACGAGGGCATAGGCGATGCCCCAGACCATGGTGCTGGTGAACTCCTTCAAGGTCAGGCCGCGGAACTGGCAGCCAAGCAGCACGCCGACGCTGATCTGCGCGATGATCAGCACCTCCAGCGGCACCTTGGCGAACGTGAAGCCGAACGCGTGCGCGACCCCCGAGACCAGCATCGGCCCGACGATCGGGGCACCGGCGAGGCCAAGCCAGCGGGCGCCGAGCCAACCGCCGAGGCCCATCGCGACCATCACGCCACCGTCGAGCGGCGACAGCTCCCAGATGCGGATACGGCTGGCGAAGACCTGTGCAACGGCGAGCCCATCGTGCCAACTGAGCCAGAGCGGCAGCGCGAACACGATGACGAGGATCCGGCTCGCCTGCACAAGAATGACGGAGCGCGGGTTGGCGCCGGCGTCTTCGGCCATGGTGGTCATGTCGGTCAATCCGCCCGGCACGGCTGCGAAGAACGCCGTTGCACGGTCGAGCTTGGCGAAGCGCTCGTAAAACACCATGCCGAGCCCGATGACGAACAGCATGAACGGGATAAGCAGTACCAGGCTCCACGCCATGCTGCCGATACGGTCGAGCAGCGCTGGTGAGAATGCCGAGCCGATGGCGACACCGAGCACGCAGCGCATCGGGATCGCCAGCGGCTTTGGCCGCTCGACGGGAGCAGCGGCGACCGAGGCGATCAGGCAGAACGTCAGGGCGCCGAGAAACCAGGGCAGCGGCAAGTTGGCGTAGACGAACAGGACCGAGCCCAAGGCGCCGATCACCCAGGCGAGCGTGTAGCGGCCGAGGCGCGGCCAGTCGGTTGCGGCGGATTTGGGCGCGTCGCCTGCCACAAGACGCGACATCAGCGTCGGTCGCGCGGCCCGCACAACGCCCGGACGCCCCGAGGCCGGCTTCGGCAAGGCCACGCCCGCCTTCGCCCGTCGCCGCGCCCGTTCGGCCTGCCGCAGCTTGCCGCTTCTCCCCCCGTGCGCCATGCCTAGCGCGCTTTCCGGTTGAGTTCGATCAGTGACGATCTCGATTCTGGTGATGACCACGCGAGCGACACGTCTCGCTTCCCCCTTACGCCTCGATGGGGGGAGGCCCGGGGATGGGGGTCGTTCAGTGCGAACCCTGCGGAGCATGTGCCTGCGGCGGCCCACAACTGCGGCCGAGGGTGCCCCCCATCCCCGCCCCTTCCCCCGCAAGGGGGGAAGGGTGAGGCATCTCTATTTTCCAGACTGGAAGCGAAACCACTTCTGCGAGCAATGACTGTCATTCGTTATGATCCAACTCAGCCGGAACTTGCTTAGGCCCGTATCCCGGCCCCGAATCGCAGTGGTTTCAACTTGGTGCGATCGTGCCGACGATGGCCGCCGACAGCAACGTGGCCATCAGCCCCACCAGCACGGCTTTCGGCGCCATCTCGACGATTTCGGACCGGCGCTCAGGCACCAGCGTCGTCAAGCCACCGATCATGATGCCGAGCGAGCCGAGATTGGCGAAGCCGCAGAGCGCGTAGGTCAGGATCAACCGCGAGCGCGGGCTCAGAGCCTCGGGCGGCAGCTTGGCCAAGTCGAGGTAGGCGAAGAGTTCGTTCAGCACGACCTTCTCGCCGATCAGGCTGCCGGCGAGCGGCGCTTCGCTCCAGGGGATGCCGATGATGAAGGCTAACGGCGCTGCCAGCCAGCCGAGCACCTGCTGGAACGTCAGCTTCGCGCCGAACGGCGCCGTGACGACGCCCAGCGCTGAATTGGCAAGCGACACCAGCGCCACCATCACGACCAGCATCGCGATGACCGCGGCGAGCAGGCGCAAGCCGTCGATCGTGCCCTGCGCGATCGCGTCCATGCTGGAGCGCGGGGGATTATCGAGCTTGATCTCGGCGGTTTCCGGCCCGCCTTCGAAACCTTCGGGCACGGCCAAGCGTGCCAGCACCAGCGCCGCCGGTGCGTTCATCAGCGATGCGGCCAGCACGTGCCCCGCGGCCCCCGGCAACACCGGCTCTAGGATCGAGGCGTAGAGCGCCATTACGGTGCCGGCGACCGTCGCCATGCCGAGCGTCATCGCGGCGAACAGAGCGCCACGGCCGAGGCTCGCGAGATAGGGCTTAACCAGCAAGGGCGCCTCGACCATGCCGAGGAAGATCTTCGCCGCGGCGACCGTGCCGAGCGGCCCGCCGATGCCGAACGCCTTCTGGAACACGATGGCGACGGCGCCCACCACCCGCTGCAGGATACCCCAATGATAGAGCAGCCGCGACAACGCGCTCATGACCAAGATCAGCGGCAACGCGCGGAACGCCAGGATGTAGTTGGCGCCCGGGCGTACCGGCTCGAACGGCGGCTCCTGCCCCGCGAGATAGCCGAACACCAACCGCAGTCCTGCCTCGGTTGCGGCTTGCAGTGCGCCGACCGCTGCGCCGATGCCATCGAAGATGTGCCGCGAAAACGGCAGCTTCAGCAGGATCAGCGCGATCAGCGTCTGCAGCGCGAGGCCGCCGGCAACGATGCGCAGCGTTCGCTGGGCTTGGGCCCGATGCAGCGCCCGCTCTTCCGAGATCGCATAGGCAAAAAGCGGAATCAGCACCACCCCGAGAAGGCTCTGCAGCGCCAGTCCCATGTTCCCGTCCCCCAGCGAACGGAACGCGATTCGCGTCCGTGCAGCGACGATAGGGGCGGACAGGAGCTTCTGCTAGTATGCGCGACAACCCAGTAAAAACCGCCCCAAGGACGGATCAACCATGGACGAGCCCGAGAAGCGTCAGCCAACGAGCGAGGAACGCTGCGATCCGCGCGTCCTCGAACTGCTGGTCTGTCCGCTGACCAAGGCGTCGCTGATGTATGATGCCACGACGCAGGAACTGATCAGCCGCCAGGCGCGGTTGGCCTACCCGATCCGGCGCGGCGTTCCGCACATGCTGCCTGAGGAAGCGCGGCACCTCGACGATCCCCCGCCGAAGACGAAGTGAAGTCGCCTCTACGTCAGCTTGAAATTCTTCAACGGCAGGCTGCGTACGCGCTTCCCCGTTGCCTGAAACACCGCGTTCAGTACCGCCGGCGCCACGACACCAACCGCCGCCTCGCCGACACCGCCCCAGAAATCGCCAGAGGGCAGCAGGACGCATTCCACTTTGGGCATCTCGTGGAGGCGTAAGCTCTTGTAGGTGTCGAAGTTCGACTCGACCGTGCGCCCGTCCTTGATCGTGATTTCCTGATGCAGCACGGCGCCCAAGGCAAACGCGACAGAGCCTTCGAGTTGCGCTTCGACCTGTCCTGGGTTGACCACCTGCCCGCTGTCGATCGCCATCACGACGCGGTGAACCTTGACGCTCCCGTCCGTGCCGACCGAGACCTCGGCGACGGACGCTGCATAACTGCCGTAAGCCATCGATTGCGCCATGCCGCGAAAACGTCCCGGCGGCAACGCCTGGCTCCAGCCGGCTTTCTCGGCCGCCGCCACCAGCACCGTCAGATGCTTGCTGTGCGCCTTCATCATGCTGCGGCGGAATTCATAGGGGTCGCGGCTGGCAGCTTTCGCGAGTTCGTCGATGAAGCACTCGAGATAGATGGCGTTCTGCGTCGAGTGCACCCCGCGCCAGGAACCAACCGGCACCGGCGTGTTGCGCATGGCATGGTCGATGTAGAGGTTCGGGATCGAGTAGCCGATCTGCGCCTCGCCGGCCTCCGCGTAGAGGCCCTGGAACATGCGCGGATCTCTGCCCTTCTGCAGCGCCTGCGGGTTCTGCGCGGCGATGATCGATTGGCCGGAAATGCGCATGATGAGGCCTGCGATCTCGCCTTTTTCGTCGATGCCGCCGGTCAACCGGCACTGGGTTGCCGGCCGGTAGAAGCCGTGCGCGGTGTCCTCCTCGCGCGACCACAACAGTTTCACCGGCACACCCGGTATCTGCATCGCAATCTGCACGGCTTGCCGGACGCAGTCATGCCGGGTCCGCCGGCCGAAGCCGCCGCCGATTTGCGTGCGATTGAATTCTGCCTTGTCGAGCGGCAGCCCAGCCGCTTCGGCCGCCGTCTTGTGTGCGCCTTCCGCATTCTGCGTCGGCGCCCAGACCTCCACCTTGTCCGGCGTCCAGCGCGCGGTCGCATTCATCGGCTCGAGCGTCGCGTGATGCAGGAACGGTGTACCGTAGATGGCCTCGACCCGCTTCAACGAACCGCCGATCGCCTTCAAAGCGTCGCCGTGGGTGGTGCCGATGAACGCCTCGCGGCTTGGGGCTTCGAAACCTTCCTTCAACGTGTCGGCGATGCTGGCGCTACTGGCCCGCACGTCGCCGGTTTCCTCGAACGTCACCGGCAGGGCATCGAGGGCCTTCTTCGCCTGCCACCACGTGTCGGCGACAACGGCAACCGCGGTTTCGCCCACCTTCAGCACATGCCGTACGCCTGAATTGGCGGCAATCGCCGTTGCATCGAAACTCACGAGCTTGGCCCCGAACACCGGGCTGTCCTTGATCGCGGCCGACAGCATACCCGGCAGCTTGACGTCGATGCCGAAGACCGCCCGGCCGTTGAGCTTCTCGGCCGTATCGAGACGTTTCAAAGGCTTGCCGGCAATGGTCCAGTTGGCCGGCTCGTTCAACTTGAGCTGGCGCGGGTCCGGCACCTTGAACTTCGCCGCATATGGTGCAAGCCGACCGAAGCTTGACACGCGCCCACTGCGGGGATGGCTGACGACGCCGAGTGCGGCTTTGAGCTCGACCGAGGGTACCTTCCAAAGCTCAGCCGCGGCCTCGATCAGCATGAAACGCGCGGCGGCTCCGGCCGTCCGCATGTAATCCTGCGAACCGCGGATACCACGACTACCCGACGTCACGAAATCGCGCCAGACGCGATCACGGGCGAGGTTCTGACTCGGCGACACGTACTCGACCGAGACTTTGCTCCAGTTACACCCGAGCTCCTCCGCGACAACCTGGGCGAGCCCGGTGCCCGTGCCCTGGCCCATTTCCGATCGCGCGATACGAATGATCACCTGCTCGTCCGGCCGGATGACGATCCAGGCGGTCACCTCGGGATCCACAGCCTGCGCCAAGGCCTTACGGGCCTCGGCCGGCGGCGGCACCGGCAGTGAAAAGCCCAACGCTAGGCCGCCACCGGCTGCGGCAGCACCCTGCAGGATCAAACGGCGGGTCGAACCTTTGCGCGGCATGGGTGCGCGGTACTGCCTTTCGCCTTTCAATGCTGCCCCGGCTATCAGAAAGGCCGGGCCAATCGAGACCGGGCGCATCGTACTGGGTCGGGAAGCGAGCAACAATCCAGTGTCCCGTCGCGAAGTTCGTTACGACTTGCTGCAAGCGCTGTCCGAACTTCGCGAACGATAAGGACACTAGAGAAATCGTGAGATATGTGCGGCGTTATGTCCGGAAGTTCGCGTGTTGAGGTTGCAGCACAGTGGACGCGAACTTCCGAACGGGCACAGTAGCCGGGTCATCGTGAAATCTGCAAGACGGCTGCTGAAAACCGATTGCCGCATCTGGTTGCCACAGCTCTTTGACCACGGTTCTGATGGCCACGGTTCTGATGGCCACAGTTCTGATGGCGGCCGTCCGCATGTTAACCAGTTCCAACGACAATCGCGCGTCATCGAATTGCGCTAAACTATGATTCGTTTGGGAAGCTGGCCTTCGCCAGCTCATAAGCAACCGGAGACCGACATGGATCCTCTTGCACTGATCATCCAGCTCGTCAGCGGCGCAGCTGGCGGCAACATCGCTGGCTCGCTGCTCAAGAACTCGACCCTCGGCAACGTCGGCAATACGGTCGCCGGCGGCATCGGCGGTTTGCTCGGCGGCAGTATCCTGAACAGCGCCCTCGGCGTTACCAAGGCGGCAGCGGCCAGCGGCCTCGACGTCGGCACGATCATCAGCCAGATCGCCGGTAGCGGCGTCGGCGGCGGCGTGTTGATGGTGCTGGTCGGTCTGCTACGCCAGATCTTCGCGAAGTAGCGGCTACCGATCGCGAGGCCAAGCCTCACGTCTGTTCGCCCGAGAGCCAAGTCATGCGCGCTCGGGCGCCCGGGCCGTTTTCCAGCCGCTCGACGAGAAACTGCAGCAGCGTCTCGAGTTGGCTGTCGAGTCGAAACGGCGGATTGAGGATCGCCAGGCCAGTCGCGGAGAGTTTCGCCTCTACGTCGGGCGTCGCCACCTGGAACTCCACCCACAGCAGTTTCGGCAGTGCGAGTGTCTGCAGCGCTCGCTGGAACGGCGCCACGGTCGCCGCGTCCTTGATCGGAAACCACAGGATATAAACGCCGGTGGCAAAACGCTGCGCCGCAGCTTTCAAGCCCTGCGCCAACCGCTGGAACTCGCCAGCCTCCTCGAACGGCGGATCGATCAGCACGACCCCACGGCGCTCGACCGGCGGCAGCGTCGCCTTCAACATCTGCCAGCCGTCGAGTTGCAGCACCTTCGCACGCTTGTCGCGAGCCAGCAGGCGCGACAGGTGTTCTGCGTCCTCGGGGTGCAACTCGTTGGCGATCAGCCGGTCGGCATCGCGCATGAGGGCCAGCGCCAATTGCGGTGAGCCCGGATAAAGCTTCTGGCCGTCGGGCGTGCGGCCACGGCAGGCAGCGACCGCCGCGAGATAAGGCTTCAACACCTCGGCCACGTCATCCGGCAAAGGCGCGGCGCCCTCACCGACGAGCCGGCCGATGCCGCCCTGCCATTCGCCGGTGCGTCCGGATTCGTCGCCGGCAAGGTCGTAAATACCGGCACCCGCATGCGTATCGATCACCCGGAACGCCGCCGGCTTCTGCTTCAGATGCTCGATCACGAGCGCCAGCGTCGCGTGTTTGACGACGTCGGCGAAATTCCCGGCATGGAAGGCGTGGCGATAGTTCATGGCGCCACGCTTTGCGGCCGACCAGCCAACGTGTCAAGCGCGCGACCAACGTCGCATCACCGATTCTTCTCCAGCGTTGGCTTCTCCAGCGTCGGCAGCCGGTAGCGGTCCTGCGGATCCTGCCAGCCCTTGAAATCGGGTTTGCGCTTTTCCGCAAAAGCCGAGCGCGACTCCATCAGATCGCCCTTGTCGCCGTGCTCGTGCAGCTTCGCCGCCAACGCCTTCTGCTCGGGCGTCGGGTTCGGCCGCATCTGGCGCATCATGTGCACGGTATTGACTCGCGAGGCTGGCGGCAGTGACAACAGGTGTTCGGCCATCTCGACCGCGGTCGGGATCAGCTTCTCCTGCGGCACCACGCGGTTGAGGAAGCCGATCTGGTGGAAGCGTTCGGCGGTGAAGCGGAACCCCAGCGCCATCTCCATCGCGATCGGATACGGCAGGTTGGCGAGATGACCGTGGTTGTAGCCGCCGAGCAGCCAGCGCTTGGCTTCCGACACCTCGAACACGGCCTCAGGGACCGCGACGCGCAGATCCGTTTGTTCGACCAGCATGAAGCCGCCGCCCATGGCAAAGCCGTTGACCGCCGCGATCACAGGCTTTTCCAGCGAACCGTCCAGGAACGGGTTGACGATGTCGCGCCGGCCGCCGGGCTTGCCCGTGGTCAGCGTTTCCTTCATGTCCTCGCCAGCGCAGAAGCCACGCCCGGTGCCGGTGAAAATCGCAACTTCCAGGTCTTTGTCGTGGCGGAAACTCGTCCAGGCCTCGGCCAGCGCCAGTCGCATCTCGGTGTTGAGGGCGTTGAGCCGCTCCGGGCGGTTCATGCGCACGATCAGGATTTGGCCCCGACGCTCGGTTTCGACAACGGCCATGGCGATATCCTTCCTCGATGTGCGCGCGCAGCGGCGCAGTTGCACGGCAAACGTAACGCAGGTGGTGCGTTGGCGCCATCTCCGGGCCGGATGGCTGCGCCGGACGATCCGGCCGAGGCACGGCGCCTCCCGCCCTCAGCCCTCGAGCACCTCATCCAGATCAATCACAAGACCTGGCTGCTCCAGCGTCAGCTTGCTGCGACGGTCGTTGATGATCTGGGTTCGCAGAACCGTGCCTGCCTCCCGCGCGTGATGGATGAGTAGGGGCTTATCGGGATCGGCGACGATGTAGTGCTGCACGCTGGCCATGCCAAAGTAGCCGTCGAGCTTCGTGCTGAGATCGAACTTGGCGGTCGCCGGTGACAGAACCTCGCAGACGATCGCCGGGTTTGGCACGATCAAGGTGCCACGTGGCACCTTCGGTCCGAGATAGACCAGCAGATCCGGCTCGACCAGCCGCCCCGACGGGAGCCGAACGGAAGCGCCGTCTATCGCGACATGCGCTTCGATCTTGGAGGTTTTGATAGCGGTATGAATGGCCCTATACAGCGTTGCCTTCATTTCCCAATGCTGCGAGCGTTCCGCGTTCATCTCACCGGCGGCTCCGTGCTTCTCGACAACTTGGCCGTCCCACAGCTCGAACCGTCCCGCCTCCTTCGGCTGGGCCTCGGACCAGGCGAGAAACTCCTCGACGGTCATTGTATGTTTCGGCAGCGCGGTCATGGGGAGATTATGCCTTCGAACGGGCTGACGCGCCAGCGGCGACAATTTCGTATGGCTGCTCACCGCGCCGGCAATGCCCGCAAGAACGCGGCAACGGCGTCGGCGGCGGCTGTGAGGTTGGCCTTGCGGGTGACGCCGGACGCGCCGCGCGGGCCAAAATCGTGGTCGCCGTCCGTCATCCAGGTGACCGCGATGCTTTTCGACAGCACGTAACCTTCGACCTCGTCGCGGGTGCCGAAGGGATCGCGCTCGCCTTGCACGATCAGCGCCGGGCATTTGAGCGACGCCAGATGCGCGGTGCGCAGCTTGTCCGGTGTCCCTGGCGGGTGAAACGGGTAGCCGAGGCAAACGAGACCTTGCACCGCGCCTGCGCCATGCAATTGGTCCGCGACGAGGCTTGCAACCCGTCCGCCCATGGATTTGCCGCCGATTGCGACCCGGCCCGGCAGATCGCGGAACGCTTCCGTCACCGTGGTCTTGTAGGCGTCCATCAGCAATTCGGCCTTCGGTGCGGGTTTGCGCTTACCAGTCAGCCGGCGCGACACCATGTACGGAAACTCGAAGCGGATGACACGGATGCGCCGATCGGCCAGCAGATCCGCCATCTGGTTCATGAATGCGCTGTCCATGGCGGCGCCTGCGCCGTGCGCCAGCAGCAGCGTGGCCTCGGGATCGGGCGCACCAGTATCGGAGCCGGTGATGAGAAAGTTCGACGGTTCGGTCGTCATGCAGCAGGGTGTTTCCAATATCGACGTCAGGGCTTGATTCAGCGACAGTTTCGACAAATATTCCGGCCCGTCCGGACAAATGAGGAAGATTGGTCATGTCATCAGACGCAACACCAGCAGCTGCCACGCACACGTTCCAGGCGGAGGTTTCGCGCCTGCTGCATCTGATGGTGCATTCGGTCTACACTGACAAGGAAATCTTCCTGCGTGAGTTGATCTCGAACGCGTCGGACGCCTGCGACAAGCTCCGCTACGAGGCGATCGCCAAGCCCGACCTGCTGGCCGCCGGGACCACGCTCGCCATCCGCATCACCGCCGACAAGGCAGCCAAGACGCTGACCATCGCCGACAACGGCATCGGCATGAACGAGGCGGAACTGATCGACAACCTCGGTACTATTGCCCGCTCCGGCACGCGCGCCTTCCTCGACAAGCTGGCCAGCGACGCCAACAGCTCGAACTCGCTGATCGGCCAGTTCGGCGTCGGTTTCTACTCGGCGTTCATGGTTGCCGATCGCATCGAAGTGGTCTCCGCCAAGGCCGGCGAGAGCGGCACGCACATCTGGACCTCGGACGGCATGAGCGGCTTCACGGTTGCGGCTGCACCGGCCGAGCGGGCAATTCTGGTGGCGCGCGGCACGTCTGTGACGTTGCATCTCAAATCGGACGCTTTGAACTTCCTCGAGGACGCGACGATCGAGCGAATCGTGCGCACCTATTCGGACCACATCCTGTTCCCGGTGGAACTGGTCGAGGGGCCGGGCAAAACCCGCCAGATCAACTCCGCGAGCGCGCTCTGGCAACGCTCCAAGGCCGAGGTGAAGCCCGAGGAATACAAGGAAGTCTACAACACCGTCGCCGGCCAGTTCGACGAGCCCGCGCTGACGATCCATTACCGCGCGGAGGGGCGCCAATCGTACGCCGTGTTGCTGTTCGTGCCGTCGAGCCGGCCGTTCGATTTGTTCGACGTCGAGCGCAAGGGCCGCGTCAAGCTCTATGTGCGCCGCGTCTTCATCACGGACGAAGCCGGTCTGTTGCCGGGATACCTGCGATTCGTCCGCGGTGTCGTCGACAGTGAGGACGTGCCGCTCAACATCTCGCGCGAGATGCTGCAGAACAATCCGCTGGTCGGGCTGATCCGCAAGGCGGTGACAGGCCGCGTCATCTCCGAGCTGGAAGGCTTGGCCGAGAAGGAGCCCGAGCGCTTCGAAAAAATCTGGGACACGTTCGGCACTGTCATCAAGGAAGGCATCTACGAGGATTACGAGCGCCGCGATGCGCTGCTGAAGCTGGCGCGCTTCCGTACCACAGCGGGCAGCGGGTGGCGATCGCTCGGCGACTACGTCAAGGCGCTCCGGCCCGGCCAGGACGAGATCTACTACCTCACCGGCGACAGCCTCGACCGGTTGAAAGCCAGCCCGCAACTCGAGGCGGCGGCCGCGCGCGGCGTCGAGGTCCTGCTGCTGGCCGATCCGGTCGACAGTTTCTGGTCGTCGCTCTCCCTCTCGTTCGAGGGCAAGAAGCTGCGCTCCCTCTCGCAAGGCGAGGTCGATCTCTCGAAAGTGGAGCAGCTGGAATCCACGACGCCACCGGCCGATGCGGGCGACGTGGCGGCGCTTCTGGCCGCAATCAAGTCGACGCTTGGCGATGCCGTCAGCGATGTGCGTGCTTCCAAGCGGCTGGTGACGTCGGCCGTGTGTCTCGTGGCGCCTGGCGCCGGGCCGGATCTGGCGCTCGACCGCCTGCTGCAGAAGCGCCAGGACGGCGCCGGCATCAAGCCTGTGCTCGAAATCAACGCCGGGCACGCGCTCGTCAAGGCAGCTGGCGTAAGCTTTGCTGCTGGACTTAAGGATGAGGTGGCCGACCTCGCCGGCCTGATGCTCGATCAGGCGCGCGTGCTCGACGGCGAAATGCCGGCCGACCCGGCGAAGTTCGCCGAGCGGCTCAACCGCTTCGTCGTGCGCGGGCTCGGACAATCGTAGGGCGCCAATAGCCGCGCGTTGCACTCGCGGCGTATTGCGCCGACGCGATGCTTGATCGAACGCTCAATTGGCGCAATACGGCGGTAAGTGCAGGCCGCCTATTGACGCCCTACGGACATCTCGCCGTCTCCACGCGTCGTCTGATCGTCCCCGCACATCGCACTGGCATGGGCCATGCAATCTGCCTTGGCACATCGACGCCCTTATCCCGGGCCGAGCCAGCCGCGAGGCACCGCATGCGCACGAAATTGCCAGTTCTCAGTGATATCCTCACGCCCGACGCCAATAATTTCGGTGCCATCCGTCTCGCGATGGCACTGGCCGTCCTGGTTTCGCACTCCTACTGGCTCGCCACGGGGCAGCCGTCGCTCGAACCGCTGCACACGTGGACGCATCACTCGCTCGGCGAGCACGCGGTGCAGGTGTTCTTTTTCCTGAGCGGCGTGGTCGTCACGCAAAGCCTGTTCAAGAGCAAGAGCGTCGTCGATTTCGCCGCCGCGCGCGCTTTCCGCATCTTTCCGGGGCTGATCGCCTGCGTGCTGCTGACAGCCTTCGTGCTCGGCCCCCTCGCGACGACCGGCAGCGTCAAGGCGTACTTCGCCGACAAGGGCGTCATCACCTACATCGCCAAGACGCTCTCGTTGTCGACCGGTGCAGCGCCGCTGCCAGGCGTCTTTACCAATGTCCCGGTGCCGAACCTCGTTAACCTATCGCTCTGGACGCTGAAATACGAGGTGCTTTGCTACACGCTGCTGGCGCTCTTCGGTCTCGCCTGTTTGCGCCTACCGAAGCTGCAGCCGGCCTTCACGGCGGCACTGGCGCTGATCGTTGCCTTGATCTTCGTCGGAGCGCCGAAGCCGATCTCCGGCTACACGATGACCGACAACATCCGCTATTTCGTCCTGTTCTTCGGCATGGGCACGCTCGCCTTCATGCTGCGCCGGCAACTGGTGCTCTATTGGCCGCTGCTGCCGCTGCTCGGCATCGGATTCGTGCTGGCGATCGGCACCCGCTTCGCGGAACTGACGAGCGCGCTGTTTCTCGGTTACGGCACGCTGCTGGTTGCCGCACTGAAGTTGCCGCGCCTGCGCTGGTTCACCAACGATCAGGACTATTCCTATGCGGTCTACATCCTCGCCTGCCCGATCCAACAGGCCCTGCTTTCAGCACGGCCCGGCATCGGCCCTATCGAGTTGACGCTCGTCACGCTCGGGCTGGTGCTGCCGATGGCTGTTTTCAGCTGGACGCATATCGAGCGGCCCGCCATGCACCTGCGCCGTCCGGTCGTTGCCTGGATCGGCCGTCGTGCGGAGACCCTCAGACACATGCTGAACCTCTCGGCGATAAAGCCGCACCGCGCCACCAAGCTCGTCGCCGTCGACGTTGCCAAGGGAGCGGCAAAGTCGCCACCGGCGCCAGTCGCAGCTGCTACCCCGATCGCCACCGCCTTCCGCAAGTGCCAGGCGACGCTGACATGGCCTGCGTCTAAAACCGCCGACGGCCCCGTCACTGTTGCCACGGCACCCCCGGCTCTGCGTGCGCAGCCTGAGGCACGGACCGTCGCCAATCGCTTCCGCCAGCGCCCGGCACCAAAAACCGATCCGCTGCCAGGCCTCTTCGAGACGCGCCGCGACAGAGCCGTTCTGCGCCGCTTCACGGGCTCGGGATCGAACCTGCAGGTGCCCTGAAACGGCTGGTTCCGCCAAGCCCGCCCCGAGTGTTGCGACTGGCAATTGCTGACCGAACACCCGCTGCAATTTCTAGTCGGCAATCGCGAGCCCTCCCAACAGCGCACGTTCGATCTGTACGTCCTGACTGGCGGGCCGTCCGCGGCTCGCCTACAGTCGTTTCCGCGAAGCAATCGCGGGGAGAACAACCGATGCGCCTTCAGGACGCCGCCCGAGTCATCCGCTCGAAGAACGCAGGCCCGACGCAAGTCACCATCGACCTGATGTTCGACGACGAGAAACTTTACGCCCGCGCGCTCAAAGCCGCGAGCCTCAAGCCCGAGGTGATCGCGCAGCGCTATGGCGTCTCCGAGGCCGAGGTGATCCCGTATCCGGCCGCCAACGCCATCAAGATCGTACTGCCGCGCCGCATCATCGCCGGTTCGCCTGGCGATACCGACGTCTACGGCGCGCAGCAGCATCGCCCGATGCTCGACGTCGAGATCTGAAGCCACCCCGATCCGCGGCTCCCCCATTCTGAGGCTCCCCACATGAGCAACTTCAAGCGCGTCATCGAGAAGTGGCAGAAGGAAAAGGGTCCGCTGCGCATCCTCTCCGCGTCCGGCCAGCTCGGCTACGGCATCGCCGAGAAGGCGTTCCGCGCCGGACTCGAGCGGGACCTGCATCTGATCGGCGCCGACATGGGCTCGGTCGACCCTGGCCCCTACTATCTCGGTTCCGGCAAACTCGCGACCGCGTACCGCACGACCAAGCGCGACCTGAAGCTGGCGCTCACCGGCGCCCTTTCAATGAAGGTACCGTTGATCATCGGCACAGCGGGCACTGCCGGCGGCGACGTCCATCTGCGCCAAACGATCGACATCGTCCGCGAGATCGCGCGCGAGGAAAAGCTCACCTTCAAGCTCGCGACCATCACCGCCGAGATGCCGCGCGACGTCGTCAAGGCCAAGGCGCGCGCCGGCAAGATCGCTTCGATCGGGCCGATTCCCCCGCTCGACGATGCCGAGATCGACGGCGCCGCGTGCATCGTCGGCCAGATGGGGACCGAGGCGTTCATCCGCGCCATCGAGCTGGAACCGGACGTCATCATCACCGGGCGTGCCTGCGACACCGCCATCTACACGTCGCTGCCGGCGAAACTCGGTTTCCCGATCGGCCCTGCACTGCAGATGGCCAAAATCATCGAATGCGCCTCGCTCTGCTGCGAGGGCGGTGGCCGCGACGCGATGCTCGGCACACTCGAGGGCTTGAGCTTCGTGCTCGAAAGCATGAACCCGATCCGCAAGGCAACGCCGATGTCGGTCGCAGCCCACGGCCTCTACGAGCAGGCCGATCCCCTCTCGGTCGCCGAGCCGGAAGGCGTGCTCTATTTGCAGGACTCCAAGTTCGAGGCCGTGGACGAGCGCCGCTGCCGCGTTTCCGGTGGCCGCTGGGTGCCGGCCAAGCAGTTCTCGGTCAAGATCGAGGGCGCCACCCGGGTCGGTGCCCGCGCCATCATGGTGGCGGGCTCCACCGATCCCGTGTTCATCGAAAAGTCTGACGAGATCGCGGCAAGCGTCGAGGCGATGGTGCGCGAGCTGGTGCCCCCCGACCCGAAGAACCCCTACCAGATGATCTTCCGCTTCTACGGCAAGGGCGTCGTGGGCATGCAACCGGTGTCGCGCCCGCCCGAAGAGGTCGGCGTCATGGTCGAATGCATCGGTGCCGACGAGGACGAGGCCCGCGCCGTGGCGGCAACCGCAAAGCAGTACCTGTTGCACGCACCGTTCCCCGGCCGCATCTCGACCGCCGGCAACCTCGGCTTCCCGTTCACGCCGCCCGAACTCACCGCTGGCGATGCCTACCGCTTCAGCGTCTACCACATCATGGAAGTCGACGACCTGGCGCCGCTGTTCCCGGTCAAGCTGGAGGTGATCGGGGGGTAGGGTGTAAAGCGCGGCTGCAACTGGAGTTGCGCTTGCTTCAACCTATTCACCATAGCAAGCCGTCTCCACGCGCCGGTTGCCGCGCAGTTGCTGGTGGGCAACCGAAGCGCCACTGAGGATCCGACGCTCAATATCTTGGGTGACCAATCATCGGCGCACGCCAGGAGAATTGAGCGCCAGCCCCTCACCATGCCAAGTAAGTTGAGCTCAAGCGCCACATATTCGGGCGACCCATAATCGAGTTCCTCGGCGCGCACGCCGAGGCTGCAGGCGCGAATGCGGCGCGTGAGCGAGCCGAGCTTCCTTTCTCTCAGCCCTTCGTCGCGGCGGGATCGGCGGCAGCCTGGCCGGCCGCCCTGTGAATCGCGGCGCGGATGCGCTGATAGGTGCCGCAACGGCAGATATCGGTCATGGCCGCGTCGATGTCGTCGTCGGTGGCGGTTGCTCCTCGATGACCTCTTGTCTCAGGCATTCGATCGCACTCCATGACGCCGCGCTGCGTCAGACAGATGTGTGATCGCGTCGCGGCGAATGTATCAAAGAGACGGGGAGCGACTAAAAACCTCCGGTGCAGCCCTTGCCCTGTTTCCACGTCGAACCCCGCTTCCGCCTTACCCTCGCCAAGCCGATATTGAGGAACCGGTATTGTTGCCATCGAGCAACACTGCCGCCCCGATCGCATCACCTCGCTCGCCCCGACAATGACATCTTTCCGCCAGCGGACCCTAGGACAATGGCTCCCTTGTAGCGGCGGCGGCCGGGCGGTAGTTATGGCGCTGGCGACTCATCGGTCGCCGATCGCAATCCGCTGCCAGCCGCCACGCGACTGCCCATGACGACAAGTGTTTGCCTCTTAGCGGCCTGAGACTGGAACCGAACGATGCCCACCCGTCTTGCGCTTATTCTATCAATGTTGCTGATTTCAATGGGTAATCCGGCGCAAGCTCAGACGGCAGCGGCAACGTCTGCCCCGGCGATCGGGGCGTCCCCGGACGGCGGCCTCGGCGGCAGCTTCATCACACCGTTCCCCGAGAACGATACCTACCGGCTGCAGGTCTACGGCGAGAGCGTCGCCGAGGGCATGCTCTACGGCGTGATCGAGCTACTCGGTAAGGAGCCGCGGCTGCAGATCCTGCGCAAGTATCGCCAGATCAGCAACATGCTGCGCGGCGGGGAAGGCGATGACCTGAAGGCGGTCGAGACCGAGCTTGGCGGGGCCGAGACGCCGCATATCGCCGTCGTCACGCCGAACATGGTCTATAAATTCCCGTGGCGCGAAAATTTCGATCGCCGCTTCCCGCCGAATTCGGAAGCCCGGCGCGAGGAGATCGAGCGGCGCAAGGGCGAATGGCGAACGCAATACGGCGCCCGCATCGATCGGCTGATGCGCGCCTTCCGCAAGAAGTCGATCGCCGTCTACTGGGTCGGCTTGCCGATCATGCGCAACACCTACGCCACCGAGGACGCGCAAGTCATCAACGACCTCATCCGCGAGCGGGCGCTGCAAAACGGCGGCAAGTTCATCGACATCTTCTCGAGCTTCGCCGACGAGGAGGGCCAGTACAGCACGCAAGGCCCCGACATCGACGGCAAGGTGAAGGCGCTGCGCGAGCAGGACTACTTCACGGGCGCCGGCTATCGCAAGCTCGCCCACTTCCTCGAGCGCGAGCTCAAGCGCGACATGACGCTCGCCCGCGAGGATCGCGTCGTTCCACTGGCCGGCAGCGAGATCGAGCAAAAGCGTGTCAGGCCGGCGACGACTGTTCCGGCCGCCGGACCGACGTTGGCGAAGGCCGCGCCCGGCACGTTGCCGAAAGATGCGCGCCCGGGTACCGGTCTCGACAAGGGGCCCGCTTTGACCCGCGCACAACCGGATGGTACCGGCGATATCCGGGCCGACAACAGCCGCATCTCGCTCAAGTCGGTCAGCCTCCAGGGCAAGGAAGACCAGATCACGATCGACATCGTCCGCCCGTCGATCCCAGCGACTGTGTTCCTGGCCGTGACACGGCGCGAATCCGCCGACAAACCGAGCCAGATGGGTGATTCCGTGATCCTCGAGGTGCGAGGCGGCCAGACGCTGGTGAGTTCGGTCACGCCGTCAGCGGAGTCGAGCGGCGACCGGCGCAAATCCGGTGCAGCCAATTCGCCGGTGACGCTGGTGCTCGAGAAGGGTGAGCGGTTGCCGCCGAAACCCGGGCGTTCCGACGACATGCCCTGGCCGCGCAACGAGATGCCGCCGCAGAGTCCGGCCAAGGCCGAGAAGCTGGGGCCGCCAGCGCCGAAGGGCAAGAGGTAAACTCACCTTCCGGGGGCGCGAGCCGCAGCCCCACAGGCCGCGCCGATCAAGCCCCTGCGATGCCGGCCGCCCGTGCGCGTGAGAGTACCCGCTCGGCGAGCTTGAGATGCGGCATGTCGAGCATCATACCGTTGAGGCTGGCCACGCCCATGTTGCCGGCCTGCTGGAACGCGCCCTGCACCGCTTTTGCGTGATCGAGCTCCGCTGCGCTCGGCGTGAACACCTCATTGATCGGCGCCACCTGGTCCGGATGGATCGCGATCTTACCGGTGAAGCCATCGCGCTTGGCAGCCTTCGCCTCCGCGATCAAACCAGCAGTATCGCGGAAATTCACGAACACGGTATCGATCGGCTCGGTCGCCGCCGCTGACGCCGTGAACAGACAGAGATCGCGCACCATCCGGTACGGCGACGTCCATTGGCCATGCTCGTCCTTGTTGGCGAGCGAACCGACGACCGCGCCCAGATCCTCCGCGCCCCAGCTCATGCCTGAGAGCCGCGTGCTCGATCCAACGTACGTGTGCATCTGGAGCACCGAGATCGGCACTTCCGTGACGATCGGGAAGATGCGCGTCTGTCCGGTCTTCAAGCCGTGCTGGCTTTCGGCATGACCAAGTGCGATCGAGAGCTTGTGCACGTCTTCGCCCGAACGAGTTTTCGGCTGGATGATCCCATCAGGGCCGGCGGCCATGACACCGGCGAGATCGGCTTCCCAGTCGCCGCCATCGAGCGGGTTCATGCGCACGTACAACTTGGATTTTGTGCCGGCCTTGCGGGCGTCGGCAACGAAGGCCGTCGCCATCTCGCGGGCGACAGGGCGCCTGGATGCCGCAACCGAATCCTCGAGATCGAGGATCAGCACGTCGGCGCCCACACCGAGCGACTTCGCCAGCTTCTTCTCGCTGTCGGCCGGGACGAAAAGCATGGATCGCATCAGGGTCCTCGCTGGAGCCAGTTTCGCATTGTTGCGGACACACACATCATCAATTCACCGCTTGGTTTCCCGGACGAGTGGCCGTCAACGGCCGATCTGAGTGGACGTGATTGCGCACCGATATTCGACACATACCGTGCTTCATGCCAACTCGAAATTGCGCGTTACGCCTTCGCCGGACGGGGACCGTGCATCAGCGCCTGGCGGCGGCATTCGGCGACCAGTTCGCCACGCTGGTTGTAGGCGCGGTGGATGAAATCGATGACGCCCTGGCCCGGTCGCGACTTGCTCGCGCGCGTTGCAACCACCTCGGTTTCAGAGCGCAGCGTGTCGCCATGGAATACCGGTTTCGGGAACTTCACGTCGGTCATGCCGAGATTGCCGACCGTGGTGCCAAGCGTCGTGTCGCCGACCGAGACGCCGATCATCAGGCCGAGCGTGAACAGGCTGTTGACCAGCGGCTTGCCGAACTCGGTCTTGGCTGCGAACTCGGCGTCGAGATGCAACGGCTGCGGGTTATGCGTCAGGCAGGTGAAAAGCACGTTGTCCATCTCGGTCACGGTCCGCGTGATCTCGTGCTTGAACGTCTGCCCGATCACGAACTCCTCGAAATAGAGGCCTGCCATTGTCGCGTCTCCCCTGCGGTCTGCCCATTGCGCCTCGCGTCCACGGTGCGGTTTCTGCGCCACCAGTCGCCGATTGGCAAGCGTCCGACACGTCTTCGCCGGCAAGACGTTGGTCACAGTCGTGAGGGTCACACACGCGCCAACGTCTGACAGAGCTGGTGCAATCGAACTCCAACCGACCATCAAAGCGCATGCTTGGACCGCGCTGTTGCCTGCCGCACGTTCGACGGAGTTCCAAGGCTGCTCGTTGAAAGTTCCCATGGCCCGCGGCGGGGGAGGCTCCATCTACCAAATTGTCTGTGTTTTCAGGCTGGTAGATGGCGCGAGCGACGGGACTTGAACCCGCGGCCTCCGGCGTGACAGGCCGGCGCTCTAACCAGCTGAGCTACGCCCGCGCAGCGCGCAACCCTTGGCAGGCGGCGCGGAGTTCGTCTGATAGTGGAGCTTCGCGTCTCAGTCAAGCAAATGTCGAGACGGTGGTTTCACGTACCTCGAGGTGCGAGGTCTCAGGCAGGGACGAGAAAGGGGATCGCAATGCGCCCACTGTTCCTCGTCGCGCCCTTGCTGCTGATAGCTGATGCCGAAACCTGACCTATTTCTTTTCCTCGGCCGGCGCTGTTTTCCCGCCCTTCATCAGCTCTTCGGCCTCTTTCTTGGCCTTCTCGATGGCCTGCTTGCCCAACTCGGTCGCCTTGTCGAGGGCAGGCTTGGTGGCCTCCATCGCCTTCTCGCCCATATCCTTGGCGCGCTCGAGCATCGGCTTGGCCTTCTCGCGTGCTTCTTCCGAGAGTTTCAGCAGCTGCTCAGTGCTGGCACCTGTGATCTCCTTGGAGCGCCGCAGCCAGCGAGCAAACGTGCTTTCCGCCGGCAGTAGCGCCTCAGGTTTCAGCGCGCGTACGGTCGCAATCAGGTCCTTGTGGTCCTGCTGCGCCTTGTCGCCGGAGACGCGCTCCACCGCGCCGGTAAAAATCGTCATCGGCGTGCAAGCGGTGACGACCTTGGCGCCCGACTTCGACCAGGTGGCGTTGGCGACCTGGGTTTCCTCGGCAAAGTAGATCTTCTCGCCCGCCACCTGCGGGCGCAGGATCGCGCGGTCGATGACCGGCACGAAGTGGCCACCGAGTTCCGAGACCAGCTTGAAGCGAGCGTTGTCGGGATCGGGGAACTGCACGAACAGCGTCACGGTATCGTCGGCGGCCAGTGCCTGCCGGATGGCTTCGTCGGTGCTGGCTGCGTGCGTCGGCTGGTTTGACCGGCCAAGGCCCTCGGCATCGATTTTCTTCAAGTAACGGAAGGTTCCGGCGCTGCCGCTATCGGCCGGCGGCAGGATGAAGCGGAGCTTCCCCGCGTTCGCCGCGAGATCGCCATACGCGTTGATGTCCTTGTTGCGTGTCACGGCGAACAGGCATTCGCGCGCATCGTTGCGGCGCATGACCGTGATCGGCGCCGGCTGGCCCTCCATAACGCCTTCGAGTGCCAGCAGGTCGAGCTGGCCGAAGCCGATCTGGCGTGGCTCGGCGATGACGCGTTTCAGGTTCTCGAGCGTGCCGGCCGAGGTCTTGCAGGCATAGGCAAAGCGCGCCTGTTTCAGCTCACCTTCGACCTTCGGGCAGAACGTCGCATGATAGGCGCCGGTTGCATCACCCGTGTTGATATCCTGGGCATCGGCGGCAAGGGGCGCCAAGCCGAGTGCCGCCACTGCCAGTACCACGGCGCGCGTGAGACGTCGGCGGCTGCCGTGGCGATTGCTGGCGTGACGATCGACTGAACTACAGAGCATGTAAGCCCTCCCAGGCACAATGCGGCATCCGACACGTCTTGATCGCACCTATGTGGGGGTGAAACGTGGCGGCCGCACCCCTGCGCGCAATTTTTTCGCCCGTGCACACGCTCATCGCCCGGAGGCTGGCGCGATCGAGCCTCGACATGCTCAAGCAGGAGCTTGCCTCGTTGCCGGGCGACTCGGATCGTCTGCCGACTGGCCGGCGCCCCCGACGTTGCCGCGACAATCGGCCTGCGCTGAAAATGCGCAAGCGACGGACGGTTGCCGGCGCCGTTAACCGAGAAACGGCATCTTCAAGAGGAGTGTGAAACCGTTCAACATCAGCAGTGAACCGAGGGCGCCGACCATCAGGCTCAGGTAGATCAGGAAGTCGGCACTCGCGATCAGCGCTACCGAGGCCAGAACGATCCCGATCTGCAGGAGTGCCTGCGCGAGGTCGAAGTATGGATCTCTGCGCAGCGCCACATCGCGCTCTTTTTCGAGCTCCTTAGCCTTGACCCATAGCTCGTCCAGGCCTTCGTTCTTTTCTTTGTCGCTGGTGAATCTGACGATTTCGGCGCGATACGTCTTGATCTTCTCCTCGACGGCTTTGCGTGCGTCCTCCGGCACACCCGGAGTGGCTTTCAACATTAGATCGAGATCATCCGCCGCGACGGACAGCACGGTGCGGCGCGTGTTCTTCGACTGGAAGAACGCCCAGGTGTTGGTGGCCTCGATGTTGGAGCGTGTCGCGTCCTTGGTCGCGTTGCCGCCGCCCATGGTGCAGATGGCGAGCAGGGTCGCGAGAACCCCGACGTAGACGCCGATCCACCTGGAGCGATGGTCCTCGGCCGGCTTTGCTTCCGTGATCTCGGTGATGGCCATGCCCCTCCCTCTCTTTTTCCTGTCGCTGTTTACCTGGCGATCTCCCGATCAGCCTGTCAGATCCTGGTGGCTCGCCACGGTGCCGTCGCTGTTCAGGCGGTAGACGATCGGCACGCCCGTCGCCAACTCGCGCTTCAGGATCTGGTCGGGCGTCAGGCCTTCGAGCTTCATAATCAGCGCGCGCAGCGAGTTGCCGTGCGCGGCGACGATGACGTTCTTGCCGGACTTCACATCGGGCCAGATTTTCGCGTCGTAGTACGGCAGCACGCGGACGGCGGTGTCCTTCAGGCTCTCGCCGCCGGGCGGCGGCACGTCGTAGCTGCGGCGCCAGATCAGCACCTGCTCCTCGCCCCAGCGTTTGCGTGCGTCATCCTTGTTGAGGCCGGAGAGATCGCCGTAGTCGCGCTCGTTGAGCTTCTGGTCGAAGGTGGTCGGCAGGCCGGTCTGGCCGAGCTCAGCGAGGATCAGCCGGAGCGTGTGCTGCGCGCGCGTCAAGACGCTGGTATAGGCGAGGTCGAACTTCAGGCCCTGCGCCTTGAGCAGCTGCCCGGCCTTCTTCGCCTCGGCGATGCCCTTTTCCGTGAGGCCGGGGTCTTTCCAGCCGGTGAACAGGTTGAGCTTGTTCCATTCGCTTTCGCCGTGGCGCACGAGCACGAGCACGTTCTGCATTTGCGTGTCCTTGTTCGAAGGCAGGGACAAAGGTACGAGGGACAAGATGGGGGAGTGCAGATGCCTATACCCCGTCGCACCCTTTATTTGTCCCTGGTCCCTGATCCCTTACTTTTCCCTGATTCCTGATCCCTAGTCCCTACTGCACGACCCTTCACATCCCCAACACATCCATCATCGAGAACATCCCCGGCCCCTTGCCGCGGCCCCACAGTGCGGCCTTGACGGCGCCGCGCGCGAAGATGCCGCGATCCGTGGCGATGTGACTGATGACGATCCGCTCCCCTTCGGTCGCAAAGATGACGCTGTGCTCGCCGACGACGTTGCCGCCGCGCAAGGTCGCAAAGCCGATGTCGCCGCGCTTGCGCTCACCCGTATGCCCGTCGCGGACGCGAACGCTGCGGTCCCGCAAAGCGATCTTGCGGCCCTCGGCGGCGGCTTGGCCGAGCATCAGCGCCGTTCCCGAAGGCGCGTCGATCTTGTGCTTGTGGTGCATCTCCAACACCTCGATGTCGTAGTCCTCGTCGAGCGCTTCCGCGACCTTCTTCGTCACCGCCGTCAGCAGGTTGACCCCGAGGCTCATGTTGCCGGCCTTGATGATCGTCGCATGGCGGGCAGCGGCCTTGATCGCCGCCATCTCGGCCTCGCTGTGGCCGGTGGTGCCGATCACGTGCACGATGCGGGCGTTGGCGGCGAGGCCGGCGAACTCGGTCGAGGCTTTTGGTATCGTGAAGTCCAGGATTCCGTCGACCTTGGCGACCATCTCCAAGGGATCGTCGGTGATCACGACGCCGACCTTGCCGAGCCCGGCGAGCAGCCCGATGTCTTGGCCGATCGCCAGCGAGCCCGGTGGTTCGATCGCGCCGGCAATCGTGCACCCGTCCATGCCGTGGATGACGCCCGCGAGTGTCCGCCCCATGCGCCCGGCGGCGCCCATGATCCCGAGCTTCATGATCGACATGCGTGGCACTCCCTAGGACTGGCCGTGTCTTGACCGTCTGCAGTCATGGGGCGGTATAGCAACCGGCGGAGACCGGCGGAAGAG
>JANLQP010000039.1:0-21088 GCA_031367895.1 Hyphomicrobiales bacterium
GACATTGTCGGGCGGTGGGGCCACGTAGGCCGGTGGCCGCACGTAAAGCGGTATCGCCACAAATACTGGCGCCGGCAGGATGAAGAGGCCGACCGATGGTGGCGGCGGCGGGAAGAAGAATGGCGACGGCGGTGGCGGCAAAAAGAAAACTGGCGACAGAGGAGGCGGCGCGAAGCGGTAAAATGGATCGCCGAAAAAGACGACCCGGCGCTCGATAAACACGATCTCATCGCGCGGCGGCGGAGCCATGCCATAATCGAAAGCCACGTACGTGGGCGGCGGCACCGGTGGCGCTGTCAGATAGCTCAGTCGGCGGCGCGCGTCATACGCGTGAGGGCCGTTCGGATAACGGTCAAGGTAGGACCAATAGGCTTCAGGCGTGTCGGCTTCGCGGCTCCGCCGCCACGTGATGGCTTCACGACGTGCCGCGACGATGCCGCGAACTCGTCGCGCCAGCGGGTGCTCCGGATAAACATCCAGGAACTCGAGATAGCCACGGAGCGTGTCGCGCTCCAATGCTGCATGATAGGCGTCCTCGGCACTGAACTCGCGAAGGGGACGGTCACTCCGCGCCGAGGATATCAGATGAGAGGCCTCGAGGACGGGCGCGTCGGGGGCACGCTCGAAGAATACAAATGGCGTCTGGACTTTGCTCGCATGCCACGGAATGACTGAGCCGCCCGTCAAGTCGTTCACCCTGAGGCGCACCCGATCGAACACCGTCGCAAGGGGTAGCCCTCCCTCACGTATCATCTCGGCGAGGGCTTGTGCATAGACCCCGTACGGTGGCTCTGAGTCTGGCGCAATCGTACCGGGCGCTGCATTGAATGCGATCATGACACCGGGCGTCGGCTCGACAAGCGCCATGCCGCCCGCCAGGGGCTGTCCAGATTTCGCGAACGGGCTATCGCGCGCCGTATCCAAGACGACGACAACCGCCTTCGCCCCGAGCGCGCCGAGCGGGCGCAAATAATCGTTGAGCCGGAGCGCCTGAATGGGCACATCCAGATCCTTTCCAATTCGTGCATCCACTGGTACGAAGTAGTTCTCGCCTTCGAGTTGCAGGCCATAGCCCGCAAGATAGATAAAGGCCACCGCATCAGGACCGGCAGCGGAGACCTTCTCGACAAAATCGCGGAATGTTTGGCGCATCGCGTCGCCGTCGAGGTCTCGCGCACCGATCACGTCAAATCCGGCGGCTTGCAGCGTCTGAGCAAGGAGCCCGGCGTCATTTGCCGCGGTCGGCAGGCCGCCGGCCTTGTAATCGCCGTTGCCGATTACAAGCCCAATGCGCTTTTGCATCGGCTGCGCCCAAATCGTGCCCAATGGCAACAATGTCATTGCAACGAGAACCAAAAACCGTGAGAGCCTCGGCACTGTCATGCATGTCTCCAGCCGCGAGATGGACAACTCGTGGAATACAGCTATTAGACCAAGGACACGTGATTCGTACTCCGCCGAACAACGATGGTGCCTGTAGCAATGTAATGCCGTGACCTAAACAACAGGCGGAATTATGGCACGAGGCTGGGCCGATTCCGACGAGCGCATGACAGCGGTCGATCAATGCCGCAGACGTGCTTCGCCACGACGCGGGCGATCATCTGCGCACGACGTGCTTGACCTCGAGCCATGGAAGATCTGGCCCTGACCCAGGGCAGTCCACCCTACGGTTGGCGAAAGATCTCGCAGACACCGACGAGGTGCGGACTGGCACGGGCCAATTGAGCGCACGCGGCATCGCAGTCATCAGGTGTCGTGGGCTCCAGCCACAAGACGAGGCGTCCATGATCGATATGCCGCTGCAGCTCGCGCGCCAGACCGTCGCCGAGCCAGCCGCGAACGGCGATGCCGACAGAATCGGCGCCGCCGTCGGAGAAAGCCTGTAGATCCCTCGCCAACCTGCCAGTGGTGCATCGAACACAGGCGGCGCCGGCAAAACTCAAGTCGGTCATCTCGCGCGACAATTCTGGAATCGGTTCGGTCGGTGACATGCTGTCCCGCGCGTGGAGCACAGCGCCAGAAGATCCAATTCTCGCGGGCGTCAAACTCGCCAGGGCAGTTCGGAGCGCGTCCCAGTCATCGAAGACCGCGACGATGCATTGATAGTGTTCCATGGCAGTGGCTCATGTTCACGCGATCCGTCGCGTTCGACGACGTCGCCGCGCGCGTGTCGCACTCTTTGGCGTCATAGCGTACGTGTCTCGGTTGCCGATCCAACAGATTTCGGCGCGTCGGGCGCATGGCCCTGTCTTGTCATGTGCTGTTTGATCTTCCGTTCCTCCCAGTCCTTGCCGAACAGGCTGACCGGAGAGAATACGCCGACGGCGTGGCCGAGAACGCCGACACCCCAGCCGAGCAACGGCCATTGCGCCCACCAGTCGGTTTTGGTCGCCATGTTGACGGCGATGAGACCGGCGCTGACGCAAAGGAAAACGATCAAGTGGATGTAGAAGCCCTTCAGCGCCGCAACGTGCCGCTTGGCTTCGATCAGGGTCTTTTCATTAGACATGGCGTTCACCCGTGTTGACAGAACTCCCCGGACGCTGCCGCCGCGACCCGGCTGCACTCAATCGAGATCGACGACGGACTTGATGAAGAACGTGCGCTGCACACCGTCATGCTCGGTGATGGAGACGTACTCGCCCGGGGTCAGTCGATGCTGGTCGAGCTTGAAGCCCGGCTCGTCGTCCGCACCCGACTTCAGGTTGTAGTCGAACGCCCACGTGGCACCTTGACTGCCCCCGCGCTTGTGCACGAGATGCCCGATCTCGTCGGGCTGCCCCGCCCAGAACCGCCTGACGCGGCAACGTTCGCGCAGCTCGCGCCATTCGGTTGCGTTGAGATGGCCCTGATCGTCGACCGGGGCGATGAAGTCATAGCCGCGCTCGTGGCTGCCATTGGGAAAGTCATGATCGCGGGCGAGGTCGAGGCGAATGCGTTTTAGTGACATGACATGCTCCATGGTTTGGGATCAGTGCGACATCAGGATCGGTAAACTCATATGGCGAAGCGCATAGAGCGACGCACCGCCGAGGATGAACTCACGCAATCGCGAATGGCCGTAGCAGCCCATGACCAAAAGATCCGAGCCGAATACGCTGGCTTGGCGCAGCAGCTCGGGCCCAACATCGGCGCCGATAGCTGATGCCTGCGAGCCCTGCGCTTTCACGCCGTGGCGCGAGAGCGCGGCGCAGATCTCGGCCGTGGGGAGGTCGCCGACACGCGGGTGTTCCTGCTCAGGATTGATCCAGACGATGTTCACGTCCTTGGCGCGCTGTAGCAGCGGCATCGCGTCGAACACGGCGCGGGCGGCCTCGCGGCGTCCATTCCATGCGACCGTCACACGCTTCGGCGGCAACGACATGCGGCCGTCGTTTGGCACGATCAACACCGGGCGGCCGCTTTCCATGGCGAGGCGAACCGGATCCTCGAACAAGGACGAATTCACCCACTTGGGATCGGCTTGGCTGGCGATGATGAGATCGGCGCAACGACCGTGATCGATAATGGCGCCGGCGACCGTATTGAAACCAGCATCGGCTTCGCGCCACTCGGTCTGCAAGGGCTGCCCAGCGGTTGCATCCGCGAAGGCCGTTTTCAATTTGGCCATCTCCGCGCGATAGAGATCGCGGTGCTCGTCGATGGTGACGCTGGTGGCGCTGTCCATGCCGGGCACCACGATATAGGGCGGCACGACGGCGAGCGCCGTCAGATGCGCGTTCATGTCCCGCGCGAGCGGCACCGCGGCCTGCAGCAGGAGTTCCGCGCGACGGATATCGTGCAAGTGCAGCAGGATGGTTTTGTACATCATGGCTCGCATCTCCCTGATGATCCAATACGTAGTCTGGCAGCGTCACAGGCTTGCGCCGGCTCTGTAACAGTGCGTGAGAGAATGTCTGCGCTCGAGTATCCCGTTCGCGAAAGTTCGTCATCACCTGGTGCCTCCGCTGTCCGAACTTCGCGAACGATATGGACACTAGAGCAGAGAAACGTTGGCCTAGTGTGGCGTCACGGGCGTTCGCGCGTTGAGGTTGCAGCAAAGTGAACGCGAACTTCCGAACTGCCGCACTAGCTGAAGAGCGCGCCGATCAGCAGCGCGACGCAGAGCAGGCAACCGGTCACGGGCACGGCCTTGGGAACAACGAAGGCATTGACCGGTGCCGGCGCGCCGCGCCGTTTCAGCATGACGAGGGCGGCGTTGACCAGAGCGAAGATGATCAACGTCAGCAGTGCCGTAAACTCGGCCAGCTTGTGGAGCGGAAACGCGAGCGCGAGAAGTAGAACGATCGCAACGACCACGACGGTCGCGTTGAGCGGTGTTCGCGTCACTGGGTTCACGACGGCGAAGAAGGGAGGCAGGAGATTGCGGTCGGCCATGCCGAAGATTACGCGCGACGCCATCACCATCTGGGCGATGATGCCGTTGATCGTGGCGACGACGGCGACGGCGCTGATCACGATCGCAGGCGCGCCCGTCACACGCTCGAACACGAGGCTCAACGGCGCATGCGAGGCAGCCAACTCGGCGCGGGGCACGGCGATCAACGCGATCCAGACGACGGCCATGTAGAACAGCGTCGAAATCGCCAACGTCAAAAAGATTGCCTTGGGCAACACTCGCCGTGGGTTCTTGACCTCCTCGGCGATGTTGGCCAATCCCTCGAAGCCGATGAACGCAAAGAACGCCAGCAGTGACGCCGAGAGGACACCCGTAATGGACGCGACACTGCCGAAGCCTGTCCAGATCTCCGGCAAGCGTGCGACGAGGTCCGGGGAGTTCGTCGCGCCGGCGAAGATGATGGCTAATAAGCCGCCAATCTCGATCAGCGTCATCATCCCGGCGATGACCATCGACTCCAGTATCCCCCAGGCGGCGATCAAACCCATCAGTAGAATGACACCGACGAGGATGATGTTGGTCGGCAACGTGACGAGTTCGCGGATGTAGCCGGCGCTCCCCTTGGCGATGGCTGCTGCCGAGATGATCCCAACAACGATCACCATCAGGCCGACGAGGCGCGCCAAGTTCTCCGAGCCGAATCCTGCTTTCACGTAGGCAGCTTCGCCGGCACTGACCGGCATCCGTGACGCCAACTCGGCAAAGGTTGCGGCCGTCGGTGCCATCACGACAGCCGCGAGCAAAAACGCCAGGGGCGCGTGCATGCCGGCGCGCCCGGCCGTGGCGCCGATCAGCACGTAAATTCCGGCGCCGACGGTGACACCGAGACCGAACAACACAGTTAGCGGGAGATTGAGCGCGCGCACCAGCTCGGGCTTCGATGATGCGGCCACACGCCTCTCCGTCACAACAATATCGATCATCGCTTGGCTCACGTCTTGCGCCGCTCAGTGCGACATCAGCACCGGCACGGTCATGTGGTCGAGGACGTGCCGCGTGGCGCCGCCGAACACGAACTCGCTCAACCGCGAGTGGCCGTAGGCGCCCATCACCAGCAGATCCGAGCCGTCGTCGGTCAACCCAGAGAGCAGCACATCGCCGACTCGGATATCGGTTGCGGTGGTGCTCGATGCTTCGCACTTGACACCGTGCCGCGCCAGAGCCGATGCGATCTCGGCTGTCGGCAAGTCGCCTGACTTGCCCGGCTCCTTCTGCGGATTGACCCAGACGATGCGGACGTTGTCGGCGGCCTTCAGCAACGGCAGTGCATCGAACACGGCACGCGCTGCCTCCCGCCGGCCATTCCAGGCAACGGTGACGCGCTTGCCGAAACTTGCGAACCGTCCGGCATGCGGCACAATCAGCGTGGGACGGCCGCTTTCGATCGCAAGCCGCTCCGGCACATCGAGTAGATGCGTGAAATCGAAACTCCGATCACGCTGACCGGCAATGATGAGATCCGCCGCGTGGCCGTGGTCCATGACGGTCTCGGCGACGCCTTGAAATCTCGGATCGACCAGCCGCCATTCCGCAACAAACGGGCGGCCCTTGCAGGCAGCTTCGAACGCTATTTGTACGCGCTTGGCTTCTTCGCGGAATTGGGCCAATCCGCTCTTGATCAAACTGGCGCCCATCGACGTCGCGCCCAATGTCGGAACCGGCGGCATCACATAGAGGCCGATCAGGTGCGCCTCGTACCGCGTCGCCAGTTGCGCTGCGGCATCGACGAGACCAGCAACCCGGCGCTCGTCATTCACATGTAGCAGGATGGTCTTGATGCTCATGGCTGTGGCCCTTGTCTTCGAGATCTAGAGGGTGCGCCGGCAAGTGCCCTGGCAAGGCCAACCTCCGGGGGGAGGGGACGAGGCCGGCCATTGTGGCCGGGACACCTGCCGGCGCGGGTGCTGCGCAGGGAAGGTGCGCGGCACCAACGCGACATTCATTTGCCACCAGTGTGGTGTCCCGCAATTGCCGATCAGAACTCGCGGCAATCTCTCAGGCGGCAATTGCGGGATCAACACCACACTACGTCGATGATCTTCCAGGTGTGCCTAATGCCTCGCAATTACCGAGAGAGGCCTCTGCAAGTTGGTCGGTAATTGCGAGACGGGACACTAGCGCCCGCGCCGCGGGCCACGTCGGCCAACCCATCGGCATCGAGCAACGTGACCAGGATGCAATGCTCCAGCTCGATCAGGCCGTCGGCGCGGAACTTCGAGAATGTCCGGCTGATCGTCTCGATGGTGAGCCCGAGAAAATCTGCAATATCGTTGCGCGTCATCGGCAGCACGATCTCGGTCGGGTTCTCGCCACGGCGGGCATTGCGGCGCGACAGCGCTAGCAGGAAGGCTGCAACACGTTCAGCGGCCGTGCACTGGCTGACGGTGAAGAGATGCTCGCGCGCGGCCAGCAGCTCGTGCGACAGCGCTTCATAGAGCTTGCGGCCGAGCCCGGCATTGCGGGCGGCGACGTCGTGCAGCGTCGCGATCGGAATGCAGCGCAAGCGTGTCTTCGTGGTTGCCTGTGCGCTCGTTGCGTGCGTGTCGAGCGCGCCGAGCCCAATGATGTCGCCGGGATAGGCGAAGTCGATCACCTGCCGACGGCCGTCCGGGAGCAACCGGGAGATGCAAACATGCCCTGCTTCCACTAGATAAACGTGCGTGGCGCGGTCGCCCTCACAAAAGAGATGTTCGCGCGCATCGATCGTGCGGGCGGGACCGGCGGCCAAACCGTCGGTCAGGCCATTTGTCTGCCGAGCGGCGGGCCTGCGAGAGGTGGTCGAGGCGCCACCAACGGTAGCTTGAGTTAACTCGGTGGGTGCGGCAAAGGCGGTGGCAAGCATGTGGCATCCCTGTGGTTGGCATCGCGTTTCGTCGTTCGATTTCCCAAGAAAACCAGTCCGCTGTTCACGCCGTGTGGCGGCCATGTTCACAATTGTAAGAGATTGTAACAAACGCCAGGTCCGGGATGCCGGTCCCACGTCGTGAACGACAAAGCCCTGGAACCGGGTGTCAGCATCAGGGCCATTTGGCAAAGCAGGAGGTGGGGATGGCTCAAGCCGCCTGGGCCGGGCCGCCCGTGGTTTGGCCGCCGATCAGGGCGACCGACTTCGATGCCAACAACCTGTCGAAGTTGCGGATCGTCATGGCGCCACAACCTGTATCGCCGAAACGCCTAATGTCGCGCAGACAGCACGCGCGATGGCCGCGCGCGATCCGCCGGAATCGACTGTGAACCAGGCCATCGGCCCGATGTCTTGCGTGAGTTGTCGTTCAACGACTGTTGGCGTCGCATCGGATGCGTCGCCTGTCCGTGCCGCTACGCGCTTCAGCAGGACGTCGCGGGGCGCCGTCAGCCAAAAGCCGGTGCAGGGAACCCTGAGGTCCGACGCGATGTCGGCGATCGTCTCGCGCACGTCGGGTTTTGCGAACACGGCGTCCATGACGACGGACTGGCCAGCGGCAAGCGCGATCCGCGCTTTCCGAAAGAGCCGATCATAGACGCGTGCGCTCGTTTCGCGGGTGTAGCTGTCGGGTGGCAATCGTTCGGTAAACGGCACGCCGAACATGGCTTTGCGCTCGAGATCGGAGCGCAAATGAATAGCGCCAGGTGCTGGGTCGAGGTGCGGCGCGATCGCTGCCGCCAGCGTCGACTTACCGGTACCGGAGAGGCCACCGATCGCGACCAATCGCGGTTCGGCCGGATTGAGGTACGCAAGTGCATGGACGAGATAGGAGGTCGCAATCTGCTTCTCAGCAGTTGCCCGGCTGTTGGACTGTGCCGCCCGCTGTGCATGAACCATGCTGCGAACCGCGCTTCGAAGAGCCAGAAACAGGGGCATGGCGACGAGCCCCTCCAAGTCCAACTCGACGCCAGACCGCGACAGATATCGGTTGAGAACGACGTTGGCCTCGGCCCGCAGACCGTGGTGATCCAGATCCATCAGCAGAAATGCGAGGTCATAGAGCGTATCGACGGTGGCGATTTGGTCGTCGAACTCGATCGCGTCGAACAAGGTGGGGATCCCATTCCAGAGCACGATGTTGCTCAGGTGCAGATCGCCATGGCAACGGCGCACGAACCCGGCGCGATTGCGCGCATCGAGACAGACAGCAGCGCGTCGTACGGCAGATTGCGCCTGGTCGCGAAACGCATGGGCGTCAGGAGCATGCAGGCTCTTGACGGCGGCCAAACCGTCCGCGACGTCAATGACCGTTTTGACCATGTCCGTTGCGCCGTGCTCATGCGGGACTTCGTGCGCATGGCCATGACTTTCGAACACGGCATCTGCGAGGCGATGGCAAATGGCAGGCGTCAGTCGCTTGTTATCCGCAATGTCGCTCAGCAGCTGATCTTGTGGGAAGGCACGCATGCGCAATGCCCATTCGACGACGGCACCGGTCCCTCCGATTCGGAGCCTGCCATCGGTCTCGCGCGTGATCGGCGTCACTCCTAGATAAATTTCAGGCGCAAATCTCTGGTTGATCGTAAACTCGCGCTCGAGCATCAGGCGGCGACGTTCGAGGGTTGAAAAATCCATGTACGCAAAACGCACCGCGCGCTTGATCTTGTAAGCCTCGGCGCCGGCCACGAACACGTAAGCCCCGTGCGTTTCATGGCGCTCGACGCGTCTTGGGCGCCCAGCATAGGCCGTCGGCGAACTCAGAAACGCGACGGTCTCGACTTGATCATGCGCTACGGACTGTTGTGCGATCGTCATGGACGGCGGATCTCCATGTTTAATTCTCAGTGCGACATCAGCACGGGGACGGTCATGTGGCGCAGCACGTGATGCGTTGCACCGCCAAGGACGAGCTCGCGGAACCGCCAGTGGCCATAGCCGCCCATCACCAGCAAGTCGGCGTTTTCCGCCTTGACGGCAGAGAGGAGCGCGGCGCCGGCTTTCGCGCGCGGCAAGTCCAGCGCTTCGCAGGTCGCTCGGACGCCGTGATGCGACAGCATGCTGCGGACATCAGATTCGCTGAGGCTACTCACCGGTGCCCGCTCACTGGTGCCGACCTGCAGCACTTTCACGTGTTGCGCCGTTTGCAACAGGGGCAAGGCATCGAAAACAGCGCGGGCTGACTCGCGGCTACCATTCCAGGCGACCAGAACGCGGCGACCGCAGCTCGCAGGGACGTCGCTCTTCGGGACCAGCATCACAGGACGCCCCGTCTCGACGACGAGACGTTCAGCTGTATGAAACGGCCGTCCACCTGAGTTGTCTTCGCCGACATTGCTACTGACGATCATATCAGCAAGCCGGCTCTGCGCGATCAGCGCGTCGACCGCGTTGCGCCCGTCCGCCTCGTCGACACGCCACTGCGATGTAAAGGCCTTTCCCGCAGTCATCCGCTCGAACACACGATGCGAACGTTCCGCGTCTGTGCGAGCGGAAGTGCGTCGTCCGTCGTATGTGACGACGTCCGGAGTGCCGGGAACGCCTGCCGGCAAGCTGACCGACGGTGGCAAGACAGCCAGGCCGACGACAAGCGCCAAATGGCGAACCGCGATGCTCTCGGCGACGTCGAGAAGCCGCGGCAAACTTTGCTCGCTCTCCGCGTTGATCAGGATCGTTTCGAACGCCATCGGTTGCGGTTCCATCATTACGGCATGTTGGCGACGCAATTACGAACATGTGTCACCTAGCCCTCGCGCACGGCGGTCGCGTTGACCGGGATCAATCGTTCCCCGGCGCGAGCCCGGTTGGGCATCATTCGGCCGACGCCACGTCGACATCGCTTGATCGCCGTCAAGGCTCGCGCCCGGCGAAATCGTTCTCGAGTGGCGGCAGGAACCGGCTTCAAATGCGGGCAGTCGTTTCCGTGTGTTGGCTCACTGTGTGCACAATTCCGCTGGTCCCGGAGCGGCTCAGCATGCGATCACACAACCATGACAACGTTGGACACGCTTCTTGATTGGATCGGCCGCAAGCTTGGGCAGCGCCTGCAATCCGAGGCTCCAAGTGATGCGCCCTTCGTCCCATCAGACCCAGATGCGCTACGCCGCACGCTGCGTTCTGGCGACGTCCTGTTGATTGCTGGCGGCAACAAGCTCTCGACAGCGATCAAATACCTGACGCAATCGACGTGGTCTCACGCAGCGTTCTACGTCGGCGATGTCCTCGCGCCAAAACCCGGCAACGGAGAGCCCGATGCGTTGATCGAAGTGGTCCTTGGCCAAGGGTGCATTTCCGCGCCGATTGCCAAGTATGACCGCTACCCGACCCGCATTTGCCGACCGATGGGATTGACTGATTCCGACCTTGAGGAGTTGACCCGATTCCTTGTTTCGAGGCTCGGCGCTCAGTACGACATGCGCAATATCGTTGACCTCGTCCGCTATCTCCTGCCCACGCCACCCGTTCCGACCCGCTGGCGCCGACGCATGATCGCACTTGGATCGGGCGAGCCGACGCGCGCCATCTGCTCCACCATGATTGCTGAGGCTTTCGGTCGGATCCAATATCCAATTCTGCCGCGCATCGAGGCGACATCGGGCGACAAGAAAGGCATCAGCCGCTCCAGCCGCCGGGAGATCCTGCACATTCGGCATCACAGTCTCTATGCGCCGGCCGACTTCGATCTGTCGCCGTATTTCAGGATCGTCAAGCCGACGATCGAGGAAGGCTTCAACTACAAGGGATTGACGTGGGCCGACGACGGCGTCTCGCGCACTGGAGAGGCAAGGGACACGGCATCGCAAAGTTCCCGAGGCGATGGCGGCCAACCTTCGACGCGCTCAACGGATCCGCCGACCAACCGTCAAGATTGAGATCAGCGTTACGCAGATCCCGACGACCAGCGCGGATGCATCGAGTTAGGGCTGACTGGTGTGCCGATCGCGATCAACGGGCGCGCCTTTCCGTACGCACCTGAGGGATGATGGGTGTTACGGGCCAATCTCGATCCGCCTCAGATGCCACCGAAGTCGCGGATCACCATGATGCGGGTTTCAACGTCGTCGACGCCCGGGATATCGCGGACTATTTGCTCGGCGATCGTTGCCACGCCCGCATGCATGGCCGTTCCGGACAGGATCACGAAACCGTTTTTGACGTCGACCTCGAGTCGCGAGGTCGAGGCGTTGCCGTCGCGCTCCGCCAACGCCGTACGAATGCGCCATTCGACGAGTTTGTCCGCCAACGCCGAACGGGTCGCCGCGGATTCGCGGAATGCGGCATCGTCGGTGAGCAACCGCAATGCTCGGACGCTGACCGTAATCGGCACTTGTTCCGTATTGATCACCAAGTGGTAGTGGATCGGATTTTCCCAGTCGATCCCGAAAAAGCTCGTAATTGTCCGCGCGTGTGCAGCATCGCTTCGTTCAATCTCGCGGCGGACGGTGCCTGCGTCATTAATTCGGAGGCGCTCCATCATCACTTTCTCGCGAAACGGCATGGGTGCACAAATACGCACCCGAAGCACATGCGGGATATCCCTGAGAAGCGCGGTCGCGCCCCAGCCTCGGATGATGACGTTGCCTTCCTGCGCAAGCTCAAGGACCTCGACGGCCGTCAAGCGGGACAGCTTCTTCTTGTCGATCCGCCAGCGTTCCAGCATCGAAGCGCTGCCCTCGAGGTAGTGGTGAACCGCGCTCTCCTGAATGCCGAGCCGCTGCGCAAGATCGTGCTCGACCAACTCGTGATGCACGATACGAAGATCGAGTGTCTCGGCCAAACCAAAGGCGATGTCTTTTCCGAGCGTACCCATCTCGCGCGTCATGGCAATGACTGCCATTGCGGCCTCCACCAAAGAATGAAGCAATGAAACGTGACACTAACCACGAATTGCGATCAGGATCCTTGATCTAGGACAATGATATCGAAGCTGCTCGACGCAAACGTCGAAAAACGGGTCCTGCGTGAACGCGCCCTGAGCCGGCTCGCGTCCGACGTGATCGGAGCGTCGACGGCAACTTGATTTCCCTTCGCGAGCGCATTATCGACGGCTGTTTTGGTCGGCCAGATCATCGCTGATCCCAACCATTCGGGCGCTGTTCCAGTTCATGGACCCGAAGTGCTTGTGGGTCGAGGCGCTGGTGTTCGGCCCTGCAGCGCCGGATTGCTGGCCGACTACGCTCAACATGACGGTTGCGCCCGGCATTTCGCTCAGCGAGCCGAACCGTCTCGGTGGCATCGCCGAGCACCCGATCCTGCAGGTGCCAGAAGTGATCTCGGTCGGGCAGCGGACAGGGCGCCGCACTCGGCGAACACGCGGAGGGCGTGCATTCAACCGCAATCGATGTCGACTTGCTACGTTCCGCCCGCAGCAAGGAAGCGGTCATGGCCGATATCCGCGCGCACCTCGTCGTCTGCCCGTCGCCATCATTGTCGGCCAACCCATCTCGCACCGGCTCAGGTCGAGCGGCAAACACCCCGGAGGTGCGGAAAAACCGAAATTAATCAGGCATTTTAATAGATTGGCGGAGACGATAGGATTCGAACCTACGGTACCCATTTCTGAGTACAACGATTTAGCAAACCGCCGCCTTCAGCCACTCGGCCACGTCTCCATCGGGCACAGCCTATAAGGGTGGGGCCAGTCAATTGCAAGCGCGGCGCGGCTTTAGATGCGCCTCGGCATGCCCACTTGCAACCGCGCGCTTGATTGCGTGCTATTTGAGCAACCCGCGCTCGCGAAGCACGGCTTCCGCGACTTTGAAGGCCTCGATCGTCGCAAGTATGCCGCAATAGGCGACGGTCTGATAGAGCACTTCCTGGATCTCCTCGACGGTGCAGCCGTCATTGAGCGCCGAGTTGACGTGCAGCTTCAGTTCTCCCAGCGCCGTCAGCATCGCCATGCAGAGCAAGCTGCGCACCTTGCGCGGGATGCCCGCCCGTTCCAGATATCACCGAAGGCGCACCTACGCGCCGGATGCGCGAGTGGGCCCGAAGGCGCACCTACGCGCCGGATGCGCGAGTGGGCATCCGAAGGCGCACTTAAAACGGCGTCCAGAGGACCTGGTCGATGTGGGTGGCGCCGGTCGCGAGCATGACCAGGCGATCAAAGCCCATCGCGCAGCCGGAGGCCTCAGGCATCGCGCCCAGTGCCGCCAGGAAGTCCTCGTCGATCGGATAGCGGCGGCCGTAGACGCGCTGCTTCTCGGCCATCTCGGCCTCGAAACGGCGGCGCTGCTCGCTGGCGTCGGTCAGTTCGCCGAACCCGTTCGCGAGTTCGATTCCGGCGGCGTAAAGCTCGAAGCGTTCGGCGACGCGGCGATCATGTGCGGTCGGCCGCGCGAGCGCCGCCTCGTGGGTCGGATATTCGGTGAGCATCTCCGGCTGGCCAAGGCCGAGCTGCGGTTCGATGCGCTCGGCCAGGATGCGGCTGAAGAGGTCCGACCAGGTATCGTCGGGGGCGACGCGGACGCCGATCTGCCGCGCCGCACTGCGCATGCCTTCGAGGTCTGGTGCGGTGCCCTGGAAGGTCGCAGCGAGATCGATGCCGGCGTGGTGCTGGAAGGCCTGGTGCAGCGTTGTCCGCGCATGCCACGAACTGGGTGTGACGTTGCGTTCCCGCCAATACCAAGTTTGACGCCCGGTTGCCTCGGCGGCAAGCTTCAGAAACGCCACGCAGTCGATCATCAGTCGCGTGTAGGGCTCGCCCGCGCGGTACCACTCGAGCATCGTGAATTCGGGGCTGTGCAGGGCCCCGCGCTCGCCGTTGCGGAAGACCGGCGCAAAGCTGAAGATCCGCGTCTCGCCGGCCGCCAACAGCTTCTTCATGGCGAACTCAGGCGAGGTATGCAGGTAGTAGGGCCGAGTAGCCCCAGTCTCCGTCCGGAACTCGGTTCGGAACGCGTGCAAGTGCGCCTCGTTGCCCGGCGAAACCTGCAGGCAGGCGGTATCGACCTCGATGAAGCCGTCAGCCTCGAACCACCGCCGGATCGCCGCTTTGATGCGTCCGCGCGCCAGCAGATAGGGGCGCCGGTCGCAGTGCTTGTCTTTGTGCCACCAGGGGCGGGGATCGGTCATTGGTGCTCAGTGCTGCAGGGGAGGCAATTTGTGATAGTGTACCCCAAATACAGGCATTGGGATTGAACCATGGCCGAACCCGCACTGAGACTGCCGCCGCTGATGACCGTCGCCGAGTTTCTCGACTGGCCGGGAGACGGCACCGACACGCGCTATGAGCTGGTCGACGGCGTGCCCCGTGCCATGGCGCCCGCCAGCGATGCGCACGGCACGATCATGATGAACGTTGGCTTTATCATGATGAATAGACTCCGCGCCGGAAAGGGTCCGTGCCGCGTGGTCGGGGCACCGGGCATCCAACCCCACCTCGGCGCCGACTGGAACTTTCGCATACCCGATCTCGGGGTGACATGCTCCCCCAATCGGCAAGGCGAGTTCATGATGCCGCTGCCGGTGCTGTTGATCGAGGTGCTTTCGCCGGGCAATGCCTCGAAAACATGGGAGAATGTCAGGGCCTATTCGACGCTTCCCTCGGTGCGCGAGATCCTGGTGCTGCATCAGAGCCGGGTTCGGGCGGAGTCGCTGCTGCGGGACCAGGCCGGGCATTGGCCCTCGAACCCCTTCGTGATGGAGGCAGGCCAGCACGTGGAATTGACGAGCATCGCAGTCGGCTTTGCGATCGAGGAAGCGTATATCGGCACCCACCTCGAAGCCGGTTGACGACTAACCCGCGACCAGCGCCGCCCTTGGCCTTTGCCCGAGAAGCAGCTATGAAGCGGCAACTCATGCGCCGGCCGAATGCCCGACACTGTGATTTGCGCCACGGATGCGTGCTGCCAACCTCTTGAGATTGCGACGGAGAACGACCGTGGTGAAGGTAATTGCAAGTGAAGTGCGCAAGGGCAACGTGCTCGACATCGAGGGCGCGCTGTGCACCGTCCTGAAGGCGGAGAGCATCCGGCCGGGCAAGGGCACGCCGACGACGCACATCGACATGCGGCGCATCTCGGACGGCGTCAAGATCGTCAAGAGCTATCGGACGACCGAGTCGGTGGAGCGGGCGTACCTCGACGAGAAGAACTACAATTATCTCTACGAAGATGACATGGGCTTCAATTTCATGGAGCCGGTGACGTTCGAGCAGATCTCGATCACGAAGGAACTGCTCGGTGATTCCGCGCAATGGTTGCAGGAGAACATGAGCTGCTCGGTGCAGCTATTCGAGGGCACCCCCGTCGCGATCGAGTTGCCGGCGCGCGTTATCCTCGAGATCGTCGAGGCGGATCCTGTGGTGAAGGGGCAGACGGCGTCGTCGTCTTACAAGCCGGCCAAGCTGGCGAACGGCGCCCGTATCATGGTGCCGCCGCACATCGGCACCGGCACGCGCGTCGTGGTGACAACGGACAACGGCGAGTACGTCGAGCGCGCCAAGGACTAAATGGGCAGACGCGGCCGGGTTACATGGCCGCTTTGGATCGGTCCGGAAAGGGACTGCACAAGTTGCAGCGCCTTTGTCGCGTCAACCGGTTTGTCGCGTCAGCCGCCGGACTTGCCTATAGGCAGCTTGTCGCCCTTGCGGCTACGCGGATCGTTGACAACGACCCAGGTCAGGCCGTCGTCCATGCGCACCATGCGCATCGCCATCCGATCGATGCCATGTCGGATGCTACGGGCGAGACCTGACGGCAATTGGTCGACGGCCGCGAACAGCACCGTCGATTGAGACTGTGCGGCTGACCAAATGCCGGCGGACAGCGCGACCGCTACAGCGACCGTCATACCGCCGCGGCGCACGGACCTGCGGTATCGCGTGGACTTCATGGTAGAAGCGTCAAGCGCTGCTGCCTTGGCAGGCAGCCTCGGTGCCTTGGCAGGATGTCCGACCGTCATAGCCGCCGGTGGCGCCGCCGCGGCTGCGTTCGCAAACCGTGAACGTGGCCCGTTGTCGCCGGCGTCCGCTTGGCGCGTCATCCACGACGGCCGCTTCATGGCCTGTAGGGCTGCTCCGAAACGTCCGGCAGAACTTTCACGCTGTGCGGCAACCAATGGCGGCTCGCGGTCACCCGTCTGCGATTTGATGCGGGCCAGGATCGGCTTCACGTCGATATCGAGCAAGCGTCCGTAATCCGCAATATAGCGCACCGTTTCTGGGAATGGCGGCAGCGCCCGTACTTTACCGGTTTCGAGATTTGCCAGGACGTCGAGCGGCATATGCAGGAGGCGAGCGACATCCGCCGGCGGCATGCCGAGAGACGCCCGCATCGTTTTGAAAATGTCAGCAAGAACAGGGTCAGCGCCCGACGAACGCTCGTCGATACCATAGAGGTGAAGCCGACCCGGTGGAGCCGGGTTGTACTTCGCCTGTCCCCCGGAGATGCCCGATTTCATCCGCATCTAGTTGCCGATACGCAAAACCCTCGCCCGAGAACGATCGTCGGATCGCGCCAGTGCAATGTCAAACGGAGAGTTATCCACAGATAATGAATTTTAATGCGAGGTGCTAAATTTCAACACCCGCGTTCTCGGCGAACCGGCGGAGTTCATCGCGGATGGCGGGATGCCCGCGTGCGACAAGCGATGCGACGTGCTCGCGGGCACGGCCGGCATCCAGAGAAAGGATCATCGCCTTCATCGGTCCGATGCTGGCCGGCGCCATCGACAGTGACCTGAAACCAAGTCCGATCAGGGCGATGGCATCGAGTGGCTTGCCACCGATCTCGCCGCAGAGCGTGACGTCGACGTTGTGGCGCCGGGCGGCGTCCACGATCGCAGCAAGGACTCGCAGAAACGCCGCCGACAGCGGATCGAATCGGTCGGCAACGCGCGGATTTTCGCGGTCGGCAGCGAAGAAATACTGCATCAGATCGTTGCTGCCGATCGAGACGAAGTCGACGAGCGGCATCACCTCGTCGAGCTGGAACAGCAGCGCCGGCACCTCGATCATGATGCCGTAGAAGAACCGGCTCGGGCCTTGGCCGTCACGCTTCTTCACGATTTCCAGCTCACGGTCGATGATCTCGCGGACGATTTTGATCTCCTCGATGGTGGAGATCATGGGAATCATGATGCGCAGCTGGTCGGTGCCGGCGGCGCGGATCAACGCGCGGACCTGGGTGCGCAGCAATGCGCGCCGATCGAGCGACATGCGGATGCCGCGCCAGCCGAGCGCCGGATTGACCTCCGGCGCATGATGCAGATAGGGCAACACCTTGTCGCCGCCGATGTCGAGCGTGCGAAACACGATCGGCTTGCCGCGCGCCTCCAGGATCGCGGCACGGTAGACAGCGGTCTGCCGGTCGAGCCGCGGGAACGACGCGGCGATCATGAACTGCAGCTCGGTACGGAACAGCCCGATACCGTCGGCGCCGGCTTCTTCGAGGTGGGCGAGGTCGACCTGCAGGCCGGCATTGAGGTGCAGATGGATCGTCTCGCCGTCGACGGTGACGGCGGGCTTATCGCGCAGCGCCCTGTACTTGTGCTGACGGCGCGCCCGGAACCGCGCTTTGTCGGCGTAAGCGGCGATAACTTCCGGCGTCGGTTTCAGATAGAGCTCGCCGGTGTCGGCATCGATGATGACGGCGCTGCCGCGCTCGATCCGCTCGACGATGCCGCGCACTTGACCGACGGCGGCGATACCGAGGGCACGTGCGACGATCGCGACATGGCTCTGGCCGCTACCGTCCTCGATGATCAGGCCCTTGAGCTTGGTGCGGTCATAGTCGAGGAGGTCAGCTGCGCCCATGGTGCGGGCGACGAGAATCGTGTCGTTCGGCAACTCCAGCCGGGTATTGGCGCCTTCCTTGGCGCCGGCCAGCACACGCAGCAGCCGGTCCGAGAGATCGTCGAGATCGCGCAGCCGCTCGCGCCAGAACGGATCAGCCTGCCGCAACATGCGTGAGCGCGTGCGGTTCTGCACCTGCTCGACGGCAGCCTCGGCGGTGAGGCCGGATTCGACTGCCTCGCTCAATCGGCGTTGCCAGCCGCGGTCGTTGGCGAACATGCGGTAGGCTTCGAGCACGTCGCGGTGTTCACCTTCCTTGGCCAGTTCGCCCTGCTCGATCATCTCGTCGAGCGCGGCCTTGAGTTCGGTCAGCGCGGCGTCGAGGCGCACGGCTTCAGCGGCGGGATCCTTGGCGATCAGCTCCGTCAGAGCGACCCGCGGCTCGTGCAGCACGGTATGGCCGAGCGCAATCCCCTCCGAGATCGGCTGCCCTCGGATGACCGTCCCGGTCGTGTTGATACTGGAGTTCAAGGAGCCGGCGCCCGCAACTGCGCCGCTGCCCAGATGCTCAGCCAGCACCATCGCGGTCGTCTGCAGCGCCTCGACATCTTCTTCGGTGTACTCGCGTGGCGTCTTATTCTGGACCGTGAGCACGCCGACGGTCTCGCCGCTGCGCAGGATCGGCACCGCCAGGAACGAATGGTAAACCTCCTCGCCGGTCTCGGGACGGTAGGAGAAGGCCGGATGCTGCTGAGCTTCCGGCTCGTTCACCGGCAGCTTCAGCTCCGCGCAGCGGCCAACGAGGCCTTCGCCGCGCTTCATGACTGTGTTGTGCACGGCGCCGGGATTAAGCCCTTCCGTGGCAAACAGCTCCAGCGTGCCATCCTGGCGCTTCAGATAGATGGACGAGACCTCGGCAACCATGAGACCGGAGACCAGGCGCACGATCTTGTCGAGGCGGCTTTGCCCGTCGTCGGTGCCGGCCATGATCTCATGCAGACGACGCAGGATAGGCCTGAGCGCGGGCTCGACCTTTCCTATCCTCGCGTCGTCCATCGGTCTCTTGGGCATCTCAGCGTGCTTCCTCGTTTCCCGACTGAAAGATTACGACTGCTCAGTAAACTCAGCACGACCGGCCAGTGCTTCGTCAAGCAGCCTACACCTGACGCCCAATCGAGGCCCGCGCCCATTGGCCAAGGATCTTCGCCACAGATCTTGCTTAGCCGAGGAAGGGCCGCTCTTGTCGAGTGGCGTCGCTCTGCCTGACGGCTGACGATTGCCAATTCCTGCGTCACCGATCAAGCGGCAAGACCATCCCTGCCTTGCCGAAAGTCATGCCTCGCCAAAGGCTCTTGCCGTCCGGGCGTCAGCCCTCAGTCGGCATCGAGACCGTAGAGGGAGTGCAGCGTTCGTACGGCAAGCTCGGCATAGGCCGAGTTGATCAATACACTGATTTTGATCTCGGAGGTGGTAATGGCGAGAATGTTGATGCCCCTCTCCGCCAGTGCCTTGAACATTTGCGCGGCGACACCCGCGTGGCTGCGCATGCCAATGCCGATAACCGAGACTTTGACGACGTCGGCGGAGCTGTCGACATCGAAATAGCCGATCTCCTGGCGGGCGCTTTTCAGTACTTCCAGGGTGCGTGGCAACTCCGACTCGAGCACCGTGAACGTCATGTCGGTGTGTTTGCCGTCCGACGACAGGTTCTGCACGATCATGTCGACGTTGACGTTCGCCTCAGCCAAAGGGCCGAAGATGCGAGCGGCGACACCCGGTTTGTCGGCGATTTTGCGAAGCGTGACCTTGGCTTCGTCCTTGGAGTAGGCGATGCCGCTGACAACTTGGCTTTCCACGATCTCTTCCTCGTCGCAAACAATAGTTCCAATCTCGCCCCAGTTGTCGGGCCGGACCGGCTTCATCTGATCCGGCGGCACAAAGCTCGAGAGCACGCGCGTGCGCATGCGGTACACCATCGCGAGCTCGACCGAGCGGGTCTGGAGCACTTTCGAGCCGAGCGACGCCATTTCCAGCATCTCCTCGTAGGAGATCTTCGGCATCCGCCGCGCCTTCGGCACGACCCTGGGATCGGTGGTGTAGACGCCATCGACGTCGGTGTAGATATCGCAGAGATCGGCCTTCAGTGCGACCGCGATCGCAACGGCGCTGGTGTCGGAGCCGCCGCGTCCGAGCGTGGCAAGCCGTTGGCGCTCCGGTTCGATGCCTTGAAAGCCGGTGACGACGGCAACTTCGCCGCTGTCGAGCCGCTCGCGCAACAGTGTGCCGTCAATGCTGACGATGCGGGCAGCGCCGTGCGCCTGATCGGTCAGGATCGGGATCTGCCAGCCTTGCCAGGAGCGCGCTTGGACGCCCATCGATTGCAACACGATGGCGAGCAGGCCGGCGGTAATGTTTTCGCCTGATGCAACGATGGCGTCGTATTCGCGAGCGTCGTGCAGCAGCGACGCCTCGCGCACCCATGTGACGAGTTGGTTGGTGGTTCCCGACATAGCGGATACCACGACCGCAACCTTGTTGCCGGCATCGACCTCGCGCTTGACGTGGCGGGCGACATTACGAATGCGCTCGACATTGGCGACCGAGGTGCCGCCAAACTTCATCACAACGGTTGTCATGGGTCTAACGCGCTAGCGCCCCCGGGTCGCGTTTTCCATACAGTCACAGGCCTGCCATCCGTCACAGGCTGAACAGGCAGCCGTTGCGGCCGCTTGGAGCAAGGTGCAGCAGGCCAATGCGACGTCCAGCGCCACGCCGATGCTCCAGTTGGACGTACTCTTACTCGGGGCTGGGAGAGCATGCAAGACAGCGGGCGGCGGGGGACCCTTCGGTTGCCCACCAGGAACCGGCCCGTGGATCGTGAGACGCCACGGGCACAAGCCTTGCCGTATCCACGCACCGGATGCGCAGCAAACATCCGAAGGCGCAAGGCAAAACGCCGTGACTGAGTACGGCCGCGAACTGATCCGATGCGTTTTCCGCCCCCTCAAGCCTCCCAGCTCGAGCCTGAGCCCCTGGTGGATGGCGCCGA